>JADCEL010000007.1 GCA_020250125.1 Rhodobacter sp.
AGAAAGGCCGCTGCCCGAACCTCCGACCAGCTCTGGAAGGCGGTCGGCCAGGTCTGCGACCTCTTCACCGAAGAAGAATGCTACAACTTCTTCAAAGCCGCAGGATATGAAACCGAATGAGCGCAACACGCTCTAGGGGATCGAAATCCAACAATTGGAACCCCCCGATTTCTGGCGGCGATGATTTTGTCTCGGTCTGCACGCCAGGTGAAGGGCTTGGCTTTGCTGGTGTTGTGCTGTTCGATGAAACGGGTGATCGCGGTTTTCAGGTCGTCGACGGATCGGAACTCGCCATGTTTCAACCTTCGTCGGGTGAGTTTGGCGAAGATGAGAAGGATCAGAAAACGGTCCGGGGAACCGTTTTCCCGACGCAACCATGGCGACGTCGTCCAAGGCCCCGCTGCGCCCAGCCTACAAACAGCACGCTGCAGTTGAAGACTGTGCAGGCGTCGTCGTCGACGTCGAAGGGGTGAGCGGCGAAGAAGTTCATGCCCAAAGGCACCGATCCGAGCTATGCAAGACAGACCTGCCTCAACGACGTCGCAGCCTTGATGAACAACCGACCCGAAATGACACCGGGCTGGAACACCGCCGCCAAAGCCATTGGCTACGAACTGGCGGCCTTCAGATCAAACGCTGCACCTGACATGTGAATCCGCCAAGTGCTCGCCGTGGCAGGTGGTCAGGGAGCACGATCCCAATCCTCTTCTTCGGCAATGAACAGCTACCCGATTGCCTATTCTACGGCGCGCCGCTGGGTTCTAAAAAACTCCCACACGCGGTCAGCGCCGCGGAAGGACTGGATGGGTCGATTGTCCGCGCGCAAGGCAGGACTTCCGGGCCAACCGTGACCACCGACGGCGTCAACGATGGCAATGGTCGGCGCCCCGCCGTTTCTGGCGGCGTAGGTTCGGGTCGTCACCGTCCCGGAGACGTTAACGCTTGGCTGGGAAACTGATTTGTTGACCGCGATCCAGAATTTCAGGCTCTCCTCGAACGATTTGAACGGCGCCGCCTGCGCTTTGGCGACAAGTGGGTTGCGACTCATGCCACCCTCAAGGGGAACTTCGTCATCCATTCCGCCATTGATCATCATGATTGGAACCGGTGTTGTCGGCCTGACATCGAAGGTGAACATAGTGCCGACGATCGGCGCAATCGCCGCCAGTCTTTGAGGGCGTCGAGTGGCATAGACAAATGTCATCATTGCCCCGTTTGAACCGCCGGTCATGTAGATGCGTGACGCATCGGCGTGATATCGTGCGATCAGGAGGTCGATCAGAGCGTCGAAATAGGCGATATCATCTGTTTGGCCTACCTGTCGGCGCTGCAGATATCCGGTGTTCCAGGCGTGTCGACCGGGACGCCATTCGGTCCCCTGTGCATAAACAACCGAAAACCCCTCAGATACGGCAAGGTTGTCAAAGCCGGTGCGCTTCCGCATTTCCTCCGCACTGCCCCGCCCGCCGTGCAGCACGATAACAACAGGGCGCACCTCGCCCTGCGGCGCTTGGTTGACCAGAACAGCGCGCCGTTCAACGCCAGCAGCCTGGAAGCGCAACTCGGTGACACCGGCTGCGGGGGCTGGCGTCCCGAACAGACAAAGCATCATGAACCACAATAACAGGCGCATCGACAATCCTTTCGAAGATCCCTCAGGCCTACTTGCGAAACCCGTCCGCCAACAGAACGCGCTACACGCTCGATTCCGTCGCTTTCAACCTGCAGATCAGGCCCGGGCCTCGCCACCTATTCATGCAGGCGGAGGCGTCCAATGGCTGAAAACGGCCGAATTCAGCCCTTCGCGCACGCGCCAGCGAAGAATCGATATCCGTGAATGTGCAAGATTACTCCTCCATTAAAGCCTGCTCTGAAGCGTTCGACGCCAACTTCTTTCAGATCGCCGACATCGTCTTTCGCCAAGCCTACTGGGCAGGCGGCGGGAAATGCTCCCCTATCTCGAACCTCAACACTGTATCGCGCAACACATCACCTTGTCTAGGTGTCGCCGGTCCCTGCCTCGTGCTTGCCTCTCCTCGCCGATGACCGGCCTCGATCCCCGGGCAGGGCCATCGCGTTTGCGTCAGCCTTCTGGTAAGTTCTCGAGAAGACTGAGAAGAAATTTGTCGTCCCACCTCGCCCGCTTCAGCTTGATTGACAGCGAACTCTTGAATCCATCTCGCCGGGCCACGTCCAGCGCGCGGCGTCGAAGGACGGCGATGTTGTCCGGCCCGTATCCGTTCGGTTGCGCGCGCCATCCTCGCGGAACGACACGTCCAGTTGCCAATGCAGCGCATTCTCGATGGCCCGGTGGGCGCGCACGGTGGGCCGATCTTCCCGCTCCGGCGCGGAAGGCCCTGAACCTGCTGGCTGATCAACATGCCGACACGCAAAAGAAGATCGAGGCCCTGACCGCAGACATCCGCGCCGATGCAAAGGCGAACGAAGCCGCACAGCGCCTGCAGACGATCCCGGGCATAGGCCCGATGACCGCAAGCGCACTGGTTTGCGCGCTGCCCGATATCGCCGGCTTCAAATCCGGCCGGGACCTGTCTGCCTGGCCGGGGGCTGACGCCGCGACCTCATGCCACTGGCGGCAGGGAACGCTTGGGCCGCATCTCCGAAATGGGCAACAGGTCTCTGCGCCGCCTGCTCTGTCCCGGTGCGACCGCGCAGGTCAGCGCCCGGTGCCGTGGCGAGCCCGGCGAAGATTGGCTGTGCAAGATCATCCGGCGCAAGAAACCCAAAGCAGGCCGCGATCGCCCTGGCCAACCGCATGGCGCGCGTTCGTTCGCGCGCCAGTTGCATGGTTTCTTTGAGTGATCAAGCGAGAGAATGTGAGGTTCCAATGAAGCCAACCGTGAAGGCACTCGTCCTTGAACTTGACAGGTTCACCTGCCAAATGTGTGGCGCGGTGGAGGGCGAGACCCATCTGTTCGACCACCGCCCGACACGAATTCTGATCGGGCATGTCATCGACAAATCGCAAGGCGGGTCGGATGAACCGGGGAACCTGCGTGCCTTATGTTCCGTCTGCAATGAAGGGGCCGCGAACCTGACGCTTGACAGACCGTCGCTGCACAAGCTGCTGGTGCAGGTCCGCCGTGCCACGGCGCAGGATCAGCTTGAAGTGCTCAAATGGCTTCGGACAAAGTTCCCCCCGGCATGACGCGGGCACCCTCAGCGCCCGCGTTTCCCCCCATCCCTGACAGGGTGCCGAAACAGCATTGCGACCGCCTGCCGGGCGGGAAAACCTTCCCGTTCCGGGCGGACCCCGAAACGCATCGCGTTTCCCGGCCCGGTCGGGGGGCCGCCGTCATGCAGGACCGGTCCCGCAGGCGCAACGAATGGCCGGCACCCGCCGGGGCGGGGCGGGCGCGGGCCGGGGCTTTGGCCCCGGCCAGACCGCACGGGGCACGGCCCCGCAGCGGTCACCTGACACCCCTGCGCGCAGATTCTCCGGGCGTCGCCAAAATCCGTGCAATTGCGGGCAAGCGCCGCTATGCTGCGCCGCAGAAAGAGGGGCGCATGGGAAAAGTCATCACGATCGCGCAGCAGAAGGGCGGGTCCGGCAAGACGACGCTGGCGGTGAACCTGGCTGTTGCCTTTGTCCGCATGGGCCATTCCGTGGCCTTGCTGGATACCGATCCGCAGGGCAGCCTCGGCCGCTGGTTTCTGGCGCGGCGCGCGCGGATGGCGGTGCCGGGGATGGACCTGTCAACGGCAAGCGCCTGGGGCGTGACCTATGAATGCGAAAAGCTGCGCAAGACGACGGATATCGTGATTGTCGATACCCCGCCAAAGGTTGATGCCGATCTTCGGCCTGCCCTGCGCGAGGCGGACCTGATCCTGATCCCGGTGGCGGCAAGCCATATCGATCTTTGGGCGGTCGAAGGGGTGATTGACCTTGCCGCGCGCGAGCGCAGGCGCACCACCATCGTGCTGAACCGGACAAAGGCGGGCACGCGGCTGGCCGGAGAGGTGGCGCAGGCGGCGGCAGGGCTGGATGCCGGACTGGCAGGGGCGCGTCTGGGCCACCGCGTGGCCTTTGCCGAAACCATGGGAACCGGGCTGGGCGTGCAGGAAGCGGGCAGATCCGCCGCCGGCAGCGAAGTGCAGGCGCTGGCCGACGAGATTCTGGTGCTGCTTCAGGCCGATGGGCCTTTGACGATCAGAACCCAGAAGGCGTAAACCCCGACGGCCCCGAACAGCAGCGCCCACAGGGCATTGCCCGTGACAATTTCGACAATCGCCCAGGCCAACGGAAGAACGGCCGTCAGCCAGCGCCGCCAGACCGGCTTGAAGAACGGATGGTCGGGGTCAAGGAACTTGGAGGCCAATTTTCTGTTCACGCGGGTCAGGGCGGACGGGGCCGCAGGGTTTGCGCCCGCGAAACGGGCGTTCGGATGGCAAGATAGGGGTGGTGCGCCACCGTTTCCACCCCGCCCGCGTGATGCCGCAGGACAGAGCAGACCGGGCCTGTCCGCACCCGGGGTTGCCGTTGCGGTTCACCGGGTTCGGCTGTACGGTTTAACCAAGGTGGCAGGAAAGGGGCTTTGGATGGTGATCGGCAGTTTTCTGGCAACCGTGATTGTCGGTGCAATCGCGGGCTGGCTGGCAGGGCGCATTGTTGAAGGCTACGGCTTTGGCGTGCTGGGCAATATCGTGGTCGGCGTCGTGGGTGCCTTCATCGCCGGCCTGATCCTGCCGCGCATCGGCTTCAGCGTGGGCGGTGGCCTGTTTTCGGCCATCATCCATTCCACCCTGGGTGCCGTGATCCTGCTGGTGCTGATCCGGCTGGTGAAGCGGGCCTGACGGCGGGGTGCAGGGCGGCCGTCTTCTGTGGCGCGCTGTGGTGCGGAGCCGTCGCTTGAAAACCGTTTGGTCCGTCCCGCTTGATCCCGCATCTTCGCCGGACTGCGCCACACCGTGATTGCAGACCTTGAGCGGGCGTGTTTGCAAAGACCCGGCGGATCGGCGGTTGCACAGAAGGCTTGCAATCGACCTTGGGTCTTCCCGGCTGGCCTTGGCTACCGCCTTCCCCCCCGTGACCGCTTCCCGCCCCGCATTCCCCCACGCCCGCCGGTGGATCGCCCGGACCGGGCCGAGGAGGCTTCCACCGCCTCTTCCACCGCAGACTGGCGCGCCATCGGGTCATCCGCTACCGCCAGTTCCACCGCCTCCAGCCGCCGCACCTCGTCGCGCAGGCGGGCAGCCTCTTCAAACTCCAGGTTTTCGGCGGCCTTGCGCATAGCCTGGCGCATCGCCTCCAGATGGGCGGCCAGGTTGGGGCCGACCATCGGGCTGTCGACCTTTGCGGTGACGCGGGCCATGTCGGTATCGGCCTGAAACAGCCCGGCCATCACATCGGCGATGTTCTTGCGGATGGTTTGCGGCGTGATGCCGTGTTCCAGGTTATAGGCCACCTGCTTTTCGCGCCGCCGGTCGGTTTCGCGGATCGCGCGGTCCATGCTGCCGGTGATCCGGTCGGCATAGAGGATCACCCGCCCCTCGACATTGCGCGCTGCGCGCCCGATGGTCTGGATCAGCGAGGTTTCGGATCGCAGGAACCCCTCTTTATCCGCATCGAGGATAGCCACAAGCCCGCATTCGGGAATGTCCAGCCCCTCGCGCAGCAGGTTGATCCCGACCAGCACGTCAAAGGCCCCCAGACGCAGGTCGCGCAAGATCTCGATCCGCTCCATCGTGTCGATATCCGAATGCATGTAGCGCACGCGGATGCCCTGTTCATGCATGTATTCGGTCAGGTCTTCGGCCATGCGCTTGGTCAGGGTGGTGACCAGCGTGCGCAGGCCCGCCGCCGCCACCTTGCGCACCTCGTCCAGCAGGTCGTCCACCTGCATGTCCACGGGGCGGATCTCGACCTGCGGATCGACAAGGCCCGTCGGGCGGATCACCTGTTCGGTGAACACCCCACCCGTCTGTTCCAGCTCCCACGCCGCCGGGGTGGCGGAAACGAAGACCGACTGCGGGCGCATCGCATCCCATTCCTCGAACTTCAGCGGGCGGTTGTCCATGCAGGACGGCAGGCGGAAGCCATGTTCGGCAAGCGTGAACTTGCGCCGGTAGTCGCCCTTGTACATGCCGCCGATCTGCGGGACCGAGACATGGGATTCATCGGCAAACACAATGGCATTGTCCGGGATGAATTCGAACAGGGTCGGCGGCGGTTCTCCGGGCGCACGGCCGGTCAGGTAGCGCGAATAATTCTCGATCCCGTTGCAGACGCCTGTCGCCTCCAGCATTTCCAGATCAAAGGATGTGCGCTGTTCCAGCCGCTGCGCCTCCAGCAGCTTGCCCTCATTCACCAGTTGATCAAGGCGGACGCGCAGTTCGCGCTTTATCCCCTGGATCGCCTGCTGCATCGTCGGGCGCGGGGTGACGTAATGGCTGTTGGCATAGATGCGGATCTGCCGGAACGTATCGGTTTTCGCGCCCGTCAGCGGATCGAATTCGATGATCGCTTCCAGATCATCGCCAAAGAAGGAAAAGCGCCATGCCCGGTCTTCCAGGTGGGCGGGCCACACTTCCAGACTGTCGCCGCGCACCCGGAAACTGCCGCGCTGAAACGCCTGATCGTTGCGCCGGTACTGCTGGGCCACCAGTTCGGCCATGATCTTGCGGATGTCATGGCTTTGCCCCACCAGCAGATCCTGCGTCATCGCCGAATAGGTTTCCACCGACCCGATGCCATAGATGCACGAGACCGAGGCGACGATGATCACATCATCGCGTTCCAGCAGCGCCCTTGTGGCCGAATGGCGCATCCGGTCGATCTGTTCGTTGATCTGGGATTCCTTCTCGATATAGGTGTCGGTCCGGGCAACATAGGCCTCGGGCTGGTAATAGTCGTAATAGGATACGAAGTATTCGACGGCGTTGTCAGGGAAGAACCCCTTGAATTCGCCGTAAAGCTGCGCGGCAAGCGTCTTGTTGGGGGCAAGGATGATGGCCGGGCGCTGGGTTTCCTCGATCACCCTGGCCATGGTAAAGGTCTTGCCGGTGCCGGTCGCGCCCAGCAGAACCTGGTTGCGGTCCCCGGCAAGCACGCCTGCGGCCAGTTCCCGGATGGCCGCAGGCTGGTCGCCCGCCGGCCGGAAGGCTGTGGCAAGGACAAAGCGGCGGCCACCCTCCAGCTTCGGCCGGGTCAGCACCTCGGGGCGGGGGGCTGGCGCATTGGCGTTGTTGTGCGGCATCGGCCACGGCCTTCCTGGCGGAGTCGGGGAGGCAACAGAGTTGATCCGTTTTCCTGCGATGGCAAGCGCCGAACGCCGCATCGGGCGAAACCGTTGCCGATCCGGCAGCAAGCGGCTAAGGCAGCGGCCAGAGGTACACAATGGCGCAAAAGATCGATACGCGGGCCGTGGGCCTGGATGTGGGGCTGGAGTTCATCCGCTGGCTGACCGGGGCCGAGAACCTGCATTACGGGCTTTGGACCGGGCTCGAGGTGACGGCAGGCAACCTGCGCGCGGCGCAAGAGGCCTATACCGCAAAGCTGTTGGGGTACCTGCCGCCGGGCAGGCTGCGCATCCTGGACATCGGCGGCGGTGCCGGCGAGACGGCGCGAAAGCTTCTGGCGCTTGGACACGAGGTTGAGATTGTCGTCCCCTCGGCCTTTCTTGCGGCGCGCTGCCGCGACACGGCGCCTGGCGCAGTTGTCCACGAATGCACGTTCGAGGATTTCGCGGGCACCGGTCCCTTTGACCTTTGCCTTTTCTCCGAAAGCTTCCAGTATATCCCGGTGACGGACAGCTTGCCGAAATGCGCCGCCCTTCTGGCCCCCGGCGGGCAGGTGCTGATCGCCGACTGCTTCCGGACCGAGGCCTATAACGGCCGGGCCGCACAGGGTCCGCAACCCGGTGGCGGGCATCAGCTGTCGCATTTTCGGACGGTTCTTCACCAATCCGCCTTTGTGGTGGTGGCAGAGGAAGACATTACAGACGCCGTCGCCCCGTCGATCGACGTGGAACAACAGTTTTTCAACGTGATCGGTCGTGGCGTTACCCGGGTATCGGACGAAATCAGGGCCAGCAAACCCGTTGTCCACTGGGTGCTGGGTCGCTTGACGGGGCTTGTGCTGCCCGAAAAGCGGCACCGGAACCTGATGCAACGCCTGACAGGAACCGATCGCACCGCCGAGGCTTTCCAACGCCTTAACCGGTATCTCATGGTGCGGCTGGCGCGCAATGTCTGACCCGACCATGCCAGCACCTGCCGGGCCGGGCGGATCAGGAAAGGCATCGCCTTTCCCCGCCCATGGCGACCGGGGCCTTGCAGGACCCTGCCAGCCCGCATGACCGGGGCCGGCGCGCGCGGGCGGGGACCGACGGCGCGTCCCTGCGGTTCAATGCGGACCATGCGCAGGCGGCGGGCGTGGCGGCGGCGCTGCATGGGGCGCTGATGGGGGGCCGGTGCCGCCGGTGGCGCGGCCCGCGTCAGGCGGGTGGTTTGCATTCGGCGGTGATCCCGGCAACGATCCGGCCATAGCGCCTTCGGAACTGAAGCGGGCCTTCGTCTTGCTTCGTGTCATGGCCACACAACAGAGGATCGCCGCCGGAATTCTGAGGCGAAGGTCAGCCGCCCGTGCCATGTGCCAGAAAGCCGGCGCCGGACCTGAAAGCGCCAAGCGCAAGATTGAAGCCATCATGGCGGGGGATGCAGCACCGGACCCCCGTTCACAGGCGCAGACCCTTGGCGGGATCGATCCCGTCAAGACCTTGCCCGATGCGGGAACGGGTTTGGCTGGCTTTTTCCCCTACCGCGCTGCCAGCGCGTCGGCCAGAACGCCGCGCACCGCGTCGGGCGGCACGTCATCGGCGACAAAGGCCTGGCCGATGCCGCGCGCCAGGATGAAGCGCAACCGGCCATCGACCACCTTCTTGTCCTGTGCCATCAGGTCCAGCAGCCCGTCCGCCCCCGGCAGGTCGCCCGGAATATCGCGCAGGTCGGTCTTCATGCCCAGGGCACGCAGATGGGCGCGCAGGCGGCTTGGCACCTCCTGCGCGCACAGGCCCAGCCGCTGGCTGAGATCAAAGGCCAGCGCGCAGCCGATGGCCACGCCTTCGCCATGCAGCAGCCGGTCGCCAAAGCCCGTGGCCGCTTCCAGCGCGTGGCAAAAGGTATGGCCCAGGTTCAGCAGCGCCCGCTCGCCCTCTTCGGTTTCGTCGCGTGACACGATGCCGGCCTTCATTGCCACCGAAACCCCGACCGCGTGCTGGCGCAGGCCCGCGTCCCCCGCCACCATGCCCGGCGCGTTGACCTCCAGCCAGTCAAAAAAGGCGGCGTCGCCCAGCAGCCCGTATTTCAGCACCTCGCCGTAGCCTGCCAGAAAGTCGCGGCGCGGCAATGTGGCCAGCACGCCGATATCGGCCAGCACCAGGCTGGGCTGGTGAAACGCACCCACCAGGTTCTTGCCCTGGGCGGTGTTGATGCCGGTCTTGCCGCCGACGGAACTGTCGACCTGGGCCAGAAGTGTTGTCGGCACCTGCACAAAGCGCACCCCGCGCCGCAGGATCGCCGCCGAAAACCCCACCAGATCGCCGATCACGCCGCCGCCCAGCGCCACCACCACATCGCGCCGCTCGACCTTCTGGTCCAGCAGCCATTCCGTGCAGCGCGCCAGCGGCCCCCAGCCCTTGGTGCTTTCCCCGACAGGCAGGGCCAGGGCCGTATGGGCAAGGCCCGCCGCCGCCAGCCCATCGGCCAGCCGCGCCAGATGCAGCCGCGCCACCGTTTCATCGGTGACCACCGCCACGCGCGGGCGGCGCAGCAGCGGCGCAATCTGCGCCCCCGCCCGGTCGATCAGCCCCGGCCCGATGCGCACCTCATAGGACCGCGCGCCCAGGGCGACAGGAACCGCATCGACCGTCATCTCATTTCCTTTCCAGCACGTCGGGCCGCGCCAGCAGGGCCGCGACCACCCGATCTGCCATGTCCTCCACGGAAGATTCCGCCCGGCTGTCCACCGCCAGGTCTGCCAGGCCGTAGACCGGCACGCGCGCCTCGTACAGGCTGCGCAGCGTCTCGCGCGGGCTGGCGGTGCGCAGCAGCGGCCGGGTGGATTTGTGGCGCACCCGCTGCCACAGCAGATCAGGCTCGGCCCGCAGCCAGACCGAAACGCCGTGATCCGCAATCATCCGGCGGTTCGGTTCGGCCAGAAAGGCCCCCCCGCCCGTCGACAGCACACAAGGCACACTGCGCAGCAGGCGGCCCAGCACCTCTGTCTCGCGTGCCCGGAAAAAAGGCTCGCCGTCCCGCTCGAAGATCTCGGCGATCGATCTGTTGGCGGCGCGGACGATCTCTTCGTCCGAATCAAGAAACGGCACGCCAAGCAGGCGGGCCAGCTGGGTTCCCACGGCCGTCTTCCCGGCCCCCATCATGCCCACCATCACAACGGTTTTCTTCAGACGCCAGCTCACGTTCGACAGGGTCTCACTTTATCTTTCAACGCTGTCCTGAATGGCGTGAACTTGGCAGGAATGCCATATACAATCTGCGCCGGACGGCACTGCGCGGGGCGGGCCGGTGCAGGGCCGGATAGAACAGGAAGGCTGGGCAGGCATGGGACGTATCCTGATGGCAGGACTGATACTTGCGGTGCTTGGGGTCATCGGCCTGGCAGGCTACGCCTATCTGGGTGACATGACACCGCCGCAAACCGCCGTGACGCAGCCCGTGACGCTGAATGTCGACTAGAACCGGCCCTGCCCCGGCACTGGCGCTGGCCGCCCTGTTTGGCCTTGGGGCAGCGGCACGGGCGCAAGAGCCGATGTCGGCCATCGACTGGCTGTCGCAATCGGTGGCCGTGCCCGCACCCCTGCCCGGCTCCGGCCGGTTCGAGCCTGCCATTACCGCAGGGGCCGCGTATGAGGATATCGCGGTGACCGTGCTTGACGGCCCCTCGCCCGATGCAACGGGCCTTCTTGCCCCGCAGGTCACCGGCCTGCCGCAAGCGCTTTGGGGACTGGGCCGCACCGAAGAGATTGTGGCCCTGATCCGCACCGAACGGATCGAGACGCTTCCGGCCCTGCAGGCCCTTCTGACCACGCTGATGCTGGCCGAGGCTGATCCCCCCGCCGATGCCGGCGGGCGCGGCACCCTTCTGTTGGCGCGGATCGACGAATTGCTGGATGTCGGCGCGCTGGAGCAGGCCGCAGCCCTTCTTGATGCCGCAGGCTCTGCCCAGCCGGAGCTGTTCCGCCGCAGCTTCGACGTTGCCCTGCTGACCGGAACCGAGGACCGGGCCTGCGCGCAGATGCGCGCAAACCCGCAGCTGGCACCAACCTTCCCCGCCCGCATCTTCTGCCTTGCCCGGTCGGGCGACTGGAACGCGGCGGCGCTGACCCTGCGCACCGCGCAGGCGCTTGGGTTCGTGACCGAAGACGAAGACGCGCTGCTGTCGCGGTTCCTCGACCCGGAACTGTACGAAGGCGATCCGCCTTTGGCCAGGCCCGCGCGCCCCACCCCGCTGGTCTGGCGGATGCTGGAAGCCGTGGGGGAACCCTTGCCCACCAACACCCTGCCGCTGGCCTTTGCGCAGGCCGAACTGCGCGATACGGCAGGCTGGAAATCACAGATCGAGGCGGCGGAACGGCTGGCACGCACCGGGGCCATCGCCCCGAACCGCCTGCTGGGCATTTACACCGACCGCAAGCCGGCCGCGTCCGGCGGGGTCTGGGACCGGGTTGCGGATGTGCAGGCCCTTGATGCCGCGCTGGCTGCCGGCGATGCGCAGACGGTGGCGCAGGTCCTGCCCGGCGTCTGGGACCGGATGGTTGCGGCTGAACTGGAAGTGCCCTTCGCCACCCTGTTTGCCGACCCCTTGGGCAAGCTTGCCCTGCCCGCGCCGGTGTCCGCCCTGGCGTTCCGCATTGCGCTGCTGTCACCCGGCTACCGGGCGGCGGCAGATGCGCGGGTGCCTGCGGATGCGACCGAAAGCTTTCTGATCGGCATCGCGCGTGGCGCGGCGGACGGCACGGCACCCGACAGTCTGGGCCGCGCCATCGCACCCGCGTTCCGCAACCCGTCGCCCGGCCTTGACGCGCAGGCGCTGTTGCAGGACGGGCGCATCGGCGAAGCGGTTCTTGTGGCCATTGACCGGATCGGGGCCGGTCTGCGCGGCGACCTTCCGCTGGTGACGCAGGGACTGTCCCTGCTGCGGATCGTCGGGCTGGAAGATGCCGCGCGTCGCACGGCGCTGGAGATGATGCTGCTGGAACGGCGCGGCTGACCGGTGGACCGCTGGATTTCGTCCTTTCTCGATGCTCTGGCGGCCGAACAGGGGGCAGCCCGCAACACCCTTCTGGCCTATGGCCGGGACCTGAAGGATTTTGCCGGCTGGCTTGACCGGCGCGGTGCCGGTTTTGCCGGTGCCACCCGGCACGATGTGGAAACCTATCTGGTCTGGACCGAATCGCTGGGCCTGTCCAAGGCCACGCGGGCCCGCAGGCTGTCGGCGATCCGGCAGATGTACCGGTTTGCCCATGAAGAGGGTCTGCGCAGCGACAATCCCGCCCTGCCAATCCGGGGGCCGGGGCGCGTAGAGCGGCTGCCCGGCACCCTTGGCCGGTCAGACGTCGCCGCCCTGCTTGACGCCGCCGCGACCCATGGCCCCGCCTCTGACCGGCTGCGCAACCGCTGCCTGATGGAACTGATCTATGCCACGGGCATGCGCGTGTCGGAACTTGTGGAACTGCCGGTGGCGGCGGTGCGCGGTGACCCCCGGATGATCCTGGTGCGCGGCAAGGGCGGCAGGGAACGCATGGTGCCGCTGTCCGGGCCGGCGAAGGACGCGCTGGCAGCCTGGCTTGCCGCCCGCGATGCGCAGGAGGATGCCGCGCGGGCCTGCGGCAGGCCGGCGTCGGGGTTTCTGTTTCCGTCCCGGGGCAAGGACGGGCACCTGTCGCGGCAGGCCTTTCATCTTCTTGTCAAATCCCTGGCCGTGGCTGCGGGGCTGGACCCGGCTGCGGTGACACCGCATACCCTGCGCCATGCCTTTGCGACGCACCTTCTGGAAGGCGGCGCAGACCTGCGGGTGATCCAGGCCCTTCTGGGTCATGCGGACCTCGCCACCACGGAAATCTACACCCATGTCATCGATGACCGGCTGCGCCAGCTGGTCCTGACCCATCACCCGCTGGCCCGGCAGGATTGACCGGTGCTTGCACCGCCGCCAGACGGCACGCATAAGCGGCGCAGCACAGGAAAGGGCGCGGCATGGAAAATTCCGCTTTGGATGCAGCGTTCTGGCTGACTGTCGGGGCCATCCTTCTTCTGCTGGTGATGTCGGCGCTTTTTTCCGGTTCGGAAACCGCGCTGACGGCGGCCTCGCGGGGCAAGCTGCGGGCGCAGGCCGACAAGGGATCAACCGGGGCAGCGGCGGCGCTGAAGGTGACCGAAGACAACGAACGGATGATCGGTGCGCTGCTTTTGGGCAACAACATCGTCAACATCACCTCGGCCTCTCTGGCGACGGCGCTGCTGACCCGCATGTTCGGGGACAGCGGCGTTGCCCTGGCCACCTTTGTCATGACGTTCCTGGTGCTGATCTTCGGCGAGGTGCTGCCAAAGACCTATGCCATCACCAATGCCGAAGTGGCGGCATCCCGCGTGGCACCGCTGATCCGGGTGGTGATCCTTGTCTTTTCGCCCGTCGTTTCGGTCGTGCGGGCGCTGGTGCGGGTGCTGCTGCGGCTGTTCGGCGTGCGCGCCGACCCGGACGGGCATATCCTGTCGCTGCGCGAGGAAATCGTCGGGGCCATCGCGCTTGGCCACTCGGGCGGTGCGGTGGAAAAAGAAGACCGCGACCGCCTGCTGGGTGCCCTTGATCTGAACGACCGCACGGTGGACGAGGTCATGCGCCACCGCAGCCAGATCGAAATGATCGATGCCGACCGCAGCCCTGACGAAATCCTGACGCAGATCCTGGCCTCTTCGCACACCCGGCTGCCGGTCTACCGGGACAGCGACGAGAATATCCTGGGCGTGATCCACGCCAAGGACCTGCTGCGCGAGGTTGACCGGCTGGTGCGCGGGCCGCAGGGCAATGCAGGGGCGCTGGCCGATCTGGACATCCTCAAGATCGCGATGAAGCCCTATTTCGTGCCCGACACCACCCCGCTGGACGAACAGATGCGCCAGTTTCTGAAACGCCACACGCATTTCGCCCTGGTGGTCGACGAATACGGCGCGCTGCGCGGCCTGATCACGCTGGAAGACATCCTGGAAGAGATCGTCGGCGAAATCGCCGACGAGTTCGATCTGGCGCAGGATACGGTTCTGAAACGCGCCGAAAACGGCGATTACCTTGTCGAAGGGTCCATGACAATCCGCGATCTGAACCGCGCGATGGACTGGCAGTTGCCGGATGACGAGGCCAATACCATTGCCGGCCTCGTCATCCATGAAGCGCAGATGATCCCGAACGAAAAGCAGGCGTTCAGTTTTCACGGCTTCCGGTTCGAAGTGGTGACGCGGCGGGAAAACCGCATCACGAAGCTTCGGGTGCGCCCGCTGTAGGCGGCACGGCCAGCGACCTGCGCCAGTCGTCCAGCGCCGCGTTCGGCTCGTCCTGCGGCGCGGGGGCTTTCGCTGCGTCGTTGCCGCCGCGCGATGGCTGCCGCGGCCGCCGGGCCGGCCCCGCTGCGACTGGGGTGCCAGAGGCCGGGGCGCGGGCCCGGAAATGATGCGCCTCGCGCGCGCCGAAGTAGAAGCCGACGATGGCCCCCAGAAGCCACCACAGCGGTTCCGGCACCTGGTTGAGGCCGGTCATCCGCGCCGCAAACCCGTCCGGATCCACCATGGCATAGCCGAACAGCGCCAGAGTGCCAAAGGCCAGCATCGGGCGCGGCAGCCGGTTCAGCCCGTTGACCAGCCGGTCAAACCAGCCTGTCCCTGCGCCCGCAAACTCGGCGCTGTGCTGGGCCAGGGCGGCGGCCTGCGCGCCTGCCGCCAGTTCCATCCGGCGGGTGGCGTTTTCGGTGAACACCTCGGACACATCGCGCACCGTCCCGCCCAGGGCCGTCACCATGCCGGGGCCGCCCAGCATCCTGCCGATCAGCCCCATGATGCCACCCGCGCGTTATGGTCCGCATCCGTCAGGCGGTACCGGTCGGCCATGAACTCTTCGGCGCGGGTGATCCAGCCGCCCTTGCCGCCGTCACGCCGCCGGGCAAAGCGGCGGCTGGCGGGCCGGGCATCGGCCAGCCGGTAGTAGTAATTGCGCCGGGCGATGGCATAGGCATCGGCCAGATGGTTCGGGGCCGCCCCGGCCGCGCGGCGGGCGGCCTCGCAGGTGGCCGGGCCGATCACGCCATCCTCGGCGCAGGGAAAGCCCATCCGGCCCAACAGGCGCTGCAAAAGCCGCACGGCATTGGCCCCCGCATTGACATACATGTCAAAGACCGATGCGTGCAGGCACTCTGGCAGCCGCTCGAGCCCCGGCTTGTGAAAGTAATGATCGACAAAGATCGTCACCGCCTGCGCGCGCGTCAGACGGCGCACATCCGCCTCGGTCACCCGGCCGTCACCGGTCAGGTCCAGGCCAAGGCGGCGCAGCGTGCCAAGGGTCACGCCATGGTTGGTGGCCCCGCCCGGGTCGGCGGGGTCGTTTACAAAACCGCCCTCGCGGGCGACAATTTCTTCTGCCAGGTCCTGAACTGTGGTCATGCCCCTCTTCCGATCGCAGGTTTCCGGATCGGTCAGTTCGGGCTGCCGGGGTTAAGATTCCGGCAATCACCCGTTCGGTGGGGTATCGGGATCAACATAGACACCCTGTTCCTTCAGGGCATCGACGACTTCCTTCGGCATGTAGGTTTCGTCATGTCTGGCAAGGATTTCCGTGGCCTGGAACACCCCGTCCACCAGGCGCCCGGTGCCGACCATGCCCTCGCCCTCGTCAAACAGGTCGGGCAGAACGCCGGTGTAGCTGACCGGCACCTCGGTGGCGGTATCGGTCACGCGGAAGGTCACCGTCTCGCTTTGCCCCCTCTGCAGCGACCCTTTGACCACCAGCCCGCCGATGCGGAAGGTTTCGGTCGGGGGTGGCGGGCTTTGGGTGACCTGGCTGGGCGTGCGGAAGAAATTGATCCCGTCGCGCATGGCATAGCCGATCAGACCCGTGGACAGGGCCAGTGCAACGAAGGCCAGTGCGATGATCTGGATGCGGCGTTTCTTCTTCAGGCCCTTCATTCTGTCCTCATGGAAAAAGCGGGGCCAGCAGCAGCCCTGCGGTTTCCTCGACCCCGAGCATCAGGTTGGCGTTCTGGATCGCCTGACCCGAAGACCCCTTGGTCAGGTTGTCCAGCACCGCAACCACAACGGCGCGGCCCGGCATCCGGTCGCCCGCGACGCCGATATGCACGAAATTGGACCCCCGCACATCGCGTGTCGAGGGGAGTGCGCCAAAAGGCAGCACCTGCAAGAACGGCTCTGCCCCATAGCGGGCCGCAAGCGTGGCATGGACCTGCGCCGGATCGCCGTCCAGATAGACGGTCGCCAGAATGCCCCGGTTCATCGGCAACAGGTGCGGGGTGAACTGCACCCGCACCGGGCGGCCCGCCGTGCGGCTGAATTCCTGGTCGAACTCGCCCAGATGCCGGTGCCTGCCGCCGGCGGAATAGGTGTGGGTGCCTTCTGACAACTCTGCGTGCAGCAGGTTTTCCTTCAGCGACCGGCCGGCCCCGCTGACCCCGGCCTTCAGGTCGATCACGATGCGGTCAAGGTCGATCACCCCCGCCTCGATCAGCGGGGTAATGGCATACTGCCCGGTCGCCGCGTTGCAGCCGGTGCCGGCAACCAGGCGCGCTGCGGCAATCCCGGCCCGGTAGAATTCGGTCAGGCCATAGACGGCTTCTTTCTGAAGCTCTGGCTGGCTGTGGGGCTGGCCGTACCATGTCTGGTAGGCCGCCGGGTCGCGCAGGCGGAAGTCGGCGGACAGGTCCACAATCTTCAGATCGCGCGGCAGGGCGGCGATGACGGCCTGGCTGGTGCCATGCGGCAGGGCGCAGAAACAAAGATCGACCTGCGCAAAGTCGATGTCGTCGATCCTTTGCAGCGCGGGAAGGGTCAGGTGGCGCAGGAAGGGAAAGACCTCGGCCATCGGCTGCCCCGCCTTGCGGTCGGCGGACAGGGCGGTGATCCGGAAACGGGGGTGCGTCGCCAGCAGGCGGACCAGCTCGGCCCCCGTATAGCCGGACGCCCCGAGAACGGCGATGGACTGGGTCATGGCAGGCCCCCTGGTTGACCGGCGGAGTGATGCGTCACGAACCGCAGATTGGCAAGGGGGCCTTGCGCCTCTTGGTCAGACGGGGATACACAGCCGTGATCACGTTGGGCTGAGGGGTGGGAATCAGGGGTCTGTCAGCGGTCTGATCCGTCGTCTGCGCGTGACGGGGCGGCTTTGGAACCGGAACAGAACCCGTGTCTTCGCCCGTCAGCCGATCTGAGCACCAAGGCCGGAGTCCGGCACCCGACAAGCTGGAGTTTGCGCCACCCTGCCACCCTGCCGCCCCGCCCTGCCCCGGCCTGCAACCGTCAGGGTGCCGATGGCCGCCCCCGATCCTTCTGCCCGATGTCACGCCGGGGCGACCCGCCCCCTTGTTCACCGGGAAACCCCTTGCCAGCCGCGGCCAGTCACGACAGCCTGGGCCCGGCAATAACACCCCCAAGTTCCGGAGAATTGCACCGTGTTGCACGTTGACCTGCCGACCAGATCAGAAATTGCAAAACTGACCGAGACCCGCGCCGCACCCTGCGTGACCATTTATGTCGCGACCACCCCGCTTACCGAACAGGCGCAGATCGACCGGATCGAGCTCAAGACCCTGCTGAAATCTGCCGTGCAGCAGCTTGTGGCCGCCGGTACGCCCAAGCGCAGCATCCAGCCGATCGAAGATGCCGTCGAGGAAATCGTCGCCGATGACGCGTTCTGGGCGCATCAGGCCAACAGCCTTGCCCTGTTCCTGACGCCGCAGGGCGTGACCACCTTTCGCCTGCCGAACCGGCTGCACAGCCAGGTGCATGTGTCTGACCGGTTTCACATCAAGCCGCTGCTGCGCGCCGTGACCTTTCCGCAGAACGCCTATGTCCTGGCCATCAGCCGGGGCGATGTGCGCCTTGTCGAGGTTTCCGCCGACCTTCCCGCGCACAGGGTGCCGGTCCCGGCCCTGCCAAAGGACATGGCCGATGCGCTGGGGCGCCGCACGCATGGTGCCATGAGCGGCGGCTTGCACGGTGCCGAAGCGGGCAGCGAAAACGCGCTGCTGACGCGCTATGCCCGCGCCGTGGATGCCGCGCTGCGCCCGGTGCTGGCAGGTCAGGACCGCCCGCTGATCGTGGCGGCAAGCGAACCGTTGGCATCGGTCTTCCGGTCGGTCAGCAGCTATGGGCACGTTGCCGCCGCCGGAATTGCCGGGTCACCGGACCGCACCCCCGACCATGATCTGGCCGACGCGGCGCGGGGCATTCTGGACGGCATCTATGCCGAAGACATCGCGGCCCTTGCCCGGCTTTTCGCCGACCGCGCGAATGACGGGCGCGCCACGACCGATGTCGCCCAGGCGGCACGGGCCGCCACCTTCGGCGCGGTCGACACCCTGATCGTCGATATCGACGTGGTGCTTCCCGGCACCGTGTCGGACAGCGACGGGACCGTCACCTTCGCCGAAACCGAAAGTGCTGCCACCTACGGCGTTGTCGATGAAATCGTCAGCCGTGCCCTGCGGTCCGGCGCGCGCATCGTCTCGGCGCGGCGCGATGATGTGCCGGGCGGCGGCGCGCTTGCCGCGATCCTGCGCTACGCGATCTGACGCCGGTCAGCGCAGCGCCTCCAGCAGGGCAAGGGTCGGCTCTCCGGTTGCGGTGATGCCGTTGCGCTGCTGCCAGGCGCTGATCGCCGCGCGCGTCTTTGGTCCGATGACGCCATCGGTGCCCCCGGTGTCAAACCCTGCGGCGGTCAGCCTGCGCTGCAAGTCCTGCCGGTCGGCAATGGTCATGCCTTGGGCATCGGGCGGGAAGGTTCCCTGAATGGGCGGGCCGCCCGCCAGCCGGTCAGACAGGTGGCCAACCCCGATCACATAGCTTTCGGCGTTGTTGTAGCGCGCGATGACACCGAAGTTGCCGAAGATCATGAAGGCCGGGCCGCCGGCCCCGGAGGGCGCGATGATGGCGGCGGGTCCGTGGTTTGGAACCGCACGCCCCGACATGTCGCGCACGCCCCGCTCCGCCCAGTCGGCGGGGCTGCGGGTGCGGCCGCGCCCGGTCTGACCCATGTCGAACCCGGCGGGCAGCCTCACCTCTACCCCCCACGGCTGGCCCCGCGTCCAGCCGGACCGCGACAGATAGGCGGCGGTCGAGGCCAGCGCATCGGTCGGATCGTCCGACCAGATGTCGCGCCGCCCGTCGCCGGTGAAGTCCACGGCATAGGCAAGGTACGAGGTTGGAATGAACTGCGTATGGCCCATGGCCCCCGCCCAGCTTCCCGTCATGTTGGCCGGCACGGTATCGCCGTTCTGCAGAATCTTCAGGGCGGCGACGAGCTGCTGTTCAAAGAACTCACCGCGCCGCCCGTCATAGGCCAGGGTCGACAGGGCCGAGATCACCGGCACGTCGCCGCGCCGTTCACCGTAGAAGCTTTCCAGGCCCCAGACGGCGACGACGACATTGGGTTCCACCCCATAGCGCGCCTCGATCCCTGACAGCACCGGCCCATAGGCGCGCAGCGCCGCGCGGCCCTTGCTGACCCGTTCTTCCGAAGCGGCGATGGCCAGGTAATCTTCCAGCGACCGGGTGAATTCGGTCTGGTTGCGATCCCTGTCGATCACATCGGGCAGGAATCCGGCAGATCGGAACGCGGTGTCCAGCGTTGCAGGGGAAATGCCCCTGGCTTCGGCGCGGGGGCGGAAGGCCGCGACCCAGGCATCATAGCCTGCGTCCGGGACCGGGCGCATCCCCTGTTGCGCCGGGCCAGCCCCCGCCCCGCCGCCCATGCCGCCACCGCAGCCCGCCAGCAGCAAGGCCGAAAGTCCCGCCGTCACCGCGCGCCGTGTCACCTGCATTCTGCCCGCCGTTTCCTGATCTGCCTTGCCGCAGGCTACCCTATCCGCGCCGCCCCGCAAAGAGCGCGCCTGCCGCCGCCGGCCCCTGGCCGGGGGCTGACGGGAACCTCTGTCATCCCGTCCGGGGCAGCCATTGCCGGAATGGCGGTGACGGACGGGCAGCCGCTGATCCCCCGGGCACCGGCGCGGCGCGGGCCGGTCAGGCCTTTGTCAGCGCGCCAAGCGCAGCGGCTGCATCTGCCCAAAGACGGTCCGTGTCGGCCTGTGCGGCGGCAAGTGCTTTGGCATCGCCGTTGCGCAACTGTGCTTCCAGACCGGCGAAATGGCGGTGAAGATGCGCCGCACCCACCATGGCGGCTGCCCCGGCCAGTTCGTGGCACAGCGCCCGCGCCTCGGCCGGGGAAGACGCGGTGCTGCGCAGCCGGTCCATCGTGGCGGTGGTGTCGCGCAGGAACTGCGCGACAGTCCGCCGGATCCCGTCGGCCCCCAGGGCCTGCCGCAGGTCTTCGATCCGCAAGGCGTCCAGCACGGCATCCGCAGGCTGGGGCGAAGCAGCCGGCGGCGGCGGCGAAGGCGGGGCAGAAATGGCGGCCAGCGTGCGGGCAAGATCGCGGATCGTCATCGGTTTTGTCAGGCAATCGTCCATGCCTGCGCCGCGGAACCTTTCCAGTTCCTCGGGCATGGTATGGGCCGTGACCGCGATGATGCGGCTGTCCTTTGACAGCCCTTCGGCCCGGATCAGCCCGGTTGCCGTCATCCCGTCCATGACGGGCATCGAAATGTCCATCAGGATGGCGTCATAGCGGTGTACGCGGGCCTTCGTGACCCCTTCCCTGCCATCGACCGCAAGTGTGGACCGATGGCCCAGCAGCCGCAGCATCTCTTCCATGACAGTCCGGTTGGTGGCATTGTCTTCGACCACCAGAAGATCAAGGAACGGACCATCGGCACCGGGCTTTGCCGTCGTTCTGGCCGACTCTGCGGGTGCCGGGGCGGCAGGATCGGCTGTCCGCATCGGCAGCCGAAGCCAGAACCTGCTGCCCTTGCCGATTTCACTTTCCGCCCCGATCTGTCCCCCCATGGCCTCTGCCAGACGCCGCGATATGGCAAGGCCCAGGCCCGTTCCCGCATCGGTGCGCCCGTAGGACGGATCAAGCATCACGAAATCCTCAAAGACCCGCTCCAGGTCTTCGGGTGCTATTCCTATGCCGGAATCGGTCACGCTCAGGTCCAGCAGCGCCATTCCGCCACCCTGCGGGTGCAGGACAGCCTTCAGCACCACCTTGCCGCCATCGGTGAACTTGACGGCATTGGACAGAAGGTTCTGCACGATCTGACCCAGGCGGAAGGAATCGCCCCGTACCGGTGGCAGGTCAGGCCCGATGTCCAGTTCGATCTCGGTGGCCTTTTGCGCCGCAACCGGACGCAGCACATCGGTCAGAGAGGCCAGCATCGGCGCCAGTTCGAACGGGGAATCCGACAGGGCCAGATGTCCGGCCTCGACCTTTGAGATGTCAAGCACGTCGTTCACGTGGCGCAGCAGCAGCTTGGCCGAAGACTGCGCCAGACGGACAAACTTTGCCTGCGACGGATCGACGGCCTTGCGCCCGACAATTTCGATGGCGGCAATCACCCCGTTCAGCGGTGTCCGCATCTCGTGGCTCATCACCGCCAGAAAGTTCGTCTTGGCCTGCTCTGCGGCCAGCGCCTTGTCGCGGGCGGCCAGCAGGGCGCGTTCATTGGCCACAGGTTCCGAAATGTCGCGCAGAAAGGCGATGAAGATCATCCCGTCGGGGCCGGAATTGCTGGTGATCGACATTTCCACCGGAAATTCTTCGCCGGATTTGCGTTTGGCGGTGATCTGGATGCGGCCGGCATCGACCACCTTCTTCTTGCCGGTGTCGCGCATCCGGGCCATGCCGGCCTCATGCGCGGCCACATGGCGCGCCGGAATGATCAGCCGGTCCAGCCCCTGACCGATCGCTTCGTCCCGGCTGAAGCCGAATATGCGTTCTGCCGCCTGGTTGAAATCCAGGACACGCCCGTCCAATCCGGCAACGATCACACCGTCCAGCGCTGTCGCCACGGTGGCCTGCAATCGGGACGAGACCCGCAGCACCTCGGCGGTTTTGCGTTCTGCCTGCCGGTTGAGGTACAGCACGGACCCCAGCAATGCGACGAGAAGAATCAGCAGTGCGGCAGAGGTTGCCGCAACCTGGCGCAACAGCCGCGCAAGTTCGGCACGGCGCAGGTCCGCCTGGGTGGCATATTGTTCCACAGTGCGGATCGACAGGGACCGCAGGTCCATCCGCAGGGTCTGAACATCTTCCACCAGGGCAGGCAGCGCGGCGCGCAAAGACGCATCACTGCCGTCGATCAGGGGCGTGGCCCGCTGCAGGAAGCCGTCCAGCCGCGCGATCAGCGGCCGGATGATCATTTCAAGGTCCAGTCTTTCGAACATTGCCCCCTGCCGGACCAGATCGGTCCGGCTGTAGAACAGATCGAAGCGCTTGCGCAGCTCGTCCAGCGGCGGCTCATCCCGTTCCAGGGCAAGTTCCGCCGCAGACAGAAGCAGGACAAGGTCCAGTTCCAGCTGCGTCAGGTTCCAGTGGACGTTGTCGACCGGTTCTTCCTGGAACAGCCGCATCTCATGCCGGACTTCGGCGGACAGGACCGCAAGAACGCCCACGGCCATGGCCATGAAGCCGAAAAGCACGTTGCGAAGATAGCGCGGCCGGGATCGAAGCACTGACGGCATCCCAAGCCCTTCCCAGACCTGCGGCCGCAGGCCTACTCGGTGACCACGATGCGGTCGAGTTGCCAGATCGAACGGGAATAGGTCTGTTCGGTCCGGAATGCCTCCACATCATCATAGGGGAAAATCATCCAGATCGGGCCCTTTTCGCGGATGGACATGGGCTTGCCGTTCGCGCGATAGGCCAGCAGGGGACCTTCGACTGTCGCATCTGCCACCGGGAAGGTGATCTCGTAATCATTCAGGGCCTTGGCCAGAACATTCGTTCCGGTCGCGCCAAGGGCCTTCAGAAGATCGGTCAGAAGGACGCCTTCATAGGTGTCCACGCCTTCGGTCCAGATGGTCGACGTGGCGAAGCTGTGCCGGGGAAGACCATCGAGAACGGCCATGTCGAAACGGGCCAGGCCATCGTCATTGGTGTTTGTGATCGCGCCCGACACGGTCAGAATCACGTCGCCCTGGGGTGCGGGCAGGATTTCGGCCCGTGCCGCCACCGCCGAAAGAAGTCCGGCGGCAATCATCAGAGCCGCACTGAAGCGTCGTATGGAGTTCATGTCATGTCCTGCGATGTGCCAATCCTTCAACCATCACATCCTACATGGCGGATTCCGGACGGTCGCCTGCCCATCGGTATAGGTCGGCTGATCCAAACGGACATGTGCTCAGCACAGGCCGGCTTCCCTGGCAATCATTGCCGCATGGGTGCGATTGCGTGCATTGATCTTGCGGTACAGCGTCTTGACGTGCAGCTTGACGGTCACTTCCTGCAGATCAAGGTCGCGGGCGATTTCCTTGTTCGCCATGCCCCGGCACAGGCGGCGCAGCACATCCAGTTCGCGCGGGGTCAGCGGGCTGGCGGCGGCGGCGCCAAAATTCCCGGTCCGGTCTGCCGTCTGCATCATCGGGGCATAGACCTCGCCTGCGGCCATGAAGCGGGCGGCGGCGATCAGTGATCTGGTGGACATCGTCTTGGGCAGAAATCCGGCCGCACCCTCGGCCAGGGCCTGCTCGGCAACAGCGCGCGACGCCGTGCCCGACAGGATCGCAACGGCGGTTCCCGGAACGGCGGCGCGCATCGCGGCAAGTCCTTCGAGGCCGTTCATGCCCGGCATCATGTAGTCCAGCATCACCAGATCAAAGGGGCCATGCGCCTTCACAGCCACAAGAGCACTGTCAAGATCCTTTGCGATATCCACGGTAAAACCGGACTCCTGCCGCAGGAATGCCGCAATCGTCTCTCGCACCAGCTCCTGGTCGTCTGCGATCAGTATCTTCATTTCGGCCAAGCCTCAAAGCCCGCAGGAGCGTCCGATCCGGGCCAATATGACGCGTCGGTTGACGCGAAAACACCGCAACACTGCTCACCGAGGCTGGTTTCGATGTCAATACACTTGCGGGACAAACCCGCTGGTTTGTCTCCGTCTTGTCATAAATCCTGCGGTGCCGCTTCGGTCATCACCCCGCCGCCGTGCCATCGGAAGACAGCGCAAACATGGCCACGTCCCGCGCCGGGCCCCTGCAAGCCTGCACCGCACCGGTCAGGCCCGCACGTCCACGACAACCCGGCCCCGGACCTCGCCCTTAAGGATCGCCCGGCCCAGCGCGGGCAGTTCGGCAAGGCCGGCAGGACGGATCATCGCCTCCAGACGGTCCATCGGCAGGTCGGCCGTGATCCGGTCCCAGGCCTGGACCCGCGCCGCGTAAGGCACGAAGACCGAGTTGATGCCCAGCAGGTTCACGCCGCGCAGGATGAACGGCACCACCGAAGCGGGCAGGTCAGCCCCGCCCGCAAGCCCCACGGCGGCAACGCTGGCGTTCATCTTCATCTGGCCCAGAATCCGCGCCAGCATCGCCCCGCCCACCGAATCGATGCAACCCGCCCATGTCTCTGATTCAAGCGGGCGCTTCACGGTTTCCGCCAGGTCGGCGCGCGGCACGATCCGCGCCGCGCCCAGATCACGCAGATAGCCTTCCGTTTCCGGACGCCCCGTTACGGCGGCCACCCTGTGGCCAAGCCCTGCCAGCAGGGCCACGGCCACCGATCCCACGCCCCCGGCGGCCCCGGTCACCAGCACCTCGCCGTGATCCGGGCGCAGGCCGTGGTTTTCCAGCGCGATCACCGCCAGCATCGCGGTCAGGCCGGCGGTGCCCACGGCCATCGCCATCCGCGTGGACAGCGATGCGGGCAGCGGCACCAGCCAGTCCGCCCTGACGCGGGCGCGGGTGGCATAGCCGCCCCAATGCACCTCGCCGACACGCCAGCCGGTCAGCACCACCCGGTCACCGGGACGGTAGCGCGCATCGGCCGAGGTTTCGACCACCCCGGCGAAATCAATGCCGGGCACATGCGGCCAGGCCCGCACCAGTCCCCCGCCGGAGCCAAGGCAGAGGGCATCCTTGTAGTTCAGTGTCGAATATTCGACCGCCACGGTCACGTCACCCTCCGGCAACCGGCTGTCGGACAGCTCCTGCACAGCGGCGCCGGGAACCCCCGCCGCGTCTTTCTCCACCACCAATGCCCTGAACATCGAATCTCTCCGATCTGACAGCCAAGGCTAGCGTGGCACGGCCGCAAAGGGAACACGTCGCGTTCGCCCCGGCGAACGGGCGGTCTTCGGGGTGCGGGCGGGGTGATCGGGCCTGTGCCGGGCGCGCCGATCCTTTGCGGCCACCCTGCGCGGGCGGGCGACCCGCCCCGCGCCCCCATGCCGCAGGGCCCGCACCGGGTCAGGCGCGGAAAGTTTCGGATCAGCGTAACCAAGTCTTAAGCCAGTCAGCGGATACAAGGCTGACCGACCCCGACCGACCCGTTGCAACGGACCCGATCTTGCCATGGACCTGATCCGCCATCCCATCGTCTTCCTGCACCTGCCGCGCACCGGCGGCGGGCCGGTGCATGCCGCTCTGGCCCGGGTGGTGGGCGCGCCGCGCGTCTCGCCGGTGCGCAGCGCCGATCAGGCCGCCCCGGGGGCGGCACAGTTTCCGCCGGGGCACGCGCTTTACTCCGGCCCGCTCGACTGGGACGGGATCGAGACCCTGCCACGCGGCCGCTTCACCTTCACCGTGCTGCGCGATCCGCAGGAACGCATCGCCTCGCTCTACTTTTACTTTCGGGCGCAGGCCGAAGCCCTGACGGAACAAGAGCTTGCCCTGCCGGAAAACCTGCACCTCGCCCGTGCGCGGCACTGGACTGCGGATGACTGCTTTTTCGGCGGGGATGCAGACTGGCAGGCCCGCATCCGCGATGTCTGCGACAACGTCTATTGTTCCTATTTCGGCACCCGGCGCATCGGCGGGACGGCCGCCTTCCGCGCCCTGCCGCGGGCCGAGGCGCTGGCCACGGCCCGGCGCGGGCTGGCGGACCTGGACGGGGTGATCCATTGCAGCGACCTGCGCCCGCTGGAAGCGGCACTCCTGGACCGCTACGGGGTCATCCTGCGGCTTGCCACGCCGTCAGAGGCAACATCGGAACATCTGCGCTGGCCGCGCCTGCTGGAAGCCTTTGGCACCGATTCCGCCCGCCACCGGATCGAGGCCTTTGCCGAGCGGGACCACGACCTTCTGGCGCGCCGCCCCGCGCTGCACGGCACGCCGCCTGCCCTGCTGCACGCCGGTCAGCGCCCGACGGCGACATAATCGGTGAAACCGGCCGCGCGGGCCTTTTCAGCCGAATAGATATTGCGAAGGTCCGCCATCTTCGGCGTGGCCATCGACCCGGCCAGACGCGGCAGGTCCAGGGCGCGGAATTCGTTCCATTCGGTCAGGATCACCACGGCATCCGCGCCCGCCGCCGCATCATAGGCGCTGTCGCGCCAGTCGACGCCCGGAAGCAGCCTTGGTCCTTCGCGCCACCCCTCGGGATCGACAACGCGCACCCTTGCCCCGCCCCCGATCAGCGCGGGCACGATTGTCAGCGAGGGCGCATCGCGCATGTCGTCGGTGTTCGGCTTGAAGGTGACGCCCAGCACCGCCACGGTCTTGCCGCTGATCGTGCCGCCGCAAAGATCGACGATCTTTTCCACCATGCGCCGCTTGATTTCGTCATTCACCTTGATCACCGTTTCGGTGATCTGCATCGGCACCGAATGATCCTGTCCGATCCGGGCCAGCGCCTTTGTATCTTTCGGAAAACAGGAACCGCCATATCCGGGTCCGGCATGCAGGAACTTGTTGCCGATGCGCCCGTCCAGGCCCATGCCCCTGGACACCGACTTGATATCGGCCCCGACCTTTTCGCACAGTGCGGCGATTTCGTTGATGAAGGTGATCTTCACCGCCAGAAAGGCATTGGCGGCGTATTTGATCATCTCGGCGGATTCAAGATCGGTGTAGACCACCGGAAAATCACGCAGGAACAACGGACGGTAGATTTCCGCCATCACCGCCCGGGCGCGGTCGGATTCCACCCCCACCACCACGCGGTCGGGCCGCATGAAATCGTCAATCGCCGCCCCCTCGCGCAGGAATTCGGGGTTGGAGGCCACGTCGAACCGCGCGTCAGGCGCGGCAGCCCGGACGGCCGCCTGCACGGCCCGGTTGGTGCCGACCGGCACGGTCGATTTGGTGACGATCACGGCATATCCCGTCAGCGCCGCCCCGATCTCGGCGGCGGCCGCCATGACATAGGTGATGTCGGCATGGCCGTCGCCACGCCGCGCCGGGGTGCCGACGGCAATGAAGACGGCATCCGCACCGCTGACTGCCGCCTTGATATCCAGCGTGAAGGTCAGCCGTCCCGCCTTGACGTTCCTGGCCAGCAGCACGTCGAGTCCCGGCTCAAAAATCGGAATCTCGCCCCGGTTCAGCTTCTCGATCTTGGCCGGGTCCCTGTCGACGCAGACCACCTCATGCCCGAAGTCCGAAAAGCAGACCCCTGACACCAGCCCGACATAGCCCGTCCCGATCATCGCGATTTTCATCGATGCATATCCTGGTGAAAAAAACCGTCTGCCGCTGACTATGCACAGGCTCGCGTCAAGTCAAAGCCCCTGCGTCTCCGGCTGCCGGGGGGCGGGCACGGCCCCGCGCCGCTGCATCACGGCCTCGCGCCAGGTCAGCAGGCTGATTGCGCCGATGATCAGTGTGCCCCCCAGCAGGACAAAGGGATCGACCGGCTCGCCGAAGATCAGCGTGCCCAGCATCGCAGCCCAGATCAGTTGCAGAAAGGCGACGGGCTGCGTTACCGACATCGGGGCCACGGCGAAGGCGCGGGTCATCGCATAATGGCCCAGCGTGGCGAAGACCGCCGTCAGCAGCAGCCAGGCCAGTTGCACCGCGCTGACCGGCACCCAGACGGCAAGCGCGAAGGGGGCCAGCCCTGCCGTCACCGTCAGCGACATCATCGCCACGATCATGCCCGCACCTGCCAGGCCGCTGAGCCGCTTGGCGCACAGGTAGGACCCCGCGAAAAGCATCGCCGCGCAGAGCTGTGCCAGATGCCCGTCCGTCACCACCCGCACGCCGGGGCGCAGGATGATCAGGGCACCCAGCAGCGCCACCAGGACCGCCAGCACGCGCGGCGCGGTCAGCCTTTCGCCAAACAGCAGCGCCGCCCCCAGCGTCACCGCCACGGGGTTGAGATAGCCGACCGCCGTCACCTCGGCCAAAGGCAGCCGCGCCATGGCATAGAACCAGAAGGCCGCAGGTTCAAATCCTGCCCCGCATCCACTTCTATATAGCTAAATCAACAGGTTAAAAGTCGCCCCAAAGGGCGGCTTATTGCTGCGCAACGCCCGAATCAACAATAGGTCAACAAACAGACCAATTCCACGTGCAAAATTAGCGGGATAGGAGCAGGGCAATCGCGTTTGACCTATGCGCTTGCTAACTGATTGAGAAGGCTGAGAAGAAACGCATCGTTCCAACCGGCGCGCTTCAGTTTGATCGAGAGCGACCCCTTGGAGGTGTCGCGTCGGGCGAGGTCGAGGGCGCGGC
>JADCEL010000070.1 GCA_020250125.1 Rhodobacter sp.
GAAACTGTCAGGCCGTGTTCATGAAGAAATCTGGTGAAATTCGCCGTAGAACTCGACCAGAAGCGCCCTTTTGTTCCATGTATGTTCACGTTTAGAAGCACCGAGATCTCAAACGCGATGGCCCTGGGTGCACTATCTGGGCGCGGGCACCGCGACCGGAGGCATCCATACCGGCCTGCCGCCCTTGCTGCTACCGTCGTGACCGATGGAACCGGGGCGATGGTTCATTCTGACGTCATCCTGCCCCGGGCCTTCGCTGTCGCGCACCGAACGAAAGGTCATGGGGCGGCACTGGCGGTCAGGGCCTGACGGGCCCTGAACGGCACCTTCGGGTCGGGTCCGCGCCTGCTTGCCGATGCTGCCCGCGGCAGGAATGCGCTGCGCGACATGCAGGCTTCCGGCGGTGCCGAAGCCCCGATCACCCCCGCGCGCCGCAATCCCGTGCCCGCCTTC
This sequence comes from Rhodobacter sp., assembly GCA_020250125.1. Classification (GTDB taxonomy): domain Bacteria; phylum Pseudomonadota; class Alphaproteobacteria; order Rhodobacterales; family Rhodobacteraceae; genus Aliitabrizicola. The sequence goes on from JADCEL010000070.1 coordinate 454, forward strand.
GACAGCATATTTCGCCGCAAACGCAACCAGATGGCGCGTCTTTGGCGAAACCATGCATTTCAGGGCCATCGCCACCCGATGCGAAAAGCGCGACGAAACCTTGCTCAAGCGTATCGGCGCAGCAGGCTGGCGGTCCTAGCTTTTGCGGCGGCGCCGCCCGGTCTCTCCGCCGCCGGTGTTGAAGCTGACATCGGGCAGGCTGACGATCCTGCCCAGTTCCGGGAACGGATCGGTCGCATGAGGGATCGCGTTGGCGTTGACGAAATGCTCCTGAAAGCGCGGCTCGATGGCGGTTTCCACCTTGTGAATCTGGTGGACGGTGTGCTCGATCGCCGCGCGCGAGGATTTGTTGCACAGCGCGATCCGCGCCCCCGTGCCTGCGGCATTTCCGGCAGAGGTGACATGGTCAAGGGCGGCATCGGGGATCATTCCCAGCACCATCGCATGTTTCGGGCTGATATGCGCGCCAAAGGCCCCGGCCAGAACCACGCGATCCACATGGTCCACCCCCATTTCATCCATCAGCAGGCGCGCCCCGGCATAAAGTGCCGATTTCGCCAGCTGAATCGCCCGGATATCGGTCTGCGTCACCTTGATCACCGGCCCGCCATCGGCACTGCCGTCATGCAGCAGGTAGGAATGTGTCCGCCCCTCGGCAATGGCGCGGGCGGTTCCGGTCTGTTCGGGGCTGCCGATCAGCCCCCTGGCATCCACCAGCCCGGCCATGCGCATTTCCGCCACCGCCTCGATGATGCCGGACCCGCAGATGCCGGTCACGCCGGTTTTGCCGACAGACCCGGCAAAGCCGGGTTCGTCCGACCACAGGTCTGATCCGATGACGCGAAAGCGCGGCTCTTTGGTGACGGCATCAATCTCGACCCGCTCGATGGCACCCGGTGCGGCCCGCTGCCCGGAGGAGATCTGGGCCCCTTCAAAAGCCGGGCCGGTGGGCGAAGAACAGGCCAGCACGCGGGATTCGTTGCCCAGCAGCAGTTCGGCATTGGTGCCGACATCGACGATCAGCACCATATCCTTTGACTTGTCGGGCTGTTCCGACAGGGCAACGGCGGCGCAATCGGCCCCCACATGCCCGGCGATGCAGGGCAGCACATAGACCCGTGCCGCGCGGTTGACCTGTGTCAGGTCCAGATCGCGCGCATCAAGGCTGAGGCTGCCCGAAGTTGCCAGCGCAAAGGGGGCCTGACCCAGTTCCACCGGGTCGATGCCCAGAAGCAGGTGGTGCATCACCGGGTTGCACACGAAGACGATCTCGTAGATCGCCGAGGTATCAATGCCCGCCCCGGCGGCGATGGACCCGATCAGCGCATCAAGCGCCTCGCGGACGGCGCGGGTCATTTCCACATCCCCGCCCGGGTTCATCATGGCATAGCTGACGCGGCTCATCAGGTCTTCGCCAAAGCGGATCTGCGGGTTCATCACGCCGCCCGAGGCAAGCACGGTGCCGTCGCGCAGATCGCACAGATGCGCCGCGATGGTGGTCGACCCAAGGTCGATGGCCAGCCCGTAAAGACCGCCCTCATGAAAGCCCGGCCAGATGTCCAGGATGCGCGGGCGGGCATCAAGGTGGCCCTGATGGACCGCAACCGTCACCTTCCAGTCACCCTGGCGCAGCGCAGGCTGCAACCGGCGCAGAATGGCAAGATCAGCCTCGACATCCGTCATCTGCCACTGGTCGCGCAGCGCCTGCGACAGGCGTTCGAAATCGCCCGACGGCTCGTGCATGTCCGGCTCGGCGACGTCGACGTAAACCGCACGCGTGGCCGGGTCCATCACGATGTCGCGCATCGTGGCGGACTTGCGGATGACCTGCTTGTGAACCTGGCTTTCGGGCGGCACGTCGATGACGACATCGCCCATCACCCGGGCCTGACAGCCCAGGCGCCGGCCCTCTGTCAGCCCGCGGATCGATTTGTAGCGCGCCTCGACAGCATTCCATTCGGACAGGGCATCGGCGCTGACGGTCAGGCCATGCTTGGGAAACTCGCCATAGCCCGGCGTGATCTGGCATTTGGAACAGATGCCGCGCCCGCCGCAGACCGAATCGAGATCAACCCCCAACTGGCGCGCCGCCGTCAGAACCGGGGTTCCCAGCGCGAAACGCCCCCGCTTGCCCGAAGGGGTAAAGATCACCAGCGCGTCCTGCGTCATCGTCCCGTCCCGTTCTGTTCCATGGTGGTGCAGCCTATGTATGGGGCTGCGCGGCAAATGCCATGCCGGTTTGCGGCGCGGCAGCGCCCGGTTGCGTCACGGGCGGCGTGGGAACGATTTTTCTGCGAAAAATCAGAATTTTCGCAGAAAATTCGTCTTCAGCAGATCACACGCAGAAACCCGGTGTTGCAGATCACGATCCACTGTCCGCCGGTTTCAATCAGGTGAAAGCCGCGCGCCCGCACTTCGGCGATGAACCGCTCGCGCCCGATTTCGCGGTCGATCCAGCGCAGGTCGCGCCGGATGACACCGCCGCATGCCACGGATTTCGCACCGAAGACTTCGGCAATCCAGCCCTCGGAGGTGGTTTGTCTGATGATCGTTTCCATGCCCCGATCCTGCCGGGGCATGGTTAACGGGTGGTTTACGCGCGCGCGCGCCCGGCGCGGCCACCGGACCGGCCGCCGCGGCCACCGGCGCTGGCGGCTTCGGCGCTGGCCTCGGCAAAGGTCTTGCCGCCTTCGACCGCTTCCAGCACCCGCGCGAAGCGGATCCATTCGCCGCCATTGGCATCATGGTTCATCAGAAAGTTGGCGGCGCGGATCGCCTCCATCTCTACCGCGCGCACCGGGTTCATGATGGCGCTGGTCATGCCCGCGCCAATGGCCATCGGCAGGAAGGCCGCGTTGATGCCATGGCGGTGGGGCAGGCCGAAGCTGATGTTGGACGCGCCGCAGGTGGTGTTCACGCCCAGTTCGTCGCGCAGGCGGCGGACCAGCGCAAACACCTGCTGCCCGGCAGAGGCCATGGCACCGACCGGCATCACCAGCGGATCAACCACGACGTCATGCGCGGGAATGCCGAAATCGGCGGCGCGCTCGACGATTTTCCTGGCCACCGCAAAGCGCACGTCGGGGTCCTGGCTGATGCCGGTGTCATCGTTGGAAATCGCCACGACGGGGACGTTGTATTTCTTGACCAGCGGCAGGACCAGTTCCAGCCGCTCTTCCTCGCCCGTCACCGAGTTCAGCAGGGGGCGCCCCTCGCAGGCCCGAAGGCCTTCTTCCAGGGCACCGGGAACCGAGCTGTCGATGCACAGCGGCACATCTACCAGTGCCTGGATGCGCAGGATCAGCTCGCGCATCAGCGGCGGTTCGACAAAGTTGTTGTCGGCATAGCGCGGGTCGCTGGCCATCCTGTTGGTAAAGACAGCGCCAGAGTTCACGTCCAGCACCATGGCACCGCAGGCGACCTGTTCCAGCGCGTCACGCTCCACGGTGCTGAAATCGCCCGCCTCAAGTTCTGCCGCCAGCTTCTTGCGGCCGGTCGGGTTGATGCGTTCGCCGATCACGCAGAACGGTTCGTCAAAGCCGATGGTGACGGTTTTCGTTTTTGATTCCAGAACGGTACGGGTCATCTATCAGACTGGTCCTTGCGCGTGAGAGGCCGGAACGCCACTGGCGCCGCCGTTTTCGGTAACCCATGCCGCATTGGTCTTGATGCCGCCCAGGGGAAAGAAATGCACCGATTCGATTCCAAAGCCCGGGGCTTTCGCCTTGTGGGCGGCCAGGGCTGTCAGGATATCGGTCGGCTCATAGGGAAGAAGCAGCTTGGTCACATCCATCGCCCGCTTCTGCAGCACGCGCAAGGACGGGCCGACGCCGCAGGCGATGGCGAATTTGATCAGGGTCTGCAACTTTGCCGGGCCGGCGACGCCGATGTGAATCGGCAGGCGGATGCCTTCGGCCGCAAGACGGCCGGCCCAGGCGATGACCGGATCAGCCTCAAAGCAGAACTGGGTGGCAATCGCCATGCTGGCATCGCTGCGGTCGGCGAAGGCCTGCTTCCAGCGCAGCGCCTGCATCACCATGCGGTCTGATCCGTCGGGGTCGATATCCCTGTTGCCTTCGGGATGCCCTGCAACATGCAGCCGCTCGAACCCGTCGAAAAGGCCGGTTTCCATCAGCTGCATCGAACTGCCGAAATCCCCCGCCGGGGTGGCCACGCCGCCGGCCAGCAGCAGCGCCTGTGTGACGCCGGCCTCGCCCCGGTAGCGCGCAATCCAGTCGGCCAGCATGGCCTTGTCGCGGATGATCCGCGCCGGGAAGTGGGGCATCACGGGAAAGCCTTCGGCCGACACGCGCCGCGCGGTCGCGACCATGTCTTCAATGGGCGTGCCTTCGATATGCGCGATATAGACGCGCGTTCCCGCAGGAAGAAGTTCCCGGAAGCTGTCCACTTTTTCTGCGGTGCGCGGCATCACCTCGATCGAGAAGCCGTCAAGCATTGCATCGAGTGCTGCTGCGGCGGGGGCAGGCTGCGGGTCACGGCGGAAGGTGAACAAGGCCATCACGGGTCTCCTGTACGGTTCTTTGCACGGGGGCGCTTCAGGCCCGGCCTTCAGTGTCGATCAGCGCCCGCAGGCGCCGGGTGTCGAATTCCGCTTCCAGCCGGGCCGCTTCCGCCGCCGCGATCACGTGAGGCTCGCCCTCGACCTGATAGGGCGGGGCTTTGCGCCATTCAGCCATATAGGCATCGGCATCCTTTGCCCCGATCTTCATGGCACAGCGGTCGATCGCCTGTTCAAAGCGTTCGCTGAGCTGCACCTTCGATCCGCTGCGGCCCTTGCCGACAATCACCTGGGCCGGAATGTCGCGCCAGTAAACGACCGTGACGTCAGGCATTGCTGATTCCCCTTGTTTGCCTGCGCTTCCTTCTAAGCGCCGTCAGGCGACAGACGATGCCGGTTTTCGACAGGTCCCGCACAGCCAGCGACCCTGCCCGCCATCGGCCCGCTTCAAGCGGGCGGAACGCGCGGTGTCCCGCGCCGGATTGGCCGGGACCATCCGGCACCTGCCCCGCCCGGATGCCGCTTCGGCGCTTGCAGTGCCGCGCCCCTGCGGCTAGGCTTGGGTCAACCATGAATGGAAGGCGATATGACGCCCGAGCGTCCTCTGGGTGCGGACGCGCTGCCGATGTCGGCCGATGGGCAATGGCCTGTTGGGCTGCCGGTGGACCCGTCTGGCACCCGCACGGCCGAGACGGGACAGCTTTATGCTGCCCTTGACCTTGGCACGAACAGTTGCCGGATGCTGATTGCCCAGCCGAAGGGCAGTCAGTTTTCGGTTGTCGACAGCTTTTCAAAGACCGTCCAGCTTGGGGTTGGTCTGGAAGCCTCGGGCAGGCTCAGCCGCGCCTCGATGGGGCGTACCGTGCAGGCGTTGCGCATCTGCCAGAAAAAGATCGAAAAGCATGGCGTTGACCGCATGCGTCTGGTGGCGACAGAGGCCTGCCGGCGCGCCCGCAATGCCCGCGACTTTATCCGCCAGGTGCGCCGCGAAACCGGGCTGCAACTGGAGATCATCGCGCCGGAAGAAGAGGCGCGGCTGGCCGTCATCTCCTGCGCGCCGCTGGTCAGCCCGCGCACCGAACAGTTGCTGGTCGTTGATATCGGCGGCGGCTCTACCGAACTGGTCTGGATCGATCTGTCGGCGGTCGGTCCCGAAGACCGGCCCCGCGCCATCATGCGGCTGCATGCCGGCTTTACCAGCCATGGCGATGACCCCGCAGCGCGGGTGGTGGACTGGATATCGGTGCCTTTGGGCGTTGCCACGCTGAAAGACCAGTTTGCCGATGTCGAAGACGATGCCGGACGATTTGCGTTGATGAGCTGGTTTTTCGAAGAAAACCTTGCGAATTTTTCCCCTTATAACGCGGAAAACCCGCGCGAGGGATTCCAGATCATCGGCACCAGCGGCACGGTCACGACCGTTGCGGCATCCTTTCTGGGGCTGCGCCGCTATGACCGGGCCAAGGTGGACGGGCTGCGGATGTCATCGGACCAGATCGATACGGTGATCCGCGATTACCTTGCGCTTGGCCCCGAAGGCCGCCGCACAGACCCCAGGATCGGGCGCGACCGCCACGCGCTGATCATGTCGGGCGCGGCAATCCTGCAGGCCATGATGCGCATCTGGCCGACCGACCGCCTTTCGGTGGCAGACCGCGGGCTGCGCGAGGGGCTGCTTTACGCGCAGATGAGCGCGGATGGCGTTCTGGAAGACGGACCCTACGAATGACCGGCGACAGCAAGACGGGCCAGAAGAACACATCCGGCCGGGGTCAGCGCGAGCTGCGCGTGCGGGTCAAGACCGCCAAGGGCCGCAAGCTGTCCTCCACGCTGTGGCTGGAACGGCAGTTGAACGACCCCTATGTCCTGCGGGCCAGGAAGGAAGGGTATCGCGGCCGCGCGGCCTACAAGATACTGGAGTTGGACGACAAGTACGGCTTCCTGAAACCGGGGGCACGGGTGGTTGACCTCGGCTGTGCGCCGGGCGGCTGGTGTCAGGTGGCCGTCGGGCGGGTCAATGCCCTGGGCGAGCGGCACAACAAACCGGTGGGCACCGTTCTGGGTGTGGACCTGCAAGAGGTGATGCCGATCAGCGGCGCGGTGATCCACCAGCTTGATTTTCTGGAAGACGGGGCGGATGACAAGGTGAAGGCGTGGCTCGGCGGGCCTGCCGACGTGGTGCTCAGTGACATGGCCGCAGCCTCGTCGGGGCACAGGCAGACCGATCATCTGCGCATCGTCGCCCTGTGCGAGGCGGCGGCGCAGTTTGCCTTCGATGTGCTGGAAGAGGGCGGCACCTTTGTTGCCAAGGTTCTGGCAGGCGGGGCAGAGATTGCGCTGCAAACCACGCTCAAGCGCAATTTCACCAAGGTTGTGAACGTCAAACCCCCGGCCAGCCGCCCGGACAGTTCGGAGAAGTTCGTGGTGGCCATGGGGTTCAGGGGGCGATCCGGGGCCGAACCGGCCGGGGCCTTGAAGCAAGAATAGGAAAAGGCACCCGAAGGTGCCCTGACTTGCGCAGTTTATCCCGGCTTGGCCTTCCGCCTCAGCCGCCCCAAAGGCGGACCGGCCCGCAATCCATATGGACGAAGTTCGACCGCGAATATTTTCCCACACCGCCCGAATTGCACGAGGCCGCCGCCTTGGCCACCTGGCCGACCGACCGCGATTTCAGCCGCAGGTCCGCCGCCTGCCCCTTGATATGCAGCGAATTGCGGGCAACACCGCGAGAGCGCGAGCGCAGCATCGCATTTGTCTGCGCGCTGCGGTAGCCCGACAGCAGCATATAAGGCTCGCTCACATCCAGAAGCCGGTGCGAGGCCGCCATGATATCGATATTGCGCGGGTCAATCTTTGTCTTGCCGCCTGAGCGCCAGTCGCGCATGAAGAAATTGATCTCTTCCAGCACCTCGGGAATGTAATCCCCCTCGATCCAGTAGATCGTGTCGATGCTTTCGCCGGTGCGGCCCGAATACATCCGGATGCGGCGGATATCGCCCGCCCCTTTCAACAGCCCGAAGGCATTGGTGTAGGTGGGTGCCGCCACGACCATCGTTGCGGCAAAGACCCCAAGCAGACCACGGCGCGAAAAGCCGGTCGAAGGTTTATCGGTCATGTGCATCGGTCATGTTACGTGCCTGTCCCGCCGCCGAAACCACCGTCTGTCTGCGACGGTTTGCTGTGCCACCTGTGCCCCAGGGGCAGCGCCTCTATGCCACAGGATGAGTCTCAACCCAAGCCTTGGATTGGGCGGCAGACCCTGCCACCGGGTTAATCGGCAGGAATCTGCTGAACACTGCCGCAGCGGGGGCCGGGGCCTTTGCAGGGCGGCATCTTCGCCACAGATGGCGGCAGGATCGGGCGGCCTGCCCTTTGTGAATGGACATTCCGCGTTTGATCGCAGAGACTTATCCACATCAGGGCAATGCGCGGGACTGGCGGTCAGATGTTTGTTCAGGATGCGGCAAGATCACGGATGCACCGGTTTTTTCCTTCAATTTTAACGGCATTGTCGCTTGCTCTGGCGGGGTCCGGCGCGGCCTCGGCCCAACCGGCTGTCTTCCGGCACGCGGTGGCAGAGGCGGCGGCGCGGGACGAGGCTGTTGCGGCCTTCTATCTTGAGCGGGATTATGATGCGATCTGGACAGAGGCCGATGATGCCGCACGGCGCAGCGCGCTGCTTGCCGTGCTGACGCGCGCCCCGGACCACGGCCTTCCCGCCACGCGCTATGATGCGGCCCAACTGACCGACGCATTGCGCAACGCCCGAAGCGAACGCGACCGGGCGCGCGCCGAAGTGGCGATGACGCGGGCCTTCCTTGACTATGCACGCGATGTCCAGACCGGGGTTCTGGTGCCGTCGAGGATTGATCCCGGAATCCTGCGCGAGGTTCCGGTGCGGGACCGGCGCGCGCAGATCGAGGATTTCCTTGCGGCCGACCCGGCGGCCTATCTGCGGCAACTGCCGCCGAAATCGGTCGAATATGCGCTGTTGATGCGCGAAAAGCTGGCGCTGGAAGACCTGATCGCCCGGGGCGGCTGGGGGCCGGCGGTTCAGGCAACGGCCCTGGAACCGGGCGAATCGGGACCGCAGGTTGTTGCCCTGCGCGACCGCCTGGTGGAGATGGGTTTTCTGCGCCAAAGCGCATCCCGGTCCTATGACGCCGCTTTGCAGCGCGCCGTGCAGGCGTTCCAGCTTCGGCATGGTCTGACTGCCGATGGCATCGCCGGCCCCGGCACCATGCAGGACATCAACGTGCCCCCCGAAGAGCGCCTGAAATCCGTGATCGTGGCGATGGAACGCGAACGCTGGCTCAATGTCGACCGGGGCGCGCGCCATGTCTGGGTCAACCTGACCGATTTCACCGCCCGGATCGTGGATCGTGGCAAGATCACCTTTCAGACCCGGTCGGTCATCGGCAAGAACGTTCCCGATCAGCGCAGCCCCGAATTCTCGGACCAGATCGAATACATGGTCATCAACCCAAGCTGGCACGTGCCGCGGTCGATCTCCACGAAGGAATATCTGCCCCTTCTGAAAATGGACCGCAACGCGGCGTCACATCTGAAGATTATCGACCGGTCCGGGCAGGTGATCCCGCGCGAGTCCATCGATTTCGCTGCCTATACGGCGGCGGATTTCCCCTTTTCGATGCGCCAGCCGCCGTCAGACGACAATGCCCTGGGGAAGGTGAAGTTCATGTTCCCCAACCCTCACGACATCTACCTGCATGACACGCCGCACAAGTCGCTGTTTGCCAAAGAGGTGCGGGCCTACAGCCACGGCTGTATCCGTCTGAACGACCCGTTCGGTTTTGCCTATGCGCTTCTTGCGCCGCAGTCTGCCGATCCGCAGGCCGAATTTGAAAGCCACCTGTCAACAGCAGTTGAATCGGTGATCAGCCTGGCGGTCCCGATCCCGGTTCATCTGGTCTATTTCACCGCCTATCCGACCGCCAAAGGCGGGATGACCTATCGGCGGGATGTTTACGGCCGCGATGCCAGGATCTTCGAGGCGCTGACAGACGCCGGGGTGGTACTGGACCCTGTTCGCGGCTAAATCAGGCGTGCCGGGCAGCACAGGCCCGCAACCGCCGGGGGCGATCATGGGCCACACGATCCGCGATATTGCAGCCGCCCTTGGGGCGCGGGCCGAGGGCGACCTTGATCTGGTGATCCTTTCTGCGTCGGAACCTGCAACCGCCGGTCCCGATGCCCTGGCCCTGGCGATGGACCCCAAATATGCCGAAGGGCTGGCCCGGGGTGCCGCCCGCGCCGCCATCCTGTGGCAGGGGGCAGACTGGCGCGCCCTTGGCCTGGCCGCCGCCTTGTGGGTCAGCCGCCCGCGCATCGCGCTTGCGGGCCTGTCGCAGATGCTGGATCCGGGGCCGGGCCTTGCGCCGGGCCTGCATCCGCTGTGCGACATCCACCCGTCTGCACAGATCGGCGATGGCGCGCGGATCGGTCCCTTCGTGACAATCGGGGCGGGCTGCGTGATCGGGCCGGGGGCACGGATCGCCAGCCATGTCTCGATCGGCGATGCGGCGCGGATCGGGTCGGACGCGCTGATCCTGCAGGGCGTGCGCATCGGGGCGCGGGTAAGGATCGGGGACAGGTTCATCTGCCAGCCGGGCGCGGTGATCGGGAGCGATGGTTTTTCCTTCGTGACCCCGGAAAAATCAGGTGTCGAGGAAATCCGCGAAACGCTGGGGGTGCGCGCCGACCATCATCCCCAGGGCTGGATCCGCATTCATTCGCTGGGGTCCGTCATGATCGGCGATGATGTCGAACTGGGTGCCAATGTCTGCATTGACCGGGGCACGATCCGCGACACCGAAATCGGGTCGGGAACGAAACTGGATAACCTTGTCCATGTCGGGCACAACGTGACCGTGGGCCGCGACTGCCTGCTGTGCGGGCAGGTCGGCATCGCCGGATCGGCGCGCATCGGCGACCGCGTGGTGATGGCGGGGCAATGCGGGGTCAATGACAACATCTTTGTCGGGGATGACGTGATTGCGGGCGGTGCCACCAAGATATTCACCAACGCGCCGGCGGGCCGCGTGCTGCTGGGCTATCCGGCGGTGAAAATGACCACACATATCGAGATGCAAAAGGCGCTGCGCCGCCTGCCGCGCCTGGCCGCAACCGTTGCCGCCCTGCAGAAGGCCATTTCAAAGCCGGCCGGGAACGACTAAGTCATCGCGGTGATTGAGCGGGGGAAACCATGGCGCAGACTGTGAAGGATCGGGTGGTTGCCATCATCGCTGAACAGGCCGTGCTTGACCCTTCGGACATCAGCCCGGAATCGACCCTGGAAAGCCTGGGTATCGACAGCCTGGGTCTGGTGGAATCGATCTTTGCCATTGAAGAGGCTTTCGACATTTCCGTGCCCTTCAACGCCAATGACCCGGCCGAAAGCGGGTTTGACATTTCGACCGTTGCCTCGATTGTCGCGGCTGTCGAGGCGCTGGTGGCCGCCCGTCCCGCATGAACCGCGTCGTCATCACCGGGGCCGGCACCATCAACGCGCTGGCCCATGACGTGACGGGCACGCTCGAGGCGTTCCGCGAAGGGCGTTGCGGCATCACCGAGCTGGAAATCCGCGACAGGGACCGGCTGTCGATCCAGATCGGCGGCCAGGTACACAACTGGGACCCCGAGGCGCACTTCAACCGCCAGCAGATCGTTCTTTATGACAAATTCACCCAGTTCACCCTTCTGGCCGCCCGCGAGGCGGTGGCGCAGGCGGGGCTGAATTTTGACGGCCATCTTGGCTATGAAACCGGGGTGGTTCTGGGCACGGCCGGTGGTGGCGTGAATACCTGGGATGAAAACTACCGGGCGGTCTATGAAGAGGGGAAGAACCGCGTTCATCCCTTTGTGGTGCCGAAACTGATGAACAACGCGGCCGCCAGCCACCTGTCCATGGAATTCAACCTCAAGGGGCCTGCGTTTTCTGTCGCAACGGCCTGTGCCAGTTCGAACCATGCCATGGGCCTTGCCTTTCAGATGGTGCGGTCGGGTGGCGCAAAGGCGATGCTGACCGGCGGATCGGAATCGATGCTGTGCTTTGGCGGGATCAAGGCCTGGGAAGGGCTGCGCGTCATGTCCAAGGATGCCTGCCGCCCGTTCAGCCTGAACCGCAACGGCATGGTGCAGGGCGAAGGGGCCGCGATCTTTGTGTTCGAAGACCATGACCATGCGCGCGCGCGCGGGGCCGAGATTCTGGCGGAAGTCGCCGGCTTTGCGATGACATCCGATGCGTCGGATATCGTGATGCCGTCCAAACAGGGCGCGGCACGGGCCATCGGCGGGGCGCTGCGCGATGCCCGGATCAGCGGGGACCGGGTGGGCTATATCAATGCCCACGGCACCGGTACGGCGGCAAACGACAAGACCGAATGCGCAGCCGTCGCCGATGTCTTCGGCCCGCATGCCGACCGGCTGATGATCTCGTCCACCAAATCCATGCACGGTCATCTGATCGGCGGCACGGGGGCCGTGGAACTGCTGGCCTGCATCATGGCGCTGCGCGATGGCGTGATCGCGCCCACCATCGGCTATGAGGAACCTGATCCGGAATGCGCGCTGGACGTGGTGCCCAACACAGCGCGGGAAGCGCAGGTGGACGTGGTGTTGTCCAACGCCTTTGCCTTCGGCGGGCTGAACGCCGTGCTGGCCCTGCGCCGCGCCTGACGCCTTGCGCCCCGGGCGCGCTGACCGGGCCGCGCCGGTGGTGCTTGGCTTGGGGCGCTTGCGCAACAGTTCAGAGGTGCCGCAGGCACTGCGGCCCCGTTTGTTCTGCGGTCGGACCGCAGCCGGCGGCACCCCGGTACATGGACCGCCCGCGCAGGCAAGACCACCGTCAGGGGGCAAAGCCCGCGCCGCCGCGCGCGGCCCCTGTCCCGGCCGTCCCGTCAGGCGGCAGCCGTCGCGCGGCCATAAAAGCCGGTCTGATCCTTTGCGGTCATCACCACGCCCGGACGGTCGAAGAAGGCAAAGATGGCAACCAGACGTTCCACCGGCCCCCGCACCGGCACCACGCGGTGCAGGGTGTTCACGCCGCGAAAGACATTCAGCGCGCCCGGCTTCAGCGCCAGTTTCCTGACCATCGGATCTGCGCCGCGCAGAACCGCCGCGACGCCGTCGTAGTTCGGATTGTCCGCGCTGCGCAGGTCCTTGCGATACTCCAGTTCGCCCCCCTGATCAGGGGCCTGCAACAGGATCGTGGTGGTGAATTCAGACCGGTCAAAGTGCCAGTTCAATGCCTCGCCATCGCGGCTGGCCTGCACGTTGACCCGCGCCATCGGGTCCTCCATCGGGTAAAGCCGGTTCTTGCCCATGGCCGCAGCCAGAAAGGCGACGAAAGGTGGCCAGTCATAAAGGGTGATCACCGGATTGCCCTGAAGCTGATCGGCGCACAGCGTGTGGTTCACCGTTTCCACCCTGACCAGTGCGGGGTGATCATCGGCCAGACCTTCGACACGGTCACGGAAGTAAACATTATGGCTGCGCGCATGGCGGAAGCTTTCCGTCGCCATGGCCGGGGCAACCGCCGTCACCGCTTCAGCCACGGCATCCCCGCACAGGAAGCCGGGCAGGTCAAACATGCCCTCTGTCGCAAGCCGCGCATGGCAGGCCGCCACCAGTTCAACATATTGCGGGCTGTCGGGGCGGTCGATGGGATAGATGCCAAGGTTGACAAGCTGCTTCATCGCGCATCCCCTGTGCTTGATCCTGGGCAGATGATCCATCGTGACACATCTTCTGACAAGGCGCAAAAAACCTGGTGAGGCTAAGGAAAACTTGTGCCAATCTTCTGGTGGCCGGGCAGCCGGGCCCCTTCGGGCCGGGTCGGTGCCCGCAACCCGAACCTTGACCTTGCCCCTGCGGAGATTTGATGCGCGACCGCTTGCCCCTGAACGCTCTTCAGGCCTTTGACCGGGCCGCCCGTGCGGGCAGTTTCGCCGCAGCCGCCCAGGAGTTGGGCGTAACCCCGACGGCCATCAGCCAGCACGTCCGCCTGCTGGAAGACCGCTTTGGCAAGCAGGTCTTCCTGCGACGGGTCAACGGGGTCGAACTGACCGACGCCGGACGAGAGCTTTTCCTGCGCGTGGCGGGGGCTTTTTCCGAACTGACCGAAGCCGCAGCACATCTGAAAACATCCGCATCCCGCCCGCGGGCCGTACTTTCCGTCATCGCCTCGGTCGGGGAGTTGTGGCTTCTGCCCCGGCTGGCGGACCTTGCCGACCGCGCCGGGGTGCAGATCATCGAGGAAAACCAGGACCCGATCGATTTCGCTGGCCGGGGCGTGGATATCCGCATCACCTATGGCGCGGCAGCCTATCCGGGCCAAATGGTCGAGGTGCTGTTTCGGGATCGTATGGTGCCGGTGGCCGCGCCCTTGCTTGCCGCCGGTCTGCGGGGGGGGCGCGCTTGGTGCCGACGACGGGGGTCTGATCCATACCCGGTGGGGGCCGACCTATGCCAATCCGCAGTCCTGGGCCGGCTGGCACGAGGCTTTGGGCAGCCCGCGCCGCCCCGATCCCGGCAAGGGTCTTTCGGTCGGCCGCCTGGGGGTTGCGGCCACGGCTGCGCGTCTGGGGGCGGGCGTGGCGCTTCTGCCCGAAACGTTGGCGGCGGCGGATCTGGCACGCGGCAGCCTGGTGGCCGTCGGCCCCGCCGCCGCCCCAATGCCCCATCCCTATGTGATGATTGCCCGCCCCGCCGCCCGCCACCGTCCGGGTGCCGAACAGATCTGGCACCATCTTCTGTCACCCGGAATGCCGCCGCAAAGCACTGCGTTCAAATGAAAAACCCTGCCAGGGGGCACCCGGCAGGGTCTGTGGCACCGTTGCCCTGCAACCTTTGACTCTGCCCGGTCAGGACCATGTCAAAGGTCAGGTCCGCGCGGTCAATTCACAGGGGCCTTGGAAACAGCGTCAAACCCGGCTGTGAACCCCTTCAGCGACAGGTCAAGGTTCACAGGTTGATCCGGGGCGGCGAACGGAACGATGGTGAGCGTTGCCTTGGCCCCCTTCTTGAACCCGTCGATTTCAGCCTGCGTGAAGCCGACGCGCGCGATACAGCCCAGGGGCGCGCACCAGGTGAAGGGATAGCGCTTTGGCTGCGCACCGTCGACCGCGATGGTCAGCTGCTCGGTCAGCAGTGTTTCCAGCGGAACCACAATCGTGGCACCCGCCACTGCCTGTTGTCCCGGGGGCAGGGTGAAGAGGCTGAATTCGGCCACGTTGCTGCCCTGGCCATCCTGGAGCAGCTGGTAAAGCTGGCACGGATCGGCACCGTCTTCGGTGCGCATGCAGCGCAGTTCCCACTTCTCAAAGGTCGCGGCGGTATAGGTCGTTCCCGGACCGTCCGCCGCTTCGGCTTCGGTCCCCATCGACAGATCGCCAGCGGCACCGTCAGCCGGGGCTGCGGCCCCGGGCGTGGTTTCAGGTGCCGTGGTTTCAGGTGCCGCGGTCTCCTGCGCAACGCCGAAACCGGCCATCGCAACAGTCAGGCCAAGGGCAAGAAGCAGGGGTCTGTCAAGCAAGGTCATACATCCATCCATCCGTGCTGCACATCTTGCGCCTGCGTTATCATGCTGCGACACGCCTGTCAGGACAGAAAAATCAAGGGGTCGGGGGTGGGGAAGGTCACATTTGCGGCAACAGAAAAAGGGCCCGCAGCGAGGCCCTTTTTCCAGAACGTTTCTTTCTCCCTGTCGGACTGGCCGACTTCATTGCGCAGAACGCTAAGGCCAATTCCTGCATGCGTCAACGGGATTCTTTTTCGCTTGAATGGCCGCCCCAACCGTTGAAAAACATGAAAAAATGGCCGCACCCTGTTCAGGGCGCGGCCAGTCCGACAGGGAGGAAGCCGACCCGGACCTGACAGCAGGTACCGGGCAAGACTCAGACTGCCAGACGGGGATTAAGAAAGAATTTCGGGATCAGAATGTGATGGAGCGCGCAGGGACATGTCAGAGAACGGCACGATTTTCGTTGGCGGCGGCGGCGAGGGCTATGGGTTGCCGCAATCCCTTCTGCTGGGCCACAGCAACCGCCACGGGCTGATCGCGGGGGCCACCGGCACCGGCAAGACCGTGACGCTTCAGGTCCTGGCCGAAGGGTTTTCCGCCGCCGGGGTTCCGGTTTTCCTTGCCGATGTGAAGGGCGATCTTGCCGGGCTGTCCAGGCCCGGATCGCCGGCAGACAAGCGCCACGATGCCTTTGTGAAACGCGCGGGCATGATCGGGCTGGATCTGCAATACCGCGCCTTTCCGGTCACCTTCTGGGATCTCTTCGGTCAGCAGGGCCACCCGATCCGCACCACCGTGGCTGATATGGGGCCCTTGCTGCTGTCGCGTCTGATGGAACTGACCGAACCGCAGGAAGGGGTCCTCAACATCGCCTTCCGCCTGTCGGACGAAGAAGGGCTGCCCCTGCTGGACCTGAAGGACCTGCAGGCACTTCTGGTGTTCACCGGCGAGAATGCCGGCCCCATCGGTCTGCGCTACGGCCATGTTTCCGCCGCAACGGTCGGGTCCATCCAGCGCCGCCTGCTGGTGCTGGAAAACCAGGGCGGCGCGCTGCTGTTCGGCGAACCCGCGCTGAATCTGGGTGATCTTCTGGCGGTGGACGAAAGCGGCGAAGGGCGCATCAATATCCTTGCCTCGGACAGGCTGATGGCCTCGCCCCGGCTTTATGCCACCTTCCTTTTGTGGATGCTGTCCGAATTGTTCGAGATGCTGCCCGAAGCGGGCGATCCTGAAAAGCCGAAGCTCGTCTTCTTCTTCGACGAGGCGCATCTGCTGTTCAGGGATGCCCCGAAGGCGCTGGTGGACAAGGTGGAACAGGTGGTTCGCCTGATCCGCTCCAAAGGCGTCGGCGTCTATTTCATCAGCCAAAGCCCGGATGACCTGCCCGAGAACATCCTTGGCCAGCTGGGCAACCGCGTGCAGCATGCGTTGCGCGCCTTCACCGCCCGCGATCAGAAGGCGCTGCGGCTGGCGGCGCAGACCTATCGCGACAATCCGCGCTTTTCCACCGAAGAGGCGATCCGCAGCGTCGGCACCGGCGAGGCGGTAACCTCATTTCTGGATGCAAGGGGCGCGCCCGGCATCGTCGAGCGCACGCTTGTCCGTCCCCCGTCGTCGCAGGCCGGCCCCATTGACCCTGCCGCGCGTGCGGCCGTGATCGCGGCATCCCCGTTCACGGGCAAATATGACGTGGCGGTTGATCGCGACAGCGCGTTCGAAAGGCTGCGCGCGCGGGCCGATGCCGCCGCCGGGGCCGGGTCGGCCAAGGGCCGGTCAGCCGAACCGGAAGAGACGTTCAACAAGGCCCGCCGCCTGGATGGCGCGCCCGCCGCAGGACCCGCCCCGAAACCCGCCACCCGGCGGGGTGACAGTGTGACCGAAGCCTTCGCAAAATCCTTTGCGCGCCAGCTTGGCAGCAAGTCCGGTCAGGCCCTGGTGCGGGGCGTGCTGGGGTCGCTGTTCAAAGGGCGGTGACTGCCGCGGCATCGGCGCGCATCCCCATTGGACTGTCCCCGCTTTCGGCATAGGCTATTGCATCGGCACGGGGGTAGCACCGCATGATTGTGGAGTTGGGACATTTTGCCTTGGTGCTGGCCCTTGCGGTCGCGCTGATCCAGTCGGTGGTGCCGCTGATCGGGGCGCAGCGGCGCTGGGGCACGTGGATGTCGGTCGGTGAACCGGCGGCCATAACCCAGGTGCTGCTGATCGGGTTTTCCTTTGCCGCGCTGACCTATGCCTTTGTCACGTCAGACTTTTCGCTGCGGCTGGTGGTGCAGAACTCGCACACGCTCAAGCCGATGATCTACAAGATTTCCGGCGTCTGGGGGAACCACGAAGGCTCGCTTCTGCTTTGGGTGCTGATCCTGGCGCTGTACGGGGCCTGCGTGGCCTGGTTTGGCGGCAACCTTCCGCCGTCGTTGCGTGCCCGTGTTCTGGCCGTGCAGGGGATGATCGGGGTGGCCTTTCTGGCCTTCCTGCTGTTCACCTCGAACCCGTTCCTGCGGCTGGCCATTCCGCCGATGAACGGGCGCGATCTGAACCCGCTGCTGCAGGACCCGGGCCTGGCTTTCCACCCGCCGTTCCTGTACCTGGGTTATGTCGGGCTCAGCATGGCGTTTTCCTTTGCGGTGGCCGCCCTGATCGAGGGGCGCGTCGATGCCGCCTGGGGCCGCTGGGTGCGCCCGTGGACGCTGGCCGCCTGGGTCTTTCTGACCATCGGCATCGCCCTTGGGTCCTGGTGGGCCTATTACGAACTGGGCTGGGGCGGCTTCTGGTTCTGGGACCCGGTCGAGAATGCCTCTTTCATGCCCTGGCTCTTTGCCGCCGCCCTGCTGCATTCGGCGATTGTGGTGGAAAAGCGCGAGGCGCTGAAAAGCTGGACGATCCTGCTGGCGATCCTGGCCTTCGGCTTTTCGCTGATCGGCACCTTCATCGTGCGCTCGGGCGTGATCACCTCGGTCCATGCCTTTGCCAATGACCCCGAACGCGGGGTATTCATCCTGATGATCCTGGGCCTGTTCATGGGCGGCGCGCTGACGCTGTATGCCGCCCGCGCCAGCGCGATGGAGGCCAAGGGCGTTTTCGCCCCGGTCAGCCGTGAAAGTGCCCTGGTGGCCAACAACCTGCTGCTTGCCGTCTCGGCCTTTGTCGTCTTTGTCGGCACGGTCTGGCCGCTGGTCGCCGAACTGGTGTTCGACCGCAAGCTGTCGGTTGGCCCGCCCTTCTTCAACATGGCTTTCACGCCCTTTGTCGTGGCGCTGGCCGTGCTGCTGCCGGTCGGATCGGTCCTGCCTTGGAAACGCGGCGACCTGTTCCGGGCGGCGCAGCCGCTGGCGGGTGTGCTGGTGCTGTCGATGGCCCTCGGTGCCCTGGCCTGGACGCTGCAAACCCAGCGCAGCATCCTTGGCCCCGTCGGTCTGGTTCTGGCGGCCTGGGTGGTGCTTGGGGCGCTGGCGGACCTGTGGCAGCGCGCCGGACGCGGGCCGCTGGCCCTGCGGCTGGCGCGGCTTACCCGGCTGCCCCGGTCGGACTGGGGCAAGGCTGCGGCGCATATCGGCTTTGGCGTGACCGTCTTTGCCGTGGCCGCCGTCACCGCCTGGAAGACCGAGGATATCCGCGTGGTCCAAATCGGCGAAACCTATCCGCTGGGGCCCTATGTGGTGCAGCTGCGCGACGTGCGCGATGTGCCCGGCCCGAACTACATGGCGACGCAGGCAGAGCTTGTCCTGCAGCGGGACGGGCAGGAGATTGCAACCCTGCGTCCGGAAAAGCGCATGTATCCCGTGGCCCGGATGCCCACGACCGAGGCCGGGATCGACCATTCGCTGCTGCGCGATGTCTATCTGGTGATCGGCGACGAACAGGCGGCGGGCGGCTGGGCGGTGCGCAGCTATATTGAACCTTTCGTCAATTTCATCTGGATCGGCTGCTTGCTGATGGCGCTGGGCGGCGGGCTCAGCCTGTCTGACCGGCGCTTCCGTGTGGCAGCCGGCGCGCGGCGCGCGGCCCCTGGCGCGGTGGCGGCCGAATGATCCGCGCCGGTCTTCTGGCGCTGGTGCTGCTGGCGGCTGCCCCTGCGGCGGCGGTGCAGCCGGACGAGGTCCTGCCTGACCCGGCGCTGGAGTCGCGGGCGCGCGAACTGTCCAAGAACCTGCGCTGCCTGGTCTGCCGCAATGAAAGCATCGACGAATCCCATGCCGATCTGGCGCGCGACCTGCGGCTCTTGCTGCGCGAGCGGCTGGTGGCGGGTGACAGCGATGACGAAGCCATGGCCTTCATCGTGGACCGCTACGGCGAATATGTGCTGCTGACGCCGACCACCGGCGGATCGAACCTGCTTCTGTGGCTGGCCGGCCCCGCCATGCTGGGTGCGGGCGGGCTGATCGCGGCGCAATACCTGCGCCGCCGCAGCGGTGCGGGCGACCCCGCGCCCGAAACCCTGTCCGAGGCTGATGCCCGGCGCCTTGCCGAACTGCTGGATCGGTAACGCCCCTCCGGGCCGGGGGTGCCCCGCAGGCCCTGTCAGGCCCCGCGCGCCAGTGCGGCCACCCCGGTGCGCGCAATCTCGCGCAGGCCCAGCGGGCGCATCAGCTCGGCAAAGGCATCGATCTTTTCCGGCGTGCCGGTCATCTCGAAGACAAAGCTTTCCAGGGTGGAATCCACCACATTCGCCCGGAAAATCTCGGCCAGCCGCAGCGCCTCGATCCGGTGTTCGCCGCGCCCTGCCACCTTGAACAGCGCCAGTTCGCGCTGCACCGAGGGGCCTTCCACGGTCAGGTCATGCACCTCATGCACCGGAACCATGCGGGCCAGCTGTGCCTTGATCTGGTCGATCACCTGCGGCGTGCCGGTGGTGACCACGGTGATCCGGCTGCGGTGCCCCTGATGGTCCACCTCGGCCACCGTCAGGCTTTCGATGTTGTAGCCCCGCCCCGAAAACAGGCCGATCACCCGCGCCAGCACGCCGCTTTCATTGTCCACCAGCACCGCCAGCGTATGGGTTTCATTCACCGGCGCATTCGGGTCGCGCAGGTCATAGGCCGAATGGCTGGAAGAGCCTTTCTTGATATTCAGGGGGGGCATGTGCGTTCCTTATTCTGCCGCATTGCGCGCGGCCCGGCGGGCGTGTTCATCAAGTTTGTCGGCCAGCCACATCTTGATCAGCGCCTGACGGGGAATCCCGCGATGAGAGGCTTCCCGGTCAAGCGCCTGCACCATCCAGGCGGGGAAATCCACGTTGACCCGTTTCGGCACAAGGCCGGGGCGGCGCGCATTGTCCCAGTCAAGGAAGTCCTCGATCTCATCGCTGCCCTCATCGAACAGGCGGTCGAATTCCTCGGCCGTGATGGTCCGTTTGCCGTCGCGGCTGACCATGACCTGAGCGTCAGCGGATTGTCTGTTCATATCGCACTACCTCATCCCTCCGGGCGCGCCGCACCGATATCAGTCGAATTCGCTTTCCCCGCCGCGTGAAGATCGCCGTGTAGTAGCGCCCTTCCACCTTTGCAATCCAGCCCAGACGGACCTCTCCGCGCAGAAAAGGCCCAACTTCCAACCCGAAGGGATCATGCCACAGGGTCTGTGCCGCGACAAAGTCGATGCCGTGCTTGCCATGGTTGGCCGCGCTCTTTTCCGGGTCGAACTCGAACTCCATTATGGTATCAAATCCATACCATTTCAACCCTGAACCAGCACCGTCGGCCTGTGCGCCCCGGTCAACGGGGCACTAGCAGGCTGCTGAAAAAGTCTGTCCTGGACGCGGTTTAAGGAACATGATTCAGCCTTGCCAGGACAACTGCGGGGATGATGATGCGCGGGACGGATGAGAAGAGCGGATCGCTGTTCAGCTATGTTGATCTTGAGGATC
>JADCEL010000071.1 GCA_020250125.1 Rhodobacter sp.
CGACGAAGGTTGAAACACGGCGTGTTCCGATCCGTCGACGACCTGAAAACCGCGATCACCCGTTTCATCGAACAGCACAACACCAGCGAAGCCAAGCCCTTCACCTGGCGTGCAGACCCGGACAAAATCATCGCCGCCAGAAATCGGGGGTTCCAATTGTTGGATGCGATCCGCTAGGCGCATGTAACCGCCAGTGACAGAACAAAAATCCGGGTCCGCGCCTTGGGTGCGCGCTTTTGGTGCGCGGGTGCGCACCTGAGGCCGCACCAACTGGCTGCCAAACCTGAAAGGCCCCGCCCCGTGCTTCAGATTGACATGCTCCCGGTTGACCGGCTGGTCCCCTACATCCGCAATGCCCGGATCGGAGGCGGCGTTGATGGCGAGCACACAGGGTCGTGTCGGTCAAGCGCCGACCAGGGCATTGATGTCCTTGATGCGCAGGATCAGCACCATCGGGTCAACGGGGGATGGTTCAAAACCCGAGGCAACGTAAAACGCTTTGGCCCGGTCGTTCAGCGCGTGGACGAGCATCGCGGCAACACCAACCTCGCGCGCCGCAGCGGCAACCCGCAGGACGGCGTCGCGCAGAAGCGCGCGGCCAAGGCCGTTGCCCTGTTCGCTGGCATCGACAGCCAAACGCCCCAGCACGATGACCGGCACGGGGTCAGGCATGTTTTGGCGCAGCTTGCGCGGGCTGAGGTCGTGACTGACCGATCCGGCTGCCAACGCATAGAACCCGACAACCCGATCGTCGCGGCACAGGACGTAAGTCCGCGAGGCGCCAGAAGCCTGATTGGCCCGCGCCTTGCGCCTGATCCAGGCATCGAGCGTTGGGGCACCAGACGCGAAAGCTTCGACGTCGTGATGATCGGCCAGAGGAACGGGAGCCTGCAGCGCGCCGTCGGTCATTTGTCCCAAGGCGCCGGGGTCGCGATCAAGCGGCGCAGCCGGTCGTTTGGCGCATGCGGCGCGTCCAAAGCCGCGACGAAGGCGGCGAACTGTGTCGCGTCCAGCCGGAACGCCTGCCGGTCCATCAGAGCATCCTCGGCGGCCTGCCTGCTGGCGTCCATCATGAACTCCGACCGGTTCTTGCCGAGGCTGGCGGCGGCGCGGTCAATCAGGTCCCGATCCCGCGGCGTGACCCGCAGGTTGATCAGCGACCGCCGCTGGGCTTCGTCTTGGGGAGTTACTGCGACCATGTTCGTGCTCTCCGCTTGCAGGGCCAATGTAAAGACAAACGCTTTACAATTCAACCTGCCGCCGTTTGGGGTGATCGGGCAACAGACCTGCCATCTATTGGGGGCCTTCGAACACCAGTTCGGGCAGGACCACCTCCCACGCGTCACGCCGCAGCAGGTGGTGATAGTCCCCGTCCCCGTCTTCGCGCCGCCAGTGCAGGATCGCCGCAACCTCGCCGCGCAGGAAGGTGGTGCCTTCGGGCGGGGCAAAGGCGCGGGACAGGCGGGCAAGGGTTTGACCTTCGGCGTTGTCGATCCGCCAGCGGTCGCCGTCGCGGGTCAGGCAAACGGCGTCGCCGGGGCGGGCGGCGGCGATGGCCTTCAACGCAGGATCACCTTCCCGCAGGCGCCCGGCAAAGGACAGGTCCACCAGCTTCGGATCGGGCGGCACATAGCGCAGGCGGGCGCGCCGCAGGGCGGCGGCGTCGGGGGTGACGCGGCGGGACAGGACAGCGTCACCGGGCTGCACGAAGGCGTGCGGTCCGTCGGTCAGCACGGTCAGGGTCGACCGCGCCCGCGTCATGGCGACGTAGAACAGGCGGCGCGGGGCATCGGCATCCTCGCCGCGCGACGGGCGGTCCCAGCCGCCGTTCAGGATCGCGACATGGTCGAACTCCAGCCCCTTGGCGCGGTGGGCGGTCATCAGAAGAAGGCCGCGCTGTTCGCCCCGCGCATCGCGCGCCCATTCGCCGAACCATTGCACCAGGTCGGGGACCGGGGCGGCCTTTTCCACCAGTTCGCGCGCCAGGGTGCCAATGCCTTCGCCGATCAGGTCGGTCCAGCGCGACTGTGGCTGCGCGTTCAGGACATCTGTCAGGTCACCTATCGTCAGCAGGCGCTTGCGGTCGGACATCAGGGATCGGACAAAGCCCTGCATCTCGCGCAGGCGCCACAGAGCCAGCGGTCTTTCATTGGCCATGTCGATGGGAATGCCCCGGGCCTCGGCACAGGCGCGGACGGGTTCCAGCCGCCGCCAGTCACGGGCGATCACGGCGCAGCGACGCCACGACCAGTCGGGGTCCAGCCGGGACAGGCGCAGCAGTTCGTCCAGCGCTGCCACGGCTTGCGCGGCATCGCCCCCGGCGTCCAGCAGGGTGACACGCCCCTGCGCCACCGGGTCCAGCGCCGCCCAATCGCCGCCCGGCGCAGCCCTGGCGCGGGCGCGGTTCACGGTGATGTCATGACCTGCCTTCATGCGCCCTGCGGCGGGCGCGATCACGGCATTGGCCGCCGCGATGATATGGGCGGTGGAGCGGTAATTCTCGGTCAGCCAGACCGGTTTGGCGGCATAATCCGCCTCAAAGCGGCGAATGAAGTCGATGCTGGCC
>JADCEL010000072.1 GCA_020250125.1 Rhodobacter sp.
ACCAACGAAAGCACCTTCACCGCTGCAATGGCACGGGCCATCGCCCCTGCCACAGCGCCACGCCGGGATCAGGACCGGCCGGGGGCCAAAGCCCCCGGCCAGCGCCCAACCCGCCCACGGCGGGCGCTTCTCGCCCGCCGGGTCGGGCGCTGGCCTCTGTGTCTCCCGGACCTGCCAGTCTACAGGGCGCCGTTCCACGCGGGCGGGGGGAAGCGCGCTGCGTTTCCTGTCCCCGCCCGGACGGGCGTTCTCGCAGATGCCCGGAGTCTCTGGCAGGGGCCATCGCCTCTGCCACCGCGCTGCGCTGGCATCAGGACCCGCCGGGGGCCAAAGCCCCCGGCCAGCGCCCGACCCGCCCCCGGCGGGCGCTTATCGCCCGCCGGGTCGGGCGCTGGCCTGCGTTGCTCCCGGACCTGGTGGCCTACAGGGCACCGCCGCGCAGGGGCGGGCGGGGAAACGCGGGTCGCGTCTCCTGTTCCCGCCCGGAGGGCGCGTCCCCTTCCCCGGACCGGCAAGAGTGTCCCTGCCGCCCATGCGGTCGCAGTTCTGGTTCAGCACCCGCCTAGAAGTCCGTCGGCGCGCCGCCTTCCTGTTTGCGTTTCGCCACAAAGCGCCGCAACTCTTCCTGGTGATCGCCGTTCATGTCCGGTGCCTCGAACTCGGCCAGGATCGCCTTGTAGATCCGGTGGGCGCGCTCGGGCGTCCAGACGGCACCGTCGCCTTCCCAGGCCTCGAAGTTGCGCCAGTCCGATGCGAAAGGCGCGTAGAAGGCGGTCGAATAGCGGTCCTGGGTGTGCTGGCAGCCAAAGTAATGCCCGCCTGGACCCACCTCGCGGATCGCATCCAGCGCGATATCCTCTTCGGTGGTCGCAAAGGTTGCCTCTTCGAAATAGCGCTGGATCATCTGGAGCACTTCGCAGTCCATCACGAATTTCTCCGGGCTGGCGATCAGGCCGCCTTCAAGCCATCCGGCCGCATGATAGACGATGTTGGTGCGCGACTGCACGGCGGCCCAAAGGCTGTTGGAGGTTTCCCACATCGCCTGACCGTCCGGCACGTTGGCAGCGCAGACACCCGAAGACCGCAGCGGCAGCCCGTAGTACCGCGCCAGTTGCCCGGTCATCTGGGTGGCGCGCATGTATTCCGGCGTTCCGAAGGCCGGTGCCCCCGATTTCATGTCCACGTTCGAGGTGAAGGTGCCGATCGCCACGGGACAGCCCGGATTGATGTATTGCAAAAGCGCAATCGCCGAAAGCCCTTCCGCCAGCGACAGCGCCACGGCCCCGGACATGGTCACGGGCGCCATGGCCCCCGCCAGGGTAAAGGGCGTCACGATCACCGGCTGGCTGCGGCGGGCCAGGCGCATGGCCCCGTCCAGCATCGGATAGTCGTGCTTGAGCGGCGAGACCGAGTTGATGTTGGTATACATCCGGGGCCGGGCGTTGAAGTCCTCATGCGTCAGCCCGCCCGCGATGCGCGTCATTTCCATCACGTCTTCGACGCGCTCGGCACCCAGCGAATAGGCATGCACCACCTTGTCGGTCAGCGTCAGCTTTTCGTACAGGCAATCAAGGTGCCGGATGGACGGATGGATGTCGATCGGCTCCACCGGGTAGCCGCCGGCCACATGGATGCAGTTGAAATACTGCGTCAGCTTGATGAATTCCCTGAACGTCCCGAAATCGCCGGACCTCTTGCCGCGTTCCAGATCCCAGGCATTCGGCGGGGAGGAAACGTTGACAAACACCATATGCCTGCCGCCGATGATGACCTCGCGGTCGGGGTTGCGCGGGGTGATCGTGAAGCTTTCCGGCGCGGTCTTCAGCATCTCCATGACGAAATCTTCGTCCATGCGGATGTTCGTGCCATCCACCCTGCAACCGGCCTTGCGCAGGATGTCAACCGCCGCCGGGTTGAGAAACTCGATCCCGATTTCCTTGAGGATCCGCATGCAGCCCCGGTGAATGGCCATCACGCCATCCATGTCCAGGGGTTCGGTCGGGCGGTCGGGGTTGACGGGAATGCGCCAGGGCATCTGATCGATCGCGGCGGTTCCGGCGCGCTGCTTGTTGCCCGCACGGCCCCCTGCGCGGCGTCTGCGGCCTGCATCCTCGTTCATCGCTGGTCCCCCGGAATTACAGTCACGTCCCCAGGGTGCAGATTGACCGAAGGGAACCCCGGATGGGAACCTGTTTTCCGACGCAGGCATGTCGTTTTTGTCGCGCCACGCGGCCAGACACCGTCATTTGGCGCGTTGGGCATCGATCCAGCCGGGCAGCGCCCCGATATCGGGCAGCACAGCTTCGGCCAGCGGTGCCAGGTCTGCGGCCGGCGCAATTCCGGTCAGCACCGCGACGGGGCGCATCCCGGCGGCCCTGGCCGCCATCAGGTCATGCCTGCTGTCGCCCACCATCAGCACACGCGCGGGGTTCAGCCCGGTCTGCGCCGCAAAGGCCAGCAGCATCCCCGGACCCGGCTTTGCCCCGTGACCGGAATCATAGCCGGCCACCAGATCAAAAAACCCGGCGACGTCCTGTGCCAGAAGATGGGCCCGGGCCGAAGCCTCGACATCATTTGTGGCAACCCCAAGCCGCAGGCCACGGCTGCGCAGCGCCTGCAACAGCGGGCGCAGCGGAACCGCCGGCATCATGTCGGCTGCGCCGGCAAGCCGGTTCAACCGGGCCTCCAGCCGGGTCAAGTCTTGCTCTGGCAGCAGGGGCAGAAGGACATCGGCAATCTCGGCTGTCGAGGCGGCAATCACCGGACTGTCGGCAAGGAAATCCCCTGTCGCGGGATCGAACCCAAGCACATCGGCCAGGGCCGCGGCATGACCGGAACCGGTCGCAAGTTCCGCCAGCACCCCCTGCACCCAGCCGCCCCAGCTTCGCCGGAAATCAAACAGGGTTCCATCCTTGTCAAACACGATGCCGTCGATCATTTCTGCCCCCTGTCACCGGTGCGGGCAGGGTGGCCCGCGCCGCCGGGGAAAGCAATCCTTGCCCGGATTACGTCCAGTGCCCGGCCTGACCGCCGCAAAGAAAGGCCCGCGCCGTCAGCGGTTCGGTATACCTGTGCCCGGTTGCATCGCAAAAGGCGATCACCCAGGCGTCATCGGTCAGAAGAAAATCAAGGACCGACGCCAGAAAAGCCTGATCCCCGGCCGCAGCGGACAGATCGGCAAGCGATGCCCCGCTGGCCGCGAGAAACTGCGCCAAAAGCGCGTCATTGCCCGCAAGCCAGCCCAGCGCCTGCAAAGCCAGCAGTCCGGCGGCGTCTTCCCGCGATGGCATCCTGAAGGCCCCCTGCACAGTGGCGGTTTCCGCAAAGGATTCCTTAACCAATCCCGCGCAGAGTGAACACAAAGCAAATGCAGGTAAAGCAAGCAACCATGGCGGGCCGGATCCTCATCATTGACGACGTGGCAACGAACCGCATCGTGCTCAAGGTCATGCTGACCGAGGCGCGATATGACGTGCTGGTGGCGGAAGATGCCGCGACCGGCCTTCAGCTTGCGCGCAGCCGCCTTCCCAACCTTGTTCTTCTGGATGGAAGCCTTCCCGAACCCGGGGGCGCGGCGATCCTGCGGTGCCTGCGGGATGACCCTGCCACGGCCGGCATCCCGGTGATCGTGATGCTGGCCTGCAATGATCCGGCATCCCGCCTTGCCGCGCTGGAGGCCGGGGCGGATGATGTGATGGCCAAACCGATGGATGAGCTGCGCATGCTGGCCCGGCTGCGCGCCCTGCTGCGCTCTTGCGGCATGACGGAAGAGATGAAGGCGCGGGACGCGGCCCTTGGCCCGATCGGAATGACCGAAGCGCCCGGCAGCTTTGATCGGCCCGGTCTGGTGGCGCTGGTCGCGGAAAAACCGGCACAGGCGATGCAGATGCGCAGCGCCCTTGCCCGGCACATGCCCGACAGCCTGGTGATCCAGACACGCGATGCCGCGCTTGACACCGATTCCGAACCTGCCCGTCCTTGCCCGGATGTCTATGTGATCGAGGCGGACCTTGCGGCCAAAGGGGACGGTCTGCGTCTTATGTCGGATCTGCGAAGCCGCAGCGACACGCGCAACGCGGCGGTTTGCGTCCTGCTTCGCCCCCCGTCCGAAAGCGAGGCCGCGATGGCCTTTGACCTGGGGGCGGATGATGTGATCGACGCAGGGTCTGATCCGCGCGAAGTTGCCGTCCGGCTGCGCCGCCTTCTGGACCGGAAGCGGCGCGATGACCGGCTGCGCGCCACGCTGAGCGACGGATTGCGCCTTGCGGTGATCGATCCGCTGACGGGTCTGTTCAACCGGCGCTATGCGCTGGCGCAGCTTGGGCGGATCGCTGAGCGCGCCCGGCAGGGCGAAACCGGTTTCGCCGTGCTGGCCATTGATCTTGACCGGTTCAAGGCGGTCAATGACGCCTTCGGCCATGCCGCAGGCGATTGCGTGCTGGTCGAAGTGGCCCGCAGGCTTTCCCTAAATCTGCGCGCCGGTGATCTTCTGGGCCGGATCGGCGGTGAAGAATTTCTTGTCGCCCTGCCGCAGACCACGTTTGCCAGCGCCCTGGCCCTGGCCGAACGGCTTTGTGCGGCCGTGCAATCGGTGCCGTTCCGCATCGATGCGGTTACTGCGATCCCGGTCACGGTTTCCATCGGTCTGGCCGTTTCGGGGCAAGGATCATCCCCGGAGGGGGGGGAACCCGTCACGGCCGCCCTTGCCCGGGCCGACCGCGCCCTGCTGCGGGCAAAGGCCGGCGGGCGCAATCAGGTGACAACCGACAGGTCCGCCGCATAGGCGGTCATCCGGCGGGTGCAGGGCGCTGTTTGTTCCGGCCGCCGCGTGCCATCACCTCTTCCAGGCGGTCGGCAAAGCGGGCCCGGTCATCGGGGGACATGGCGATGATGTGATCGGCCAGCAGGCGCTGGCCCAGATCCAGGCGTTCCTGCCCGCGCTGCCGGAACCGGTCGAAGGCCGCGCGCAGGTCGGCCTCCTGCAGCGGTTCGGTGCGCAAGACCTGCAGCAGGGTCCCGACCTCGGCGCGCATCATGTGGCGCATGGTCCGGGGATTGCCCCCGTCCCGCAGAAAGGCGCGGCGCAAGTCCTGCCGGTCCTGCGGCGACAGCGCCTCCGAGAACGGGCCAAAACCGATATCGCGCACATCCGGCCGGCCCCGGTCCCCGGCCCCGCGCAGGGCCGCGCCCCCCAGCATTCCCAGCACGCCAAGATTGACGGCAAGCGATACCGCCAGAAGCACCTTCATCCAGCGCGGCGCACCGGACGGCGGCACAGGGCCGGCGGGGGGCCTGGGTGTGTCTGTCATCTCATCCCTCCAGCCCGAAGGCATCCAGCGACGGGATCAGTTCGATCGCCCAAGGGTCCGCATCCGCCGCGAAGGCTTCCCGCATGGTCAGGGTCAGCGTCAGGACCGGGGCCGGTTGCGCAAACCCAAGCCACAGGCCCGCCAAAGCGGCCGTGGCCAGCCCGGCCAGAACGCCATTGCCGCCCATCGCGGTGATCCAGCCCGGCCATCGCCGCCGCCCGGCAGGGATCGGGGCCGGTTTGAACCCGGCCTGAACAGCATCCGCATCCGCCATAATCCGCGCGGTCAGACCGGCCGAAGGGCCTGGGCGCCCGGCACGCGCTGTTGCGAAAAGATGGTCCAGATCGGTCTCCTGCATCTCAGTCCCCGTCTTCGAATCCAAGCTCTGCCCGCCGTCCGGACAATAGCGCCGTCAGCCCCTTTTTGCCGCGCGCGACCAGACTTTCGACCGCTTCCACCCCGATGTCCATCACTGCGGCAATCTCCGGATTGGTCAGGCCTTCGATGTGACGCAGCACGACGGCCTGCCTCTGGCGGTCCGGCAGGGCCGCCAGCGCCTTGTCCAGGGCCAGCATCCGGTCTGCCCCGATCAGCCGGGCGACAACGCCGGGCGCGGCATCTTCGGGTTCCGCCACCTCGTCCAGCCCGCGCGGCCGGGATTTGCGCAGCCGGTCCAGGCACAGGTTGGACGCAACCCGGTAGAGCCAGGTCGCCACCTTTGCCTCTCCCTGCCGCCAGTCGGGGGCCATGCGCCACAGCCGCAGCATCGCCTCCTGGGTCACGTCTTCCGCCTCGGTCCGATCCGCCAGCATCCACGCGGCAAATCCCAGCAAACGCGGGGTCAGGCGCAGGGTCAACGCCCGCGCCGCCCACGGATCCCCGTTGGCATAAAGGACAAGCAGCGCCTCATCCGAAACGTCCGAAAGGGCATCCAGGGCCATGGGCATCGTGCCTGCGCTTTATCCTGCTTTCGCCGGTCCTGCAAAGGCCGCACGCCTCGACAGGCGGGGCGTGCAGGCCGGATCAGTTGCCGCCGCCGCCAAACCAGCCGTCCATGTGCCCCTGACCGTCGCCGCCGTGCCCATGCCTGCGCTTGCGCTGCATCCTGTCCTGCATCTGTGCCTGCATGGCCTCAAACTCGGCCTGCGAGATGGCATCGTCGCCATCGGTGTCCAGACGGTCGAACATGCGGTCCGGCATCGGGCGGGCGATCAGTTCGGACACCGTCAGCATCCCGTCGCCATCGGCGTCCATCTCTGCCACCATGCGGGCGGCCCGGTCATTTGCCCGTTCTGCCATCCGGGCCATCTGCAGGGCGGCAATCTCGTCAACGCTGAGCTTGCCGTCAGAATTGGCATCTGCCGCCGTCACGCGGGCAGTGCGCGCCGCCGCGATTTCGGCCCTGGTCACCTTGCCATCCTTGTCGGCATCCAGGATTTCAAAATCGAACATCGGCCCGGCCCCGGGGCCACCCCCCATCATGCCCTGCCCATCCATGCCCATGCCCATCCCGTCCTGCGCCTGCGACGGCAGGGCGGCCCAAAGCCCGATGCCGAAAACCGCAGCCAGTGTCGTGCCCGTCAGTGCCCTGGTCCAATTCATCACGATATCCTCTGTGTCAGCGGCCCTGTGCCGCGATCCATGCCTGTCAAACGCGCGAGGCCGCCCTTTCCGTCGCGGGCTTTGCCGGATTTTTTGCGACATCACGCCGCAAGCCGATCCCGCCCCTCTACATTTCTGCGCCAGGCGTCTAGACAAAGCGCAGAGCGACAGGCGGAGCCCCGAATGAACAGCCAGAACATCCCGCAGGACGATGCGGATCGCCCGATGCGGCCCGCCCTGCTGCGCGGCTGGCGCCGGCGCTGCCCCAGTTGCGGGGCCGGCCCGCTGCTGAGCGGCTATCTTTCGGTGCGCGATGCCTGCCCGGTCTGCGGCGAAGATTTCCATCACCAGCGCGCCGATGATGGCCCGGCCTATCTGACCATCCTGATCGTCGGCCACCTGATGGCCCCGCTGATCCTGTGGAGCTTTGTGCGCTTTCGCCCCGATCCGCTGATCCTTGCGTCGGTCTTTTCGGTCGGCGCGGTGGCCCTGTCTTTGTACCTGCTGCCCCGGCTGAAGGGCGTTCTGGTTGCGATCCAGTGGGCGCGGCGCATGCACGGGTTCGGGGCCGGTGGCTGACGCGCCCTTTCCCGTTCGTGACGCGGCAACCATCGTGCTGATGCGCGGCCAGGGGCCGGACCCCCAGGTGCTGATGGGCCAGCGTGGTGCCGGTGCCGTCTTCATGCCGTCGAAATATGTCTTTCCCGGCGGCGCGGTTGACGCGGGCGATGCGCTGGTTCCTGTGGGGCCTGCCCTGCATCCCACCTGCGCCGCGCGGCTGGCTGCACCGGGTGCCCCCCCGGCCGGCGCGCTGGCTGCCGCCGCCATCCGCGAGCTGTGGGAAGAAACGGGTCTCGCCCTGGCGTGCCCCGGTCAGGCCGCGCTGCCGCCCGGCTGGGCCGGTTTTGCCGCGCAGGGCCTTGTTCCCGATGCCTCTGCGCTGCGCTTTTTCTTTCGCGCGATCACCCCGCCCGGCCGGACGCGCCGCTTTGATGCGCGTTTCTTTCTGGCCGATGCCGCGCGTGTCACCGGCGACCCCGATGATTTCTCTGCCGCGTCGGATGAGCTGGGGCATCTGCACTGGCTGCCGCTGTCACAGGCGCGCAACCTTGACCTGCCCTTCATCACCGAAGTGGTGCTGGCCGAAGTGGCGGTTCTTGCCGGCACCGAAGGCCCGCCCCCGCCCGTGCCCTTCTTCGACAATTCCGGTCCCGTTCCCGCCTTCCGCCGGATCGGCTGATCGGGCCACCGTCACGATTGCGGTGACGGTCAGCGAAGGGGCCGTCTGCCCGGTTTGTCAGACGCGCGGCCCCTTGGCCACTATCCTTGCCATTCGGCAGGGACAGGGGCCGGGGCGCTGTCCGGCCCGGCGACGGCCGGTCTGGGCGGCCACAGCGGATGCGGCACCGGGTCTTTCGCACGCAGAAGATAGCGCGCGAAGATTTCGGCATAGGAACGGTAGAGGTAGCCGTCGTTCCGGCGAAGGTAATGCTCGCGGTTGGCGCGGTAGGTGGCGGGCAGACGGTACCAGGGCACCGTGGGGTGCATGTGGTGAACCACATGCAGATTGTTGTTCAGAAACAAAAGCGCCAGCGGCCCCCGGTCTTCGATGATCACCGTGCGGGCCCGCGCCGCCTCATGCGCGCGGTGTTCCAGAAAGGTCCGGATTTTCAGCAGGCTGTAACCCAGGTAATTGGCCAGAAGATAGGCCCAGACCGGCATGGATGCGACGCCAGGCAGCCACAGACCGATCAGGGCCACGCCTGCGGCATGCAGCGCCCAGGCCCGTGCCACGCTGCGGTCCCCGGCGCGGGCAGCGGCCAGATCGCTGGCGGCAAGATGCCAGGTCCCGATCGCCGGGCCAACCAGCATGCGGCCCAGAAGCGTGTTGTTGATCCGGTAGAGGGCGCGCAGGGGGCGCGACATGCGGGCCCAGACCGCCGGGTCCTGATAATTCGATTCCGGGTCATCATAGGGGTCTGTCAGGGCCGGATCATGATGATGCGCAAGATGCAGATCGCGGAACCGGCCATAAGGCACAACCAGGTTCAGCGCCGGGAAAACCAGCGCCTCGTTCAGCGCGCGGGACCGGAACGGGTGGCCGTGCAGCACCTCATGCTGAAGCGACGAAAACTGCGCTATCGCCACTGCGGCAAGCCCGACCGCCAACGGCAGCCAAAGGGATGCGGCAAGGGTGGTTGCCATGATCCACAGCAGGTATGTGGCGACAAGAAGAAGCAGGGTCGGCCATTCCACCGCAAAGTCGCGCCGCACCTTGTCCCCCCGAAAACCCATGCCTTCGGATACTTATCACTTGATCCGGCGATACGGAATCTGGAAGATCGGCAACACCCTGTCACCATTTGTGATAAGACTCATCAGATGATGGAAAAAATGGACAAACGTCTTCGGGCTGATCTGTTTCGCGCCAGGCTGGCGCAGGCCATGGCGGCGCGGGGTGTGACGCAAAGCGCCCTGGCGCGCCGGATCGACGCGGACCGGTCCACCATTTCGCAGCTTCTGGAGGCCGGGTCAGCCCGGCTGCCCAATGCCCAGATTGCGGCGCAAGCGGCAGCGGCGCTGGATGTCACTTCGGACTGGCTGCTTGGCCTGTCGGACCGGCCCGAACAGCTGGACCGGCTTATGGCATCGGCCCTGACGCTGTGCGAGGCACCCCGCGCCCTGATTGATGAGGCCATCTTCGGCTGGCACCAGGAGGCGGCGGGCTACAAGATCCGGCATGTTCCCGCCACCCTGCCCGATATGGTCAAGACCCGGGCGATGATGGAATGGGAATATGCCGCACAACTGGGCCCCGACGCGCAGGAGGCGATCAGCGCCTCGGATGCGCGGCTGGCCTGGATGCGCACTGCCAGGTCAGATTACGAAATCGCCCTGCCCCTGCACGAGCTGGCCGCCTTTGCGCGGGCCGAAGGCTATTATGCCGGGCTGCCGGCCGACATCCGGCTGGGACAGATCGACCGGATACTTGATCTGGCCGAACGGCTTTATCCGGCCATGCGCATCTATCTTTATGACGCCCGCCAGACCTATTCTGCGCCGATCACCGTGTTCGGTCCGATCCTGGCAGTCGTGTACCTCGGCACCACCTATCTGGCGTTCCGCGATGCGGAACGGGTTGCGGTGCTGTCCCGGCAGTTCGACGGGCTGATCCGCGCGGCCTGCGTGGGCGCGCGCGAGGTGCCCGCGCACCTGCGCGCCCTGCGCGGTGCCATCGGCTGATCACAGCTTTGCGGCCACATCCTCGGGCACGTCGAAATTCGCGGTCACGGTCTGGACGTCGTCATCTTCTTCCAGCGTGTCGATCAGCTTCATCAGCCTGGTCGCCGTTTCCAGATCCACATCCGTCCGGGTCTGCGGCTTCCAGATCAGCCTGGACTCGGTGCTTTCGCCCAGCGCCGTCTCCAGCGCCTCGCTCACTTCCGCCAGCGCGGTGTCGGCGCAGTAAATCCAGTGGCCATCCCCGTCGGACTCCACATCATCTGCCCCGGCCTCCAGCGCTGCCATCATCACCGTATCGGCATCGCCGGCGGCCGCAGGATAGATGATTTCCCCCACACGGTCGAACATGAAGCTGACCGATCCCGTGGTTCCAAGATTGCCGCCGTGCTTGGTGAAATAGCTGCGCACGTTGGACGCGGTGCGGTTCAGGTTATCGGTCATCGTCTCGACGATGATCGCGATGCCGTTGGGGCCATAACCCTCATAGCGGATTTCCGTGTAATCCTCGGCATCGCCGACCTGCGATTTGCGGATCGCGCGGTCGATCACGTCTTTCGGCACGGATGCGGCCTTGGCCGCCTTGACCGCCAGACGCAGACGCGGGTTCTTGTCGGGGTCGGGGTCGCCCATCTTGGCGGCGACGGTGATTTCCTTTGCCAGCTTCGAGAACATCTTGGACCGCAGCTTGTCCTGCTTGCCCTTGCGGTGCTGGATATTCGCCCATTTCGAATGGCCTGCCATGACCCGTCTCCGGAAATTGTGCCCCTTTGTGACCGGGCTTGTCTATATCAGCCGCCCCTTTGCCCGCAACCCCGCCGCCCCGCCGCCCCGCCGCCCTGCGGGCTTGCTTGCCCCGACGCCTGCCTTCGGCTAAGGCACCTCCCACAGCGGCAGGGGGCGCGGCATGGCGGGCGAAAAGGCAGGACGGCGGCCAAGGGCGGAAACGCCCAAGGGGTTCCGCGACTATTTCGGCGCGGATGTGACCGAACGCAAGGCCATGCTGGATGCGATTGCCGCCGTCTATCACCGCCACGGCTTTGACCCGCTGGAAACATCCGCCGTCGAAACGGTGGAGGCGCTGGGAAAATTCCTGCCCGATGTCGACCGCCCCAACGAGGGCGTCTTTGCCTGGCAGGAAGAAGGCGACTGGCTTGCCCTGCGCTATGACCTGACCGCACCTTTGGCCCGCGTTGCGGCCCAGTTCCGCAATGACCTGCCCAGCCCGTACCGCCGCTATGCCATGGGCCCGGTCTGGCGCAATGAAAAGCCGGGGCCGGGGCGGTTCCGCCAGTTTTATCAATGCGATGCCGATACGGTGGGCAGTGCGTCGGTGGCAGCGGACGCCGAGATTTGCGCCATGCTGGCCGACGCGCTGGAAGAGGTTGGCATTCCGCGCGGCGACTACCTTGTGCGGGTGAACAACCGCAAGGTGCTGAACGGGGTGTTGGAGGTGGCGGGGATTCTGGACCCGTCCGACCCTGAGAAATTTGCCGCCGAACGCGGTATCGTCCTGCGCGCCATCGACAAGCTGGACCGGCTGGGGACGGAAGGCGTGCGGGCGCTGCTGGGCGAGGGGCGCGAGGATGAAAGCGGTGACTTCACCAAGGGTGCTGGGCTTGGTGGGGACCAGAGCGGGGTCATCATGGGCTTTATGGCCGCAAATCGCGTGACCGCTGAGGCCACCGTTCCGCGTCTGCGTGATCTGGTGGGCCAGTCCGTCCTTGGTTCCGAAGGCGTTCAAGAGCTTGAAACCATCGCATCCCTGCTTGCCGCCCAGGGCTATGGCCCCGACCGCATCGTCATCGATCCTTCCGTTGTGCGTGGCCTTGGCTATTACACCGGGCCGGTGTTCGAGGCGGAACTGACCTTTGAAATCCCCGACGAAAAGGGTCGCCCCCGGCAATTCGGCTCGGTGGCGGGGGGTGGGCGCTATGATGATCTGGTGAAGCGCTTCACCGGGCAATCGGTGCCTGCCACCGGTGTTTCCATCGGGGTGGACCGCCTGCTGGCCGCCCTGCGCGCCAAGGGGCGCAGCGCGGGCGACAGCGCCGGGCCGGTGGTGGTGACGGTGATGGACCGCGACCGGATGGCCGATTACATGGCGATGGCCACCGAGTTGCGCGGCGCGGGCATCAGGGCCGAGGTCTATCTGGGCAACCCGAAGAACTTCGGCAACCAGTTGAAATACGCCGACAAACGCGCCTCGCCCGTGGCCGTGATCCAGGGATCATCCGAAGCGGAAAAGGGCACCGTCATCCTGAAGGACCTGATCCTTGGCGCGAAAATCGCCGCCGGGGCCAGTCTGGAGGAATGGAAGCAGCGCCCCGCTCAGGTCGAGGTGCCCCGCGCCGGTCTGGTGGCTGCCGTGCGGCAGATGCTGGGCTGACCCGTGCCGGACCGCCTGCCAGACCGCGCCGCCATCCGGGCCGAGGCGGACCGCCTGTTCTCCGCGCTGCAGGAAACCGGCGCGCAGGCGGTAGAGGCGGACATCCTGCTGCCCGCCGGGGCGCTGCTGGACCTCTACGGCGAGGATATCCGGGCGCGCGCCTATGTCACCCAGGACCCGATCCGGGGCGAAATGATGCTGCGGCCCGATTTCACGGTGCCGGTGGTGCAGATGCACATGGCCCATGGCGCGGAACCCGCGCGCTACTGCTACCGGGGCGAAGTGTTCCGCAAGCAGGACCATATCGGTGCCCGGGCCAGCGAATATCTGCAAGTAGGGTACGAGGTGTTCGCCCGCGAAGCCCCGGCCACGGCGGATGCCGAAGCATTCGCGCTGTTCCACCGCCTGCTGGCCCCGCTGGAACTGCGCCCGGCCACCGGCGATATGGGCATTCTGCTGGCCGCCGTGCGCGGCCTGCATACCACTGACCGGCGCAAGGCCGCGCTTCTGCGCCATGTCTGGCGACCGGCCCGGTTCCGCGCGCTGCTGGACCGCTTTGCGGGCCGCACCGCCCCGCCGCCCGCCCGCCTGCGGCTGCTGGACCGTCTGCGGTCGGATACGCCAGAGGCGCTGATGCAGGCGGCAGGCCCCTTCATCGGCCTGCGCACCCCCGAAGAGGTCGCCGCCCGCGCCCGCAGCCTGATCGAAGACAGCGCCGCCCCGCCGGTTTCGCACCGCGAGGCCGCATTGCTGGATGACCTTCTTGCCGTCAGCGGGGCCGCTCCGGAGGCATTGGCGCGGCTTCAGGACATCGCGGCCAGCCTTCCCAGCATAGCGCCGGCCGTCGGGCGTTTTTCAGACCGCCTGTCGGCATTGGCCGCCCTTGGAATCGACACCGCCGCCCTGCCGTTTCAGGCCAGTCACGGGCGCAGCACGCTGGAATACTATGATGGTTTCGTCTTCAGCTTTCACGCCGACCGCCCCGATTGGCCGCCGGTGGCCAGCGGCGGGCGCTATGATGCGCTGACGGCCGTTCTGGGGCAGGGCCGGTCGATCCCGGCGGTCGGCGGCGTGATCCGCCCCGGTCTGGTCGCGGCGCTGAGGGCCGCGCCATGACGCTGAAGATCGGGGTGCCGTCCAAGGGGCGGCTGATGGACAGGACCTTTGCCTGGTTCGGTGCGCGGGGCCTGACGATGCGCCAGTCCGGATCGGAACGCGAATACTCCGGCAGCATAGACGGGTTGGACGGTGCCGAACTGGTGCTGCTTTCGGCCAGCGAGATTCCGCGCGAACTTTCGGCGGGGCGCATCCATCTGGGTGTGACCGGGTCCGATCTGGTCCGCGACAGGCTGGCGGACTGGGACATGCAGGTGGCCGAGCTTGCCCCGATGGGCTTCGGGCAGGCTGATCTGATCATCGCGGTGCCCGCCGCCTGGATCGATGTCGATACGCTGGACGATCTTGATGCGGTTGCCGCCGCCTTCCGGGCGGTGCATGGCCACCGGCTGCGCATCGCCACCAAGTATCACCGGCTGGTGCGCGATTTTCTCGCCGGTCAGGGTGTGGCCGATTACCAGCTTGTCGACAGTCTTGGCGCGACCGAGGGCACCGTGAAGAACCTGACGGCCGAGGCGATTGCCGACATCACCTCGACCGGGGAAACGCTGCGGGCGAACCACCTCAAGACCCTGTTCGACGGCCTCGTCCACCGCTCCGAGGCAACGCTCTATGCCGCCCGCGCCGCCGACTGGACGCCTGCAGCGCGCGCCGCGCTGGCGGATCTGGCCCGGCGCACGGGGCTGGTGCCCCCGGCGCTGCCCTGAAAGCCTGGTTCAAGACCGGACGAATGATGTCCTGCCCTTGCAGGATCGCGGGTGACGCGTCGGATAACCTCCGGCAAACAAGGAAACGTTTGGATGCAGCTCAGGCTGTTGCGCGTTCGACGCAGTTCTCAGGTATCGCCATCCCGAGCACCCTTCTGCCACAGGGAGAACATGACTCAGATTGAGTTTTGGCGGAGGGGACGCGACTGCGGTCGAACCTTCTCTGGGCGGTCGTCAACTTTCAGTCACTGGCCAGGGCCCGTCCCGAAACACGTAGTCGTAGACCTCATTGAGATAGCGGTACAAGGTTTCCTCGTCATCAAACAATTCGTTGGCATGATCTGCATACCAGTCAACTGTCACCGAACGCGTTCGCAGCACTTCGTCAAACTGCCGCTGGACGCGCTCGATCCATTCAGACTTTTCCGCAACTGCCGCCTTCAACTCATGCGGTTGATAATTGTCAGTGTGCAGGAACAGGTGAGCTGTCATCATGAATTCGTACGGAACGGTCATTCGCGCCTCCCAACCGGAAGCATCGTGACAAGCTGCGACTCGCCATCGGCGGCAATTCTGAAACGAGCAATGACGAGGCCGCCATCGAAATCCATCGCGGCCAGGGGTTCAGGACCGCCGCGGTGGCCGATGCGAATGACCCCTTCCACCAATGTAAGCAAATTGAGTCCCAAAGCATCTTCGATTCTGACGACGACCTCAAAAGCTCCGCGCTGATATGCCGGATCAAACAGTGCCGCGTCGCGCGCAGCGCGATATTCAGGCGTACTGCGAACATGGTTTTCTGCAGCCACAAAGGCTTCGGGCGAGGTAAATCTCGACGCTGCACGTGGCGCTCGATGCCGACCCCCTGTTTCGCCATCAATCCGTGTCCCGGTCATCGGGTCTATCCCGCGCAGAACACGCGCCTCAAGCATCGCCCTTGTCACGGCACCTTCGTGGCGTTGCGGACCGTGGCCTTGGGTGGACAGGTCGGCAAAGCGGCGGGACACATAGGAGACAACAGTCGCCCGACGCATGCCGATCATCCCGTCGTAACGCGCGGCAGCCGTGCGCAAAGCAACGATGGCATCCCTTGGCCTGAGCCGCGCCACGCCGATTCCCAGACGCGACGCAACGGTGGTCAGGGCAGTGGCCCCAAGTGTCACCGACGCATCAAGGTACGCCACCTGCCGGCAGGCGCGCAGCAGGGACTCTTCCGGGACAAGCCCCAGACGGTGTTCCAGGTCAAGCAGGCGCAAGTCGGCATGGCGGGCGTCGAAGCAGTCGACAAACGCCTCGGCCATGCTGCGTGCGGTTTCGGCATCAAGGGTGATGATCGTGTCGATGGTCCGGATCAGCCCCGCGCGCATTGCAAGGCGTTCGGCCTCTTCCTCGGGCGTGCTGACTCCGAAGAGCCGCCGATAGCCGAGCCAGGAGAACCGGATTGTGGAGTAAAGCGTCTCGACCCCGCCTGCTGCCGCGTCCGCCGCCGCATCAGCCAAACCTGCTCCTTGCGCATCGGCGATCCGGTTCGACAGGCCTTCCGAAAGCGTAACTTCTGTCAGCAGGATTGCTCCGTCCAGGATTGCAGGTTCGGCCGTGCAGCGGCAGTTGTAGCCATGGCCGGGGTGCCCGTCGCTGAAGCGGTCATCCCAGGAGAAGAGTCTGTCATCCCGCTCGGCATGCGCCGTTCGAACCCTGGGATCATCCAGGCTCCGCCAGATGTAGTGGGTCACTCCCAGGTCACGTTGACGCCGTTCATTGATCTCGGTCAGGAAACGCCGCGCCAGCCAATCCGACAATGTGGCGAGGTCTGCTTCGGAAACAGATGGGTCGCCAGCTGACAGGATCGCGGAAGCCTGATCGGAATATGTCGCCCGCGCCTGACCAATTTCGGCCTCGATGTCTTCTGCGGCTGGGTCGGCCTCAATGCCAGCCCGCCAAAGGGCTGCCGTGATGCCGGACCAGTTTTCAGCAGCAAGTTCGCGCAGGCGCTCCTCAAAAGCAGCAACGCTGGCCGGGTCAAGCGACGACTGCTTCAGCTCCAGCGGCAAATCAGCCGCGCGCAGACTCAGGGTGATGCTCGCCTGGCCTCCATGACGGATGAACTGGCTGAAATTGGCGAATGAACTCATGGCTTCCCCTTGGAGTTGACGGAAACCTACATCGGTTTGAGTTGGAAATCGTTAACCGTGCGTTTGGTGCCAGAGACGGTTCGACCGGAGTCGCGTTGGCGGAGGGGACGTGACTGCCGTCGAACCTTCTCTGGCAAATGACTCTTGGCTACGCACGCTATGCGCCCATAAAATACTACTTCAGGAAGTTATGAATATCGGGGAACATAAAAAATCTAAAAACGAACCAAAGTGGATGGAACCAAGAAATGACACTTGCCGTTGCGTTTTCAAAAAATCAAGAAGTCACCTCCAACAACCAACATTACTGAATTACCCGCACGTACGCGCAATCAGGATCCAAGACCCAACTGCGGTTCTCTTGCACAAATGAATCGCTGCCAGTACGACGATCACTGCTGCGTTCTGACAGCCTCTGGATTTCAGCCGCAGCGACCTCTGCCGATCTGGCGTCGTTGTTGAAGTCTACTGAAACAGCGTAGTGATTGGAGATCTGTGTTCGCGCGACAAGAATCTCCCGCCTGTCAAATACAGAGCCAACAAGTAGCTCTGCAAACTGGTCGACGTCATCGCGAGCCAGAGCGCACCCGCGAGCATCGGAATTATACGAAGAAATAACAGCATGCCACTTTCCGAGTTGCGGCTCGACGTGCACGATCGGAGCTCTTGCCTCGGACGCCGCACGCAAGGTGGTCCAACCTTCATCTTCAAGCCGCTCGAGCGCGGAGGTCAATGTGCTGTAGCTCTCAGTGAACGTCTGACTGTCCACTAACCGGATGTCAAAAGCAGCGAAATCCTGATGACTGGAAGAGTAGAGCCCACCGCTGCAGAGATTGTATGCCGGGGTACGGAAACCTGAGACTATTTGCACACTTCGGCCTGTCTCGGCTTCCAGACGGCGAAGCAAGTTAACGAATTTCACCGAATTGGGCCAGAGTTGCTCGGGGGGTAGGCTATTCAGGCCGAAGCATTGGCTATCTGGGCTCTCATTAGCAACCCAGGGCCATCGCGTTTGAGATCTCGGTGCTTCTAAACGTGAACATACATGGAACAAAAGGGCGCTTCTGGTCGAGTTCTACGGCGAATTTCACCAGATTTCTTCATGAACACGGCCTGACAGTTTCAAACGCGATTC
>JADCEL010000073.1 GCA_020250125.1 Rhodobacter sp.
CCCGGCGGGCGGGAAGCGCCCGCCGGGGGCGGGTCGGGCGCTGGCCGGGGGCTTTGGCCCCCGGCCGGTCCTGATCCCGGCGTGGCGCTGTGGCAGGGGCGATGGCCCCTGCCATTGCAGCGGTGACAGTGCTTTCGCCCCTCCGGGCGGGATGAGGAAACGCGACCCGCGTTTCCCCCGCCCGCGCGCAACGGTGCCCTGTAGACCGGTAGATCCTGAACCAACCAAAGGCCAGCGCCCGCCGGGGGCGGGTCGGGCGCTGGCCGGGGGCTTTGGCCCCCGGCCGGTCAAGGGGCAGCGTGGTTCCGTGGCAGGGGCGATGGCCCCTGCCAGGATGCGCAAAGCGCGCGCGGGGCGCAAGAGGTTCCCGCTATGCGCTCGGGCAGTTCCTGCGGCCGGCACTTTTTCAGCACCCTGCTATCCCCGGCGGCGGTCGGCGGGGTAGACGCCAAGGATGTTCACCGCGCTGGTGAAATAGCGCAACTCTTCCAGCGCGCGGGCAACATTGGCATCATCCGGGTGGCCTTCGATGTCCGAATAGAACTCGGTCGCGGTGAATGACCCGCCGACCATGTAGCTTTCCAGCTTGGTCATGTTCACGCCATTGGTGGCAAAACCGCCCATCGCCTTGTAAAGGGCCGCCGGAATGTTGCGCACCCGGAAGGTGAAGGTGGTCATCATGCCGCCCGCGCCGCGCCGGTTCAGGTCTGGCCGGGGCGACATGACCAGAAAGCGCGTGGTGTTGTTCGCCTGATCTTCGATCTTCCGCGCCAGAACGTTAAGGCCGTAGATTTCGCCCGCCAGTTCCGAGGCCAGCGCCCCAAGGGACGGATCGCCCCGTTCCGCGACGATCCTGGCAGACCCGGCAGTATCCGCGCCGGTCACCGCCTTGAGACCGTGCCCGCGCAGGAATTCGCGGCACTGGCCCAGCAGGACGGTGTGGCTCATTGCCGATCTGACAGCCGACAGCGGTGTGCCCGGCAGGGCCAGCAGGTTGATATGCACCCGCACGAAGGCTTCATCGATGATGTGCAGCCCCGAGCCGGGCAGCAGCGAATGGATGTCGGCAACCCGGCCATAGGTGGAGTTTTCCACCGGCAGCATGGCAAGGTCCGCCTCACCCTTGCGCACCGCTTCGATGGCGTCTTCGAAGGTGCGACAGGGCAGGGCTTCCATGCCGGGGCGCGCGTGGCGGCAGGCCTCGTGCGAATAGGCACCCGGTTCACCCTGAAACGCGATGCGTCCGGTTGCTTGCGCGGTCATGGCGGCTCCGTTCTCTGGCGGGTCCGGGCATTTCGGACACGGACCTGTCCCCAGGGGCGTTTCGTCGCGCTACTACACCTTGAAACCGGGCAGGGGAAGCGGGTA
Organism: Rhodobacter sp.; assembly: GCA_020250125.1. Lineage (GTDB taxonomy): Bacteria > Pseudomonadota > Alphaproteobacteria > Rhodobacterales > Rhodobacteraceae > Aliitabrizicola. The sequence continues at coordinate 1,369 of JADCEL010000073.1, forward strand.
GATACCCGCGCGGAACGACAATCAGGGAACCGGCCGAGATGTTCGATACGATGACCTTAACCAAGGCGCTGGGCGCGTTCTGCGGATCGCTGCTGGTCTTCCTTCTGATCGGCTGGGCCGGGTCTGCCCTGTTCTACATGGGCGGCGGGCATGGCGGCGCGGCGGAAGAACAGGCCTATCTGATCGACACCGGCGAGGGCGAGGCGACGGCAGAAGTTGCCGACGCCGGCCCTGCCTTTGCCGAGGTTTTTGCCGCCGCAGACGCCGGGGCGGGCGAGAAGGTGTTTGCAAAGTGCAAGGCCTGCCACAAGATGGACGGCACCGATGGCACCGGGCCGCACCTGAATGGCGTTGTGGACCGTGCCAAGGCGGCGGTTGCGGGCTTTGGCTATTCCGAAGCGATCCTTGCGGTGGCCGACCAGTCCTGGACAGCCGAAAACCTGAACGGCTTTCTGGAAAACCCCAAGGGCTACATGCCCGGAACCAAGATGAGCTTTGCCGGCCTGCCCAAGGTGCAAGACCGCGCGAATGTCATCGCCTATCTTGCGTCAGTCCCCTGACGGATCGGGCATGATCGCGCATGTCACGGCCGCCCCTGTGGGCGGCCTTTGTCATTGCGGCTCACGCCGGGGACACAAGCGCGCGACCAGCGCCGTGATCGCGTTCAGGACCATCGACAAACGGCAATTTCCTGTCAATGAGTTGGCAAAGCGGCGCAGGCCGCCAGGAGAAAAGGAGTTGCCGGATGACCGAAGGCCGCAGGGATGCCGCTGTTTGGGCAAGCAGGATCGATGACCGTCCGCAGCGCACCGCCCTGGTGGCCGGGGCGGCATTGCTGGTCCTTGCAACCTTCACCCTGGCGGCGCGCGCCGAAACGGTGATCACCGCGCATGGGATTTCGACCTTTGGCGATCTGAAATATCCGGCGGATTTCGCGCACTTCAACTATGTGAACCCCGATGCGCCCAAGGGCGGGCGGATGACCTTTCTCGGCACCGGAGCGAGCCAGACCTTCGACAGCCTCAATCCCTTCATCCTGAAAGGCGAACCCGCGCAGGGGCTGACGCTGATCTATGACAGCCTTTTGACAGGTGCCCCGGACGAGCCGAATGCCGCCTATGGCCTGATCGCCGAAAGCCTAGAATATCCGCCCGACCGAAACTGGGTGATCTTCAACATGCGCCCCGAGGCGCGGTTCTCCGACGGCGTTCCGATCACTGCCGACGACGTAGTCTTCACCTGGCACGCGCTGCTGGAACAGGGCCAGCCGAGCTACAAGATCATGCTCAAGGACATCGCTTCGGTTGAGGCGCTGGACCCGCACAGGGTGAAGTTCACCTTCAAACCCGGCGTGGCCACGCGCGACCTTCCGGCGCTGGCCGGGGGCTTGTCGATCCTGCCCAAGCACTACTACAACACCGTGCCTTTCGGCGAATCCACGATGGTGCCGCCCGTCGGGTCGGGGGCCTATGTCATCAAGTCCGCCGACCCCGGACGGTCCATCGAATATTGCCGCAACCCGGAGTATTGGGGCCGCGACCTGCCGGTCAGCATTGGAGCGGCGAATTTCGACTGCTACGTCTACGAATACTACGCCGACCGCACGGCAGCGTTCGAGGCGTTCAAGGCGGGGGGGTATCTTTTCCACCAGGAATTCTCATCGCTGATCTGGGCCACGGGCTATGACTTTCCGGCGCTGACCAAGGGCTGGGTCATCCGCAAGGAACTGGCCGACAACACGCCCTCGGGCACGCAAGGCTTCTGGTTCAACCTGCGGCGCGAGAAATTCGCCGACCCGCGCGTGCGCGAAGCCATCGGGCTGATGTTCAATTTCGAATGGACCAACGAGACGCTGTTCTACGGCCTTTACAAGCGCACCGACAGTTTCTTTGAGAATTCTCCGATGCAGGCCGAAGGGCTGCCCCAGGGCGAGGAACTGGCGGTGCTGGAAGAATTCCGCGACGGCCTGCCACCTGAAATCTTCACCGAACCCGCCTATGCGCCGCCGCTTTCCGGCAAGACCCAGCTTGACCGGGGCAACATGCGCAAGGCCTCGGCGCTGCTGGATGCGGCGGGGTGGAAGGTGGGTGCGGACGGTATCCGGCGAAATGCGAAGGGCGAGGTGCTGAGCATCGCGCTGATCGACGATACCCAGTCCTTCGCGCGGGTGATCGATCCCTTCGTGTCGAACTTGCGCAAGATCGGGATCGACGCGACATTCAGCCTTGTCGATGCGGCACAGATGCAGCAGCGCAAGAAGGATTTCGATTACGACATCATGACCGGCCGCTTCACGATGTCGTTCAGCCCTTCGATCGAGCTGCGCCAAATCTTCAGCAGCGAAGCGGCGACGGCGAAGGGATCGGCCAATCTTTCCGGTATCGCCGACCCGGTGGTCGATGCGCTGATCGAGAAGGTGATCCAGGCCAAGACCCGTGAAGAACTGGATGCGCGGGCGAAGGCGCTGGACCGGGTGCTGCGGCAGAAGGGCATCTGGGTGCCGAACTGGTACAGCGGCAAATACCTTGTCGCCTACTGGGACGTGTTCGGCCAGCCGCCCGAGCAGCCGCCCTATGCGCGTGGCGATGGGTTCTGGTGGTCAGACGACGCGAAGCTCGGCTTGCTGAAATCGCAAGGTGCCCTGCGCTGAGATGGGGGCCTACATCCTTCGACGCCTGCTGCTGATCATCCCCACGCTGTTCGGGATCATGGTCATCAACTTCACCCTGACCCAGTTCGTGCCGGGCGGACCCATCGAGCAGGTGCTGGCGCGGCTGGAAGGCGGCGGGGATGCGTTCCAGACCATCTCGGGCGGGACCGATGCCGGGGCGAGCCTTGAGGCCTCGGGCGGGGATGAGCGCTATATCGGCTCGCGCGGGCTGCCGCCCGAATTCATCGCCGATCTGGAACGTCAGTTCGGCTTTGACAAGCCGCCGCTTCAGCGCTTTCTGGACATGATGTGGAACTATATGCGCTTTGATTTCGGCGAAAGCTATTTCCGCTCGATCTCTGTCGTTGATCTGGTGCTGGAAAAAATGCCGGTGTCGATCACCCTTGGCCTGTGGTCCACGCTGATCGCCTATCTCATTTCGATCCCGCTGGGCATCCGCAAGGCGGTCAAGGACGGAACCCCATTCGATACCTGGACCAGCGGCGCAATCATCGTGGGCTATGCGATTCCCGGCTTTCTGTTCGCCATCCTGCTGCTGGTGCTGTTTGCGGGGGGGTCCTATTTCAAATGGTTCCCGCTGCGGGGGCTGACATCGGACAACTGGGACCAGCTTTCGATGCTGGGCAAGGTCGCCGATTACTTCTGGCACATCACCCTGCCGGTGCTGGCATCGACCATTGCATCCTTCGCCACGCTGACGCTGCTGACCAAGAACAGCTTTCTGGACGAGATCAAGAAGCAGTATGTGATGACCGCCCGCGCCAAGGGGCTGACCGAAAGCGCCGTCCTTTACGGCCATGTCTTCCGCAATGCGATGCTGATCGTGATCGCGGGCTTCCCGGCGGTTTTCGTTGCCGTGTTCTTCGGCGGCAGCCTGATCATCGAGACGATCTTTTCGCTGGACGGGCTGGGCAGGCTGGGGTTCGAGGCGGCGGTGTCGCGCGACTATCCGGTGATTTTCGGCACGCTGTTCTTCTTTGGGCTGATGGGCCTTCTGATGGGGATATTGTCGGACCTGATGTATGTCTGGATCGACCCGCGCATCGATTTCGAGCGGAGGGGATAGATCATGGCGCTGTCCCCGCTGAACCAGCGCCGCTGGCGCAACTTCCGCGCCAACAGGCGCGCCTTCTGGTCGCTTGTGCTGTTTTCGGTCCTGTTCGGGCTGTCGCTGTTCGCCGAGGTGCTGGCCAATGACAAGCCGCTGCTGGTGCGGCACAACGGGGCCTTCTATCTGCCGGTCCTGCGGTTCTATCCCGAAACCGCCTTTGGCGGCGATTTCCAGACCGAAGCCGTCTATCGCGACGTCGAGGTGCAGTGCCTGATCGTCGCGGCCGGATCGCAGGCCTGCTGGGACGACCCGGCGGGCATTCTGGCCGAGGCGCGGGCCAGCGGCACGGCGGCGGGCGAACCGGTGCAGGCGGGCTGGCTCCTGTGGCCGCCCATTCCCTACAGCTTCAACACCGTCAACGACATTCAGGGCACCGCCCCGTCGCCCCCGGATGCGCGCCACTGGCTGGGCACCGATGACACGGCGCGCGATGTGCTGGCGCGGGTGATCTACGGCTTTCGCCTGTCGGTGGCCTTTGCGCTGATCGTCACCTTCCTGACATCGGTCATCGGCATCACGGCGGGGGCGGTGCAGGGCTATTTCGGCGGGCTGACCGACCTTGCCTTTCAGCGGATCATCGAACTTTGGGGGTCCACGCCCAGCCTTTATGTCATCATCATCGTGGCGGCGGTCTGGCAGATGAATTTCTGGCTGCTGGTCGGGCTGATGGTGCTGTTTGGCTGGACCGGCCTGGTGGGCGTGGTGCGCGCCGAATTCCTGCGGGCGCGGAATTTCGAATATGTGCGCGCCGCCCGCGCTTTGGGCGTGGCGGACCGGGTCATCATGTTCCGCCATGTTCTGCCCAATGCCATGGTCGCCACGCTGACGATGCTGCCCTTCATCATCACCGGAACGGTCGGATCGCTTGCCGCGCTGGACTTTCTGGGCTTTGGCCTGCCGTCGTCTTCCCCGTCCCTGGGCGAGCTGACCCTGCAGGCCAAGCAGAACCTGCAGGCACCCTGGCTTGGGTTCACCGCCTTTTTTGCCTTTGCCATCATGCTCAGCCTGATGGTCTTCATCTTCGAGGGCATCCGTGACGCCTTTGATCCGCGAAAGACCTTCCGATGACCGCGCCCGGAACCGTGCTGGAGGTGCGCAACCTTTCCGTCCGCTTCCGTCAGGATGGCCGGATCATCGACGCGGTCAACGGGGTGAGTTTCTCTGTCGGCAGGGGCGAGACGGTGGCGCTGGTGGGCGAAAGCGGATCGGGCAAATCGGTGACGGCGCTGTCAACGGTTTCGCTGCTGCCCGACAGCGCGGTTGTCACGGGATCGGTGCGCTACAACGGCGCCGAAATGGTGGGGGCGGCAGAGCCGGACCTGCGCCGGGTGCGCGGCAATGACATCAGCTTTATCTTCCAGGAGCCGATGACAAGCCTGAACCCCCTGCACACCATCCGCACACAGCTGGGCGAAAGCCTTGCGCTGCATCAGGGCCTGACCGGGGATGCCGCGCGGGCACGGATCATCGGGCTTTTGCAAAAGGTCGGCATCCGCGAGGCGGAAAGCCGTCTGGATGCCTATCCGCACCAGTTGTCGGGCGGGCAGCGGCAGCGGGTAATGATTGCCATGGCGCTGGCCAACGGGCCGGACCTGCTGATTGCCGACGAGCCGACCACGGCACTGGATGTGACCATCCAGGCGCAGATCCTGGAACTGCTGGCCGATCTGAAGCGGACCGAGGGGTTAAGCCTGCTGTTCATCACCCATGACCTTGGCGTGGTGCGGCGCATTGCCGACCGGGTCTGCGTGATGCAGGGCGGCGCGATTGTGGAACAGGGGCCGGCGGCGCAGATTTTTGCGGCACCGAAACATCCCTATACGCAAAAACTGCTGGCGGCACAGCCTGCGGGCCGCCCCGACCCGGTTGCGGCGGATGCGCCCGAAATTGTGCGGACCGAAGGTTTGCGCGTGTGGTTCCCGATCCATCGCGGCTTTCTGCGCCGCACGGTCGGCCATGTGAAGGCGGTCAACGACGCCACCCTGTCGGTGCGCGCGGGCGAGACGCTGGGGATCGTGGGCGAAAGCGGATCGGGCAAGACCACGCTGGCGCTGGCGATTCTGCGGCTGATCCCGTCAACCGGGCCGGTGGTGTTCCTTGGGCAGGACTTGCAGGCGCGGCATCGCAGGGAATTGCGCGATCTGCGCCGCAATTTGCAGATCGTGTTTCAGGACCCGTTCGGCAGCCTGTCGCCCCGGATGACGGTGCAACAGATCATCGCCGAGGGTCTGGGCGTACACGGGGTGGAGCCGGGCCGGGACAAACGCCAGATGGTGGCCGACATCATGACCGAGGTCGGTCTGGACCCCGCCGCGATGGGACGCTATCCACACGAATTCTCGGGCGGGCAGCGCCAGCGGGTGGCGATTGCCCGCGCGATGATCCTGCACCCCAAGCTGGTGGTGCTGGATGAGCCGACAAGCGCGCTGGACATGACCGTGCAGGTGCAGATCGTCGATCTGCTGCGCGCGCTGCAGCGCAAATGGGGGCTGGCCTATCTGTTCATCAGCCATGATCTGCGCGTGGTGCGGGCGCTGGCGCACAAGGTGATCGTGATGAAGGACGGAGACGTGGTTGAGGCGGGCGTCGGCGCGCAGGTGTTCGAAGACCCGCAGCACGCCTATACGCGGGCGCTTCTGGCCGCGGCTTTCGGCCCGGACGGGGGCCAGACCGCCCCGGGCCAGACAACGGCGGGCCAGACAGCGGCGGTCTGACGGCGCGGCACCATGCCGCGCGGGGACTTGCGCAGATCAGACTGCGGCGCTGTGCCGGGCGGTGCCGTGGTCGTATTCGTCGAACATCCGCGCGATCATCCGGGTCAGGGGCCGCCCCGGCGCGGATATGGCGGCACCCTGTGCCGTCACCTCGAAGAAATCGCCGAACCGGGACCTCGCGGCAGCGAACAGATCATCAAGGCGTGCCGGTGTAGTCGCGAAGTCGCGCAGCAATTCGGCGCGGCTGACGCGGAAATCGCACATCAGCGCCTCGATGATCCGGGCGCGCAACAGGTCTTCCCCCGCAAAGGCATGGCCACGCCGGGTCGAAAACCGGCCCGCGCGGATTGCTTTGGCATGTTCGGATGTGCCGCTGGCGTTCTGCGCATAGCCTTGCGGAAAGCGCGAGATCGACGAGGCCCCCAGACCGATCAGGACCGGGGCAGTGTCATCGGTGTAACCCTGAAAGTTGCGGCGCAGATGCCCGGTCGCCGCAGCGATGGCCAATCCGTCGTCGGGCCGCGCGAAATGATCGATGCCGATTTCGGCGTAACCATCCCAGGTGAACAGCCGACGCGCCGTTTCGAACAGGCACAGGCGTTCTTCCGGTTTCGGGATGGTGTCGGACGGAATCATCTGCTGGCGGCGCGACATCCAGGGCACATGGGCATAGCCATAAAGGGCAACACGGTCGGGTGACAGCGCAAGCAGCTTCTGTACCGATTCGGCGATCCGCTGCGTTGTCTGGTGCGGCAGGCCGTACAGGATATCGGCGTTCAGGCTGTGAATGCCCCGGTCGCGGATCATGTCCGAGACGGACCTGGTCAGGTCATGGCTTTGGTCGCGGCCGATCGTGCGCTGGATCTCGGGGTCGAAATCCTGCACCCCGATCGAGGCACGGGTCATGCCCGCTGCGGCAAGGGCATCAAGCCGGGGGGCATCGACTTCGTTCGGGTCGATCTCGACCGAAAACTCGCCGTCCGGCGCAAGCGGGGCCAGGCTGAAGATCGTATCGGCCAGATCGCGGATCAGGTCGGGCGGGATCATCGTGGGCGTGCCGCCGCCCCAGTGCAGCCGCGCCAGGGTGATTGCGGGCGCAAGGCGCTGCCCCAGAAGGGCCAGTTCCTGTTTCAGGGTCTGGACATAGGCGATGACCGGATCGATGCTGTGTGTTCCCTGCGTGCGGCAGGCGCAAAACCAGCAAAGCCGCCGGCAGAAGGGCACATGCAGGTAAAGCGAAATGGCGGAACCTGCGGGGATCGATTCGATCCAGTCCGAAAACGCAGCCCCGCCAATCGTCGCGCCAAAATGCGGTACTGTCGGATAGCTGGTATACCGGGGAACGCGGGCATCGAACAGGCCATGCCGCGCGAGTTGCGAATGAGTGTCCATTCGTATAGACTAAAATTTGACGGTATGCCCTGCCTTGATGCAGATCAAACGGGAACAGACTTCATGGCACTTCGGGAACCGGTCATTCTTCCGCATCTGCAGGACTGTGGCAGCTGTACCATCCGGCATAGGGCGGTATGCGCACGCTGTGACAGTGATGAACTGGCCCGGCTGGAGCAGATGAAATACTACCGCAGTTTCCAGGCCGGACAGACCGTGATCTGGTCAGGCGACCGGATGGATTTCGTGGCCTCGGTTGTTTCCGGCATCGCAACCCTGACCCAGACGATGGAGGATGGCCGCCGCCAGATGGTGGGCCTGCTTTTGCCGTCTGACTTCGTGGGCCGTCCCGGCCGCAGCACGGCGGCCTATGACGTGACGGCGACGACCGACCTGCTGATGTGCTGTTTTCGCAAGAAACCCTTCGAGGATTTGATCCTGAGCACCCCTCATATCAGTCAGCGCCTGCTGGAAATGACCCTGGACGAGCTGGATGCGGCGCGCGAATGGATGCTTCTTCTTGGCCGCAAGACCGCGCGCGAAAAGATTGCAAGCCTTCTGGCAATCATTGCCCGCCGGGATGTGTCCCTGAACCCGCGCAAGTCCGGACCCATCGTGTTTGATCTGCCGCTGACACGCGAAGAAATGGCTGACTACCTTGGGCTGACACTGGAAACGGTCAGCAGGCAGGTTTCGGCGCTGAAGCGCGACGGGGTGATCTCGCTGGAAGGCAAGCGGCACGTCACGGTGAACGACTTTGACAGGCTGCTGGAAGTTGCCGGTGACGATTCCGATGGCGGCTATCCGGTTTGACGACCTGCGGCATTGACTGCCGCAGGCCCTGACTGTCTGGCAGGGGCGCCCCCCGCAAAGCCTGCCTTTTGTCACCGGGCCAGGAAGACCGGCCCCTGTGCCATTTCCAGCATGTCACGCGTGGCCCCGCCAAGGATGGCCTCGCGGAAGCGCGAATGACCGTAGGCACCCATCACAAGCAGATCCGCGTTCTGGTCGCGCAGGTGACGCACCAGGATTTCAGAAATGCGCGGCATCGTCCTGGCCAGCACGGAAACCTCGGCCTTGACGCCGTGGCGGACAAGCATCTGGCACAGCGCGCCCCCCGGATCGGACCGTTCGGGACCATAGTCCGGCGGATCGATGACGGCGATGTTCACAAGATCGGCCTGCCTGAGCAATGGCAATGCGCAGCGGATGGCCGCCATCGCCTCGGGCCCCTGATTCCACGCGATCACCACACGTTTGCCAAGGGTATCGGACAGCAGGGTTTCCGGCAGCAGAAGCACCGGGGCGGCACCTTCAAACAGGACCGCTTCCAGAACGGCCTCTGCTTCTGGGGCACCCTCGGTGCCATAGGGATGCGGCAGCAGGACAAGATCGGCAAAACGGGCTTTGGTCGATACGATTGCGCCCAGGCTGCCCAGCTGGGCCACGGCGGCTTCTGCGGCCCAGCGCACATCCTGCCGGTTCAGAATGGCACGGGCGGCGGCATCCAGCTTTTCGGCATCCTCTGCGGCGCGGTCCATCGAGGCCTGGGCCAGAACCGCGGCCCCGCCGATATACGAATACCCGATCTGGGTCCGGTCGATGCCAAGCGACAGCACATCAAGATGGGCATCTTGCCGTGCAGCCAGCAGGACGGAAGAGTCCAGCACCTGCGTTACCTTTGCAGGGTCGGTAAGAATGGTCAGCAGGGACTTGTAGGACATGGCGAAACTCCAATGGGCTGTCGGTGCAGTAAACCCGCTGAACTTCCGCAGCGCCTTGACTTCGATCAAGGCGGGGGCCGGCTTTTCTTGACATGGATCAAGGTCGCCGGGCCGTGTTGGCGGCACAAGGGCACATCAGCCGGAAAGTGCCGGGTCGGGGTCAGACCCGAACCTGGCCAGGACGAAGGGACCGAAGATGTGGGAATACCTGAAACTGATCGTGTTGGCCGTCGTTGCCGTGGGGGCCGCGATTGCGGCCAACTACGCGCATGACCTGCCCTACATGGTCAACGCCGTTGTGGTGATGCTGGCGGCTGCCATCACCTTTCTGTGGACGCTTCGCCATGTCGGCGATCCGCCTTCGCTTGCGGACGTCAGCGCCAATTACAACGATGGTGTCGTCAAGGCGGGGGTGATCGCCACAACCTTCTGGGGCATCGTGGGCTTTCTGGTGGGGGTGGTGATCGCCTTCCAGCTTGCCTTTCCGGAACTTAACCCCGCCTGGTCCCAAGGCATCCTGAATTTCGGGCGTCTTCGCCCCCTGCACACAAGCGCGGTGATTTTTGCCTTCGGCGGCAACGCGCTGATCATGTCGTCGTTCTACATCGTGCAGCGCACCAGCGCTGTCCGGCTTTGGGGCGGCAATCTGGGCTGGTTCGTGTTCTGGGGCTGGCAGCTGATGATTGTTCTTGCGGCAACCTCTTATGTTCTGGGCGGGACGCAGGGCAAGGAATATGCCGAAACCGTCTGGTATATCGACCTGTGGATCACGGTGGTCTGGGTTGCCTTCCTGCTGACCTTCCTTGGCACGCTGATGTCGCGGAAAGAGCCGCACATCTATGTGGCCAACTGGTTCCTGCTGTCGATGATCGTAACGGTGGCGATGCTGCATGTCGTGAACAACGCGGCCATTCCGGTTTCGCTCTTCTCCTCGCAATCCGTGCCGGTCTATTCGGGCGTGCAGGATGCGATGGTGCAGTGGTGGTACGGCCATAACGCCGTGGGCTTCTTTCTGACGGCGGGCTTTCTGGGCATGATGTACTACTTCGTGCCCAAGCAGGCCGAACGGCCGATCTACAGCTACAAGCTGTCGATCATCCACTTCTGGGCGCTGATTTTCCTGTATATCTGGGCCGGTCCGCACCATCTGCATTACACGGCGCTTCCCGACTGGGCGAGCACGCTGGGCATGGTGTTTTCCGTCATGCTGTGGATGCCAAGCTGGGGCGGCATGATCAACGGCCTGATGACGCTGTCGGGGGCCTGGGACAAGCTGCGCACCGACCCGATCATCCGGATGATGGTCGTCTCCATCGGCTTTTACGGGATGAGCACCTTTGAAGGCCCGATGATGTCGATCCGCGCCGTCAACTCGCTGTCGCATTACACCGACTGGACCATTGGTCATGTGCATTCGGGTGCGCTGGGCTGGAACGGGATGATCACCTTCGGGGTTCTGTACTTCCTGACCCCGCGCCTTTGGAACCGCGAACGGCTGTACAGCCTGCAGCTGGTCAGCTGGCACTTCTGGCTCGCGACCATCGGGATCGTGCTTTACGCCAGTTCCATGTGGGTGACGGGGATCATGGAAGGCCTGATGTGGCGCGAAGTGGATGCCAACGGGTTCCTTGTGAACGCCTTTGCCGACACCGTTGCGGCGAAGTTCCCGATGTATGTGGTGCGGGCGCTGGGCGGGACGCTGTTCCTGGCCGGTGCGCTGATCATGTGTTACAACCTGTGGAAGACCGTGACGTCTGTGGACAGGAAATCCACGGCACCCTCGGCTGTTCCCGCTGAATGACCGGAGGGACCATCCATGGCAATTCTTGAAAAACACAAGGCAATCGAAACCCATGCCACGCTGCTGCTGGTTCTCAGCTTTCTTGTGGTGACAATCGGCGGGCTGGTGCAGATCGTGCCGCTGTTCTATCTGGAAAACACCATCGAGAACGTCGAAGGGATGCGTCCCTACACGCCGCTGGAACTGGCCGGGCGCGATATCTACCTGCGCGAGGGCTGCTATGTCTGTCACAGCCAGATGATCCGCCCGATGCGGGACGAGGTGGAGCGTTATGGCCATTATTCGCTGGCGGCCGAATCGCAGTATGACCATCCGTTCCAGTGGGGGTCAAAGCGGACCGGGCCGGATCTTGCCCGGGTCGGCAACCGCTATTCGGATGACTGGCATGTGGATCACCTGACCAATCCGCAGTCGGTCGTGCCGGAATCGGTGATGCCGAAGTACGGCTACATGGCCGATACCCTGATCGACGGGCACCACATCCAGGACATCATGAAGACGCATCGCATGGTCGGGGTGCCCTACAGCGACGCGATGATTGAAAACGCGCTGGCGGACTTCAAGGCGCAGTCAGACCCGAACGCGGACACGGCCGGCCTGGAAGAGCGCTATGGCACAGTCAATCTGCGCAACTTCGATGCGGCACCCGGTATCTCCGAAATGGATGCGCTGATCGCCTATCTGCAGGTGCTGGGCACGATGGTCGATTTTTCAACCTATACGCCTGTGGCAAGCCGGTAAGGGGGCAGGATATGGAAACCTACAGCCTGCTGCGCGAATTCGCCGACAGCTGGATGCTTCTGGCCCTGACGGTTGTTTTCGTTCTGGTCATCTTCTGGGCCTGGCGGCCCGGAAGCCGGGCCATGCATGACGATGCCGCCAACAGCATCTTCCGGCATGATGCCAGCCCCGCGCGCGATACCCAAACGGCCCACAGACCGTCGAAGGAGCTTTCGAAATGAGTGAACGCAACCTCACCCGCAAACCCGGCGAGGTGGAAACCACGGGCCATGAATGGGACGGGATCGAAGAGCTGAACAACCCCCTGCCGCGCTGGTGGCTGTGGACCTTCTACGCAACGATCCTCTGGGCACTGATCTACACCATCCTGTTTCCGGCCTGGCCGCTGATCAGCGGCGCGACACCGGGTGTGCTTGGGTTTTCGACCCGCGCCAATGTCGCGGCCGAGATTGCGCGCTTCGAGGCGGCGAACGCGCCGATGCGCGACAGGCTGGTGGCGGCGGATCTGGCCACAATCAAGGACGATCCCGAACTGCTGCAATTCGCCACCTCTGCCGGGGCGGCGGTGTTCCGGACCAACTGTTCGCAATGCCACGGGTCCGGCGCTGCCGGCGTGCAGGCCAGCGGCTATCCCAACCTTCTGGACGACGACTGGATCTGGGGCGGTGCGATGGAGGATATCCACACCACCATCACGCATGGCATCCGCAACACCACCGATGACCAGGCACGCTATTCCCAGATGCCTGCCTTCGGTGTGGACGGGCTGCTGGAACCGGCGCAGATCGACGCCGTGGTGCAGCATGTGCTTGCCATTTCGGGGCAAGAGCATGATGCGGCCCTGGCCGCCGAAGGTGCGACCGTCTTCGCCGAGAACTGCGCGGCCTGCCATACCGAAGCCGGAACAGGCGACCGGGCCCTGGGCGCGCCCAATCTGACAGACGCGATCTGGCTTTATGGCGGCACGGCGGCGGACCTGACCTATACCGTGACCAATGCCCGCTTTGGCGTGATGCCGAACTGGAACACCCGGCTGAGCGAGGCCGAAATCCGGTCGGTTGCGCTTTATGTCCACAGTCTGGGCGGCGGCGAGTGATGGCGCATTGGCGAAATCCCGAACACTGCCACCGGCCATCCCGAACGGTCCGCGCGGATCGGGGGGTGGCCGGGACTGATCTGATGCGTGCGCAGTGGCGGTCCGGGCTTGCCCCTGGTCGGGCATCCCGGCAAAGATGACCCTTGGAAACCTGCTTTTGATCCAGGTCATGGCCGTGTCGCCCGAATGGGCTGACAGGAAAACACCAACCGGTTGCCATCGGAGAATGCTGTGACGTCCCAAGACAGTCCGCCAGAAGCCCTGTATGCCGCACGGGAGCCGGTGTTCCCCCGCCGGGTGAAGGGCAATTTCCGCACGCTGAAGTGGTGGATCATGGCGGTGACGCTGGGCATCTACTATGTCACGCCCTGGCTGCGCTGGGACCGCGGGCCGAACCTGCCGGATCAGGCCGTGCTGGTTGACATGGCCGGGCGCCGCTTTTTCTTCTTCATGATCGAAATCTGGCCGCATGAGTTCTACTTTGTGGCCGGTCTCTTGATCATGGCGGGCCTGGGGCTGTTCCTGTTCACCTCGGCGCTGGGCCGGGTGTGGTGCGGCTATGCCTGCCCGCAAACGGTCTGGACCGACCTGTTCATTCTGGTGGAACGCTGGATCGAGGGCGACCGCAACGCGCGCATCCGCCTGCACCGCCAGAAATGGGACATGGAAAAGCTGCGCAAGCGGGCGGTCAAATGGACGGTCTGGTTCCTGATCGGGCTGGCGACCGGCGGGGCCTGGATATTCTACTTCACCGATGCGCCCACCCTGCTGGGCCAGCTTCTGACCTTCAGCGCCCCGCCCGTTGCCTATATCACGATGTTCATCCTGACGATGACGACCTTTGTCTTCGGCGGGTTCGCGCGGGAACAGATCTGCATCTATGCCTGCCCCTGGCCGCGCATCCAGGCGGCGATGCTGGACGAGGATTCGATCACGGTCGCCTACCGCGACTGGCGGGGAGAGCCGCGCGGCAAGCTGAAACATGGCGAACCCGTGGCCGACGGGCAGGGCGACTGCATTGATTGCATGGCCTGCGTCAACGTCTGCCCGATGGGGATCGACATCCGCAACGGCCAGCAACTGGCCTGCATCACCTGTGCGCTCTGCATCGATGCCTGCAATGACGTGATGGACAAGGTCGGCAAGCCGCGTGGCCTGATCGGTTATCTTGCACTGACAGACGAAGCCCTGGAACGTGCGGGCAATCCGCCAAAGTCGGTCTGGGCGCATGTGTTCCGCGTTCGGACCATGCTTTACACGCTGCTTTGGGCGACCGTCGGGATTGCCCTGGTCGTGGCGCTGTTCCTGCGCACCGAGATTGACGTCAACGTGACACCGGTTCGCAACCCGACCTTTGTGACACTGTCGGACGGGTCCATCCGCAATGCCTATGATTTCCGCCTGCTGAACAAGCATGGCGAAGACCGCGACTTTTACATCTCGGTGACATCGGACGCGGCGATGCGCGTGTCGCTGGAAGGCACGACAGAGCTGCGCGTGACCGTGCCGGCCAACCAGACCAAGACGCAGCGGGTGTATCTGACCGCCGAACCGGGCAGCCCGGCCGCCAATGACGAGCGCACCGATGTCACGTTCTGGGTGGAAGACCGCGTTTCCAACGAACGTGTCTCGCACAGGACAATCTTCAACGGACTGGACCGGGAAGAACCCGAACAGAAGGACGACTGACATGGCAGAAATGACCGGGCGCAAGGTGCTTGTCATCACCGTCTCCGCCTTTGGCGTGATCATCGCGGTGAACTTTCTGCTGGCTTACAAGGCCATTTCAACCTTTCCGGGTCTGGAAGTTCCGAATTCCTACGTGGCCAGCCAGACTTTCGATGCGGACCGCGCGGCGCAGCTGGCCCTGGGATGGTCGCTGGCGGCGGACTATGACCGCAGGGGCCAGGTTCTGGAGCTGGTGTTCACGGATGCCAGGGGTGCGCCCGCCCCGGTGGGTGACCTTTCGGTGCTGGTCGGCCGGCCGACCGAAGCCCGCAACGACAGCTATCCGGTGTTTGTCAAGGATAACGGAGCCTTCCGCGCCCCGCTGGCCCTGAACCCCGGCAAATGGATGCTGAAGGTAGAGGCCCGTGCGCCCGACGGGACGCGGTTCTTCCGGCGGCTTGATCTGTTCGTAAAGGGGTGATGCGATGACGGCGCTGCCACGGCTGGAAACGACGCCCTCTGCCTGCCCGGCCTGCGCGGTTGTCCCGTCCGCCCAGCGGCTGGCGGCGATGTCAGTGGCGGCAGGCGGGCGCATCATGCTGTCACTGCCCGGCGTGCATTGCGCGGCCTGCATTTCCACGGTCGAAGGCGGTCTGGCCAGCCTTCCGGGCGTCCGGTCCGCGCGGGTGAACCTGACGCTGCGGCGTGTCAGCGTGGATGCCGAACCGGCCGTCTTGACCGAAACGCTGATCCTGGCGCTCAATCTCCTGGGGTACGAGGCGCACGAGCTTGACGCCGGGCTGCTGTCTGCCACCGAGACCGACCGGCAGGGGCGCGACCTGCTGATGCGGCTTGGCGTCGCCGGATTTTCGATGATGAACGTGATGCTGCTGTCGGTTGCCGTCTGGTCCGGGGCGGAAGACGCGACGCGCGACATGTTCCACTGGATTTCCGCCGCCATCGCCATTCCGACCGTGATCTTTGCCGGGCAGCCGTTCTTCCGCTCGGCCTGGACGGCGCTGAAGGCGGGGCGGCTGGGCATGGATGTACCGATTTCCCTTGCCATCATCCTGGCCTCTTCGATCTCGCTTTATGAAACGACGAAGGGCGGGCATCACGCCTATTTCGATGCCGCCGTGATGCTGACCTTCTTCCTGCTCGCAGGGCGTTACCTGGACCACCGCACGCGCGCGGTTGCCCGGTCTGCCGCCGAAGAGCTGGCCGCCCTGGAGGTGCCGCGCGCCATTGTGCTGCGCGACGGAACCGAACAGGTTCTGCCGGTTTCCGGGGTTTCGGTGGGCGATCTTGTGCTGGTGCGGCCGGGCGGGCGGATGCCTGTCGATGGCATCGTGACCGAAGGCAGCAGCGAGGTGGACCGGTCCCTGCTGACCGGGGAAAGCCTGCCGGTCTATGCCGGGCCGGGCACGGTGATCAGCGCGGGCGAGGTCAATCTGACCGGCCTGCTGACGCTGCGGGTGTCTGCGGCGGGCAAGGATTCCTCCTTGCACCGCATGGCCGATCTGGTGGCAGTCGCCGAAAGTGCCAAGACCCGCTACACCTCGCTGGCCGACCGGGCGGCGCGGCTTTATTCGCCGGGCGTTCATCTTCTGTCCTTCGGGGCCTTCGCCGCCTGGATGTGGATCACCGGCGGGGATATCCGCTTTGCCATCAACATCTCTGCCGCCGTGCTGATCATCACCTGCCCCTGCGCGCTGGGGCTGGCGGTGCCTGCGGTGGTGACGGCCGCCAGCGGCAAGCTGTTCCGCAAGGGTCTGCTGATCAAGCATGGCACCGCGCTGGAGCGTCTGGCCGAGGTTGACACCGTGGTCTTCGACAAGACCGGCACCCTGACCCTGGGCATGCCCGAGCCGACCAACCTGCAGGATCATCCGGTCGAGGTGCGGGCCGTTGCGGTTGCCCTGGCCCGCGCATCGTCGCATCCGCTTGCCATGGCGCTGGCTGCGGCCGGCGGCGGGGCGGCCGGGGTCAGCGGGATTGTCGAGGTGCCGGGATACGGCATCGAAGGGCAGTGGCGCGGCCGCCGCGTAAGGCTGGGCCGTGCAGGCTGGACCGGGGCCGAACCCCTGGACGTGACCGCGACCTATCTGTCGCTGGGCGCGGCCAGCCATGCGTTCACCTTTGCCGACCGCCTGCGTCCGGGGGCCGAAGCTGCGGTTCAGGCACTTGCCGCACAGGGCAAGAAAGTGCTGCTGATTTCTGGCGACGCCGAAGGTGCCGTGCGCGATCTGGCGCAGCGCCTGGGGATCACCGGCTGGACCGCCGGTGCCTTGCCTGCGGAAAAGGCGGCGGCGGTGGCGCAGCTTTCCGCGCAGGGGCACCGCGTGCTGATGGTGGGCGACGGGCTGAACGATACGGCAGCACTGGCGGCGGCACATGTTTCGATCTCGCCCGCCTCGGCGCTGGATGCGGCGCGGGTGGCATCGGATATCGTGCTGCTGGGCCAGGACATGGCCCCGATCGGTGACGCCACCCGGATTGCCGCGCAGGCGACCCGGCGGATCAAGGAAAACTTCGCGATCTCGATCCTTTACAATGTGGTTGCTGTTCCGGTTGCCCTGGTCGGGCTGGCAACGCCGCTGGCTGCGGCGCTGGCGATGTCGCTGTCATCAATCACGGTTTCGCTGAATGCGCTGAGGCTGAAATGACGATCCTGGGTATCCTCATTCCCGTATCGCTGTTTCTGGGCGGCATCGGGCTTGCCGCCTTTTTCTGGTCGCTGAAAAACCGCCAGTACGAAGACCCCCAGGGCGATGCCAGCCGCATCCTGACCAAGGATTGGGACGACCGGCCAAAACCCTGACGGTCCCTTCGCCGGAAAAGGGCTGTCTTGGGGCAAGGGCGGGCTGTGTCGGGGCGGGAATGCCGAAGCCGGTCAAGGACCCATCGTGAAGCATTGTACGGCCCGCGCCTGAAGGCGGCGGCAGGCAAGGTCTGCCTGATCCTGCGTCAGCCCGACGAAGTTCGCGTCATACCCGCCGCCGCGTTCCACCACCTTGCGCAACCCGTCGTTCAGTGTGGCCGTTTCCGCAAGGGCGGTTCGCAGCAACTGCCGTTCCGCCCCGGCGCGCGACGGGTAGCGGCCCACGTTGATGCCCCAATGCCTGCCGCCGGACGTGCTGATCCGGGTGACGAGTTCGGGCGGTTGCTGCAATGCCTCCGCAACCGGAGCGGCATCGGCAAACATTTCTTCCGGGCGCGGACGCGGTGCTGCTGAAACCGGTGGCGAAACCGGGGGAGCCGCCTCCATTGCCTTTGCCACGGCGGGGGCGGCGGGTTCAGCGACGGGTGCAGGCACCGGCTTTGTGATGGCACCTGCCGGTTCGGCATCGGCCAGTGCCACCGCCTGATCTGCCGTTGCCGGCATCGCCTGCGGTTCGGCAAGCACAGGCATTGCCGGGGCATCGGTGCTGTCTGCCGCCGCCACCCTGGCATCGGTGGCCTCTGCGGTTGCTTCGGCCAGCGCGCCGGCGATCCCGTCCTGCATGGCGATGATCAGGTCTTCCGGCGGCGGCGTCAGGTCCGGGCGCGATCTGGGGCGCGGTGATTTCGCCACAGCCATCACAAGGAGGATCGTCTTGCCTGCGCCGGCTTCCTTCATTTCGGCATCCGCCACCGCATCGTAATCCGGTGCCGCCGGTTTCTGGACAACGACAGTCGCCGGAGCTTCTCCGAATCCGATATCCAGCAGTTCGGCCATCTTTGCGTTGCGATGGGCGGTCGATTTTCCGCCCAGCACGGTTGCGATGATCCGTTTGCCGCCGCGTTCCGCCGAAGCGGTCAGGCTGAAGCCTGCCGGGTTGGTATAGCCGGTCTTGATGCCGTCGGCACCCTTGTAGCTGTCCAGGAAGCGGCGGTTCGTGTTGTTCACCGTCGTAATCCCGGCGTCTGTCGACCGGCGCGAGAAGATGTTGTAATACTGCGGAAAATCGTAGAACAGCCGACGCCCCAGAACGGTCATGTCGCGGGCGGTGGACAGATGCCCCGCCTGGGTCAGGCCATTGGCATTCTTGAAGGTGGACTTCTTCATGCCGATGGCCTTGGCGGTGCGGTTCATGCGTTTCGAAAACGCCTGTTCACTGCCGCTGATGGCCTCGCCGATGGCGGTTGCGGCGTCATTGGCGGATTTCACGGCGGCTGCCCGGATCAGATAGCGCAACTGAATCCTCTGCCCCGCCTTCAGGCCAAGCTTCGATGGCGGTTCGGCAGCAGCGTGTTTCGAGATCTTGACCATTGTATCAAGCGAAATCTCGCCGCGTTCGATGGCTTCGAACGCGATGTAAAGGGTCAGCATCTTGGTCAGCGAGGCCGGATGCAGGCGGGTCTCGGAATTGGTTTCATACAGCACTTCGCCCGTCCGCGCATCCATCACCAGGGCGGCATAGGGCGCGGCCTGAACGGAGCCGGAAAAACCGGCGTTGACAGCAAGTGTCACTGCCACGACCAAGATAACGGCAAAAGCCCGCCACAGACGCGATGTCACGTCGATTGTCCTTACCTGCCTCTGGTGCCCCGGTTTTTTCTTGGGGCTTTCACTGCTTCGCAGACAGGTTAGCACAGGGTTCCATCTGCGAAAACCCCTTTGTGTCAAAGGGTTTTGCGAACTGTCTCACAAATGCCGATGTGCAGATATGGCAGGACCGCCAGCATGGGCCGCAAGATGCAGTAGCTAGCCGTCCAGCATCGACACAAGCGGGACAAGCGCGCCAAGGCCGGGCAACGCGCGGTATCGGGGATGGCCGTTGGGCGGGTCGGCGGCATCAAGTGCCCAAGGGACACCGCTGGGCACATGAATCCCCCAGGCACCGGCTTCGATTGCGGGCAGGACATCGGATTTCAGAGAGTTTCCGACCATCATCGCCTGCGCCGCGCCGGTTCCGTGCCGGGCAAAGGCGCGGGCATAGACCGACGCGGTCTTGTCCGATACAACCTCCACCGCATAGAACATGTCCCCCAGGCCGGACTGGGCCAGCTTTCTGTCCTGATCCATCAGGTCGCCCTTGGTGATCAGCAGGATCCTGTGGGTCTGGGCCAGCGCCGTCACCGCAGCGCGGGCATCGGGCAGAAGGTCGATCGGATGCGACAGCATCTCGCGGCCCGCAGCGATGATGTCGCTGATGACCGTGGCCGGCACGCGCCCTTGCGTCACCTCGATGGCTGTTTCGATCATGGACAGCACGAAGCCCTTCACGCCAAAGCCGTAATGCCCCAGATTGCGCCGCTCTGCCTCCAGAAGGCGCTCCAGCAGGTGGTCAGGGTCTGCATGATCGGCAAGCAGGCGGGCAAAATGGCCTTGGGTCATCCGGAAATAGGTTTCGTGATGCCACAGCGTATCGTCTGCATCGAAACCGATGGTCGTCAGTGCCATGTGCCATCCTCATCATCCGGACAGTTCTTGCGTGCAGAGGCCGGTCTTGCAAGCGCCCTGCGGCCCCCTTTTCGTTTCGGGCCGTTCCGCTATATAGTCCTATTCCGTAAACCGAGTCTGACCGGGAGCCTGCCTTGACGCGTCGCCCTTTCCTCATGTCGGGAAAGACCAGTGGAAATGACGGGGAAACCTCTGTCATCACCAAGACACGTTCGAGGACCGAGCGTCCCCCCCTGTACAAGGTCATGCTTCTGAACGACGATTACACACCGATGGAGTTCGTCGTGCATGTGCTGGAAAGGTTTTTCGGCCTGACCCATGCGCAGGCGTTCGAGATCATGCTGACGGTGCACAAGAAGGGGCTGGCGGTGGTCGGCGTGTTTTCCTTCGAGGTGGCGGAAACCAAGGTGGCCCAGGTGATGGATTTTGCCCGTCGCCACCAGCATCCGCTGCAATGCACGATGGAAAAGGAATAAGGCCGCCTGCGGCCGCCCATGCGATCTGCACGCCTGACCCTTGCCTTGGACAGTGGCGCGATCACCCTGCCGGAGACAGGAAGAATTCACGTCTTCCGGCCCCGTACCGGGGATGACCTGTCGGTCCTGCCGAAAGACAGGGTCATCATCATCACCGGATTTCGCCCGGATTACGATGCTTTTGCCGCAGCAGGCTATGCCGTGACGGTTTGCGCAACCGACGAGGCGGCGGCCGCCCTGGTCTGCCTGCCGCGCAGCAAGGCCGGGGCCCGCGCGCTGGTGGCAGAAGCATCTGCCGGGGTTGTTCCGGGCGGGCCGGTGATCGTGGATGGACAGAAGACCGACGGGATCGATGCGATGCTGCGCGACATCCGGGCGCGGGCCGATACGTCAATCCCTGTCGCCAAGGCCCATGGACGGGTGTTTTCATTCCCCGCCGGGCCGGTGTTCAGCGACTGGGCCGGGGTCGAGACGGTGACGGAAGACGGCTTTGTCACCATGCCGGGCGTGTTTTCCGCCGATGGTCCCGACCGTGGATCGCGTCTGCTGGCGGCGGCGCTGCCGGCCAGGCTTCCGGGCCGGATCGTTGATCTTGGTGCCGGCTGGGGGTTTCTGGCCCGTGCCATTCTGGCGCGGGACGGCGTGCGGCAGCTTGATCTGGTGGAAGCCGAGGCGGCTGCGCTGGACTGTGCCCGGCGCAATGTGACCGATCCGCGGGCGCGGTTCCACTGGGCCGATGCCGTCAGCTTCCGGCCCGAAGGTGTGATCGATGCCGTGGTCTGCAATCCGCCCTTCCATGTGACGCGGGCCGCCGAACCCGGACTGGGCGCGGCCTTTATCAGGGCCGCCGCCGCCATGCTGCCACCGGGCGGAACGCTGTGGCTCGTGGCCAACCGTCATCTTCCCTATGGCGCCGTTCTGACCGAAACCTTCCGCGAGGTGGAAGACATCGGCGGTGACGGCGCTTTTCGACTTGTACATGCGTCACGCCCCGTCCGGGCGCGCCGCTGATTTCCGGACCGGGGGATCCCATGTCACTTTCCATTGCGGGCAAGACCGCCATTGTCACCGGATCGGCCAACGGCATCGGCCTGGCCATCGCCCGGCATTTTCTGGACAAAGGGGCGAATGTGATGTTCGCCGACATCGACGAGGACCGGCTGGAAGATGAAATTGGCGCAGAGGCGCGCGCCGAGGGCGCGGTGCGCATGTTTGCGGGCGACCTTCGGGAAAAACTGACCATCGCCAACCTGCTGTCGGCCACGATGGATGCGTTTGACCGCGTCGACATCCTGGTGAATGCCAGCCGCCAGATGGCGCTTTCAGACCCGCTGTGCGTCGGCGATGATGCGGTCGAACAGCTGTTGCAGCAAAACCTGATCACCAGCCTGCGCCTGACCCAGATGACGGCAAAGCGGATGATTGCCATGGCCGAGAAATCCGAAAGGACAGGGCCTGTCGGCGCCGTCGTCAACCTGTCTTCGATTGCGGCAACCCGGACGCGGCCGGAACTGCTGGGCTATTCAATTGCCAGCGCCGCGCTGGATCAGATGACACGGTCGATGGCGGTGGTGCTGGCCCCGAAGGGCATCCGGGTCAATGCGGTTGCCTTTGGCAGTGTCATGAGCGCGAGCCTGCAGGACACCCTGCAGGAAAACCCCGGATATCAGGATTTGATCACCGCCCAGACCCCGATGGGCCGGATCGCGGCGGCGTCGGAACTGGCAGAGACCGTGCAGTTTCTGGCGTCAGACGCATCGGCCTTCATGACGGGTCAGATCGTGACCGTGGACGGCGGCCGCAGCCTGCTTGACCCGGTTCAGGTCCCGGCACACTGAGCGCTATTGCGGGTACTGCATCTGGCATTGCCGGATGGCGGGCGTCGCCTGCTGTGTCAGCAGGGCCTGCTGCGTGATCAGCCCGTCCAGTTTGCGGCGCTCCTGCGCGGGGTCGATGGCGCGGGGGCGCGTCGAGGTGCGGGTGTAATCATCAAGGCACATGCCACCCCCGTTGACCCAGGTGCGGCTGCCGTCCGGCAGGGGCACAAGCACCGGCTGATCGCAATAGACCCAGGTCGGTGTCTGGATGACAACCTCTTCCAGGCTGTAGCCACGGGCAATGTTGGCCTGTGTTTCGGCAATCAGCCCGTTCACCACGGTCAAATCGCGTGTCACGGCGGCGATGCAACGCTCTTGCGGGGTTGCGCAGGACATCAGGGCCAGCGGCAGGCACAGCAGTGCAGGGCGGATCATGGCATCGGACTCTTTCGGGCGTTTGTCCGAACCTAGCGCGCGGCTGCGCTCGGTGCTAGCAGAAGGCGGGACGTGAAGGAGGTTTCCGATGCCCGATGTGTTCGATGACCGCAAGGCCCGTGCCGCAGGCTGGTTCCGGCAGTTGCGCGATCAGATCGTTGCCGCCTTTGAAGGGCTGGAGGATACCCAGCGTTCGGGGCCGACCGCGCATTTGCCGGCCGGCCGCTTCGAGGTCAGCGAAACCGCCCGCGCCGATGGCGGGGGCGGTTTGATGAGCGTGATGCGCGGTGGCCGGGTGTTCGAGAAGGTGGGCGTCAACGTCAGCGAAGTCTACGGCACCTTGGGCGAGCGGGCGCAAAAGGCAATGGCGGCGCGCGGCGTGCCCGGCATGGCGGACGATCCCCGCTTTTGGGCCAGCGGCATTTCCCTGGTCGCCCATATGCAGAACCCGCATGCCCCGGCAGTGCATATGAACACGCGCATGTTCTGGACGCCGCATGCCTGGTGGTTCGGCGGCGGGTCTGATCTGAACCCCTGCCTGGAGGTGCCCGAGGATACGGCGCAGTTTCACGCCAAGCTGAAAGCGGCCTGTGACGCGCATTCGCTGGCCTATTACCCGAAGTTCAAGGCCTGGGCGGATGAATACTTCTTCGTGCCCCACCGGGGCCGCGCGCGCGGTGTGGGCGGCATCTTTTACGATGACCTGAACACCGGGGACTGGGAGGCGGATTTTGCCTTTACAAGGGCGGTGGGCCAGGCCTTTCTGCCCGCCTTCGTTCCGCTGGTCGAGCGCCGCCGCAATAAGGCCTGGACCGAGGCCGACCGGGAAGCCCAGCTTGTCCACCGCGGGCTTTATGCCGAATACAACCTGGTCTACGACCGGGGCACGAAGTTCGGGCTTGAGACGGGCCATGACGCCAATGCGGTGCTGATGAGCCTGCCCCCGGTGGCGAAATGGACCTGAGAGCCTGATCGGTCGGGGTATCTGCGTCTGGCCGATCAGGGCGTCTGTGCGCCCTGCCGGTTCAAGGCAATGGTATAAAGGCCGGTCGTTGCGGTGATGAACAGCTGATGCTTTGCCCGCCCGCCGAAGCAGATGTTGGATACCAGTTCCGGCACAAGGATCTTGCCCAGAAGCGTGCCGTCGGGGGCGATGCAATGCACGCCATCGCCCGCCGATGACCACAGGTTGCCATCGGTGTCGGTGCGGATGCCGTCGGCGCAGCCGGGCGAAACCGTGTGAAACACCTCGCCCCCCGTCAGCCGCGCGCCATCGACCGTGAAGACGCGGATGTGCTGCGGATCGGGGTGGTACATCCGGCCTGTGTCGGCAACATACAGACGGGTTTCATCGGGCGAAAACGCCAGCCCGTTCGGACAGCGGAAATCGCTGAGCACAGCGTCGATCCGGCCCGAAGGATCGACCCGGTAGACCTGACAGGGCAGTTCCTGTTCCGCCTTGTGCCCTTCGTAATGGGTCATGATCCCGTAATGCGGATCAGTGAACCAGATCGACCCGTCCGATTTGACCACAACGTCGTTCGGCGAGTTGAGCGGCTTGCCGGCAAAGCGGTCGGCGATCACCGTGATCGAGCCGTCAGGCTCCGTCCGGGTCACCCGCCGCTTTCCATGTTCACAGGACACCAACCTGCCCTGACGGTCGCGCGTGTGCCCGTTGGCGTGATTCGAGGGGCTTCGGAATGTCGTCAGCCCCGCGCCGGGTGTCCAGCGCAGGATGCGGTCATTCGGGATGTCGGAAAACAGCAGGCAGTTGGCATCACCGAACCAGACCGGGCCTTCGGCCCAGTCAAAGCCGGTGGCAAGCTGCTTGACCGGGGCATTGAACATCACAAAGGCGCTGAAGCGCGGATCGATTGCCTCATAGAATGACATCTGTTCCCCTTTGCCTCGCCAAGGGCGATCCGGGCTTGCATCGCCCGGAACCCGCCGACAGCAATAATGAAGGCTTCCCCCGCGCGCGCAAGGGACAAGGTTCGGGCAGTCAGCGGTTTTGCAGGCCAGCCGGGGCCCAAAGCCCCCCGGCGGGCGCTTCACGCCCGCCGGGTCGGGCGCTGTCCTCTGTCCCTCCCGGACCTGCCGGTCTACAGGGCATTGTCCCGCGCGGGCGGGGGAAACGCGGGTCGCGTTTCCCCCGCCCGGAGGGGCGAAGGCACCATCGCCGCCTCAATGGCAGGGGCCATCGTCCTGCCACAGCGCTGCGCCGGGATCAGGAGCGGCCGGGGGCCAAAGCCCCCGGCCAGCGCCCGACCCGCCCCCGGCGGGCGCTTCGCACCCGCCGGGTCGGGCGCTGGCCTCTGTGTCTCCCGGACCGCCCGATCTACAGGGGACCGTTCCGCGCGGGCGGGGGAAACGCGGTGCGTTTCCTGGTCCCGCCCGAAGGAGCGAGAGCACTTTCACCGCATCAATGGCAGGGGCTATCGCCCCTGCCACAGCGTCACGCCGGGATCAGGACGGGCCGGGGGCCAAAGCCCCCGGCCAGCGCCCGCCCCGCCACCGGCGGGCGCTTCGCCCCCGCCGGGTCGGGCGCTGGCCTCTGTCCCTCCCGGACCGACCGGTCTACAGGGCACCGTCGCGCGCGGGCGGGGGAAACGCGGGTCGCGTTTCCTGTTCCCGCCCGGACGGGCGTTCTCGCGAATGCCCGGTCACTCTGGCAGGGGCCATCTCCCCTGCCCCAGCGCCACGCTGGCCCTTGCCCGGCCGGGGGCCAGAAGCCCCCCGCCCTCGGCGGGCGCTGGCCTCTGTCCTTCCCGGACCTGCCGGTCTGCAGGGCACCGTCCCCCGCCCAGAGGGGCAATTCCCTTCCCCGGATCGGCAAGACTGTTCCGACCGCCCCTGCGGGCGGAGTGCCGTTTCAGCACCCTGTCAACTGTCATAGCGTGTGGCCCCGCGCCGTCTTTCGTCGATCGGGCGCGACAGGATGGCCGCATGGTGGGCGCGCTGGTCACAGTTGGCGCGCGGGCAGATCCGGCAGTTGATGCCGATGGGTGTCATCCGGGCACCTGACACCGTGAACTGTTCCGCATAACCGATATCGCCGGCATGTTCGACAGCGCAGCCCATGGCCACGGCAAGCCGGTTGTCCTGGGCATGGCGCGCCGAAGTGGGCCTGTCAACGGTGCGGGAGATGACGAAGTATTGCGACGAATCCGGCATTTCGACGAACTGCGGGACGATCCGGCCCGGCGTGCGGAACGAGGTGTGGACATCAAGCCGCGGGCAGGCCCCGCCGTGTTCCGCCAGATGAAAGCCGGTGGAGTTGAAGCGTTTCGTCACGTTCCCCGCCTTGTCGATGCGCAGGAAGAAAAAGGGCACGCCCTGCGCCCCTTCGCGCTGCAAGGTCGTGGCCCGGTGGCAGGCCTGCTCGAAACTGACGCCGAAGCGGGTGGCAAGATGGTCGAAATCGTATTTCGACGCCCGCGCTTCTTTCAGGAAGGGGCCATAGGGCATCAGCACGGCGGCGGCAAAGTAATTGGCCAGTTCGACGCGGCACCGGGCCAGCCCGCGCGTATCCGCAAGGCCGGAACGGGCAAGCAGGGTATCAAGCAGCGCGCGCTGTTCGATCAGACCGATGACATGGACCAGTTGGAAGACGCGGTTGGGGTAATCCAGCGCCTCGGACAGAAGGATATCGCGGCGGGCCTCGTCATGGCGGCGCAGGGTGCTGGGCATGTCGGCCACGGACACCACGCGGACCGCAATTCCCAGACGCTCGCGCAGGCGGCGCTTGAGCAGGGAATAGACCTCGTCCGTTTCGATGGGGTCACTGCCCCAGAAGGCTTCGGCGGCATCCTCGAGCTCGCGGAAGTGATTGCGGTGCCGCCGGAAGTAGCTGTGTACCGCGGATTCGGGCGAACTGGCAAGGATGGGTTCCGCGCCGGCGGCAGCGCCTGACAGCGCCAGAAGCTGATCCGTCGCCGATTGATAGGCCCGATGCAGGGTCAGAAAGGCCGAAGCCAGGGTGGGGCTGTGTACAAGGGCGGCCCTGATCTGGGCAAGGTCGGGACGGCCCGCATCGAAGATCGGGTCCTGGATGATGGCCCGCAGGTCGGCAAGCTGGCTGGACCCGTCTTCATCCGCGATGTCGCGCCAGTCGATTCCGTAAACTTCGAACAGACGCAGCATCACCGGCACCGAGACGGACCGCTCGTTATTCTCAAGCAGGTTCACGTAAGAGGTGCTGATCCCAAGCGCGCGGGCCATGGCCCCCTGGGTTTCGCCCCGTTCGGTGCGAAGCCTGCGCAGGTGCGGGCCGATGAATGTCTTCTGCATGGGCTTACCCTGAACCCGGTCATGTTTATAATGTTACAGAAAGTGAAAGATGTAAACTCTCGCGTTTACAGCAGGACCTGCATGGGTCTTGCGGGCAGCGCCGATGCTGGCATAGGGGGGTCGCAGCAGCGCAGGGTTTGGGAGGACAACATGCGGACCGGCACCAATCACCTTTTCATTCCAGGCCCGACCAACGTGCCGGAAACAGTCCGGCAGGCCATGAACGTGCCGATGCAGGATATGCGCGCACCGGATTTCGGTGACCTGACACTTGGCCTTTTCACAGACCTGAAGCGCCTGTTCCGGACGGATTCGGGCCGGGTGATGATGTTTCCCGGTTCTGGCACCGCCGCCTGGGAAGCCGCGATGACAAATACGTTAAGCCCCGGTGACAGGGTGCTGATGTCCCGCTTCGGCCAGTTTTCGCATCTTTGGGTGGAAATGGCTGAACGGCTTGGCCTGAACGTGGTCTGTATCGACGTGCCCTGGGGCGGCGGCGTGCCGGTCAGCGATTATGCGCGCATCCTTGAGGCCGATACCAGGGGCGAAATCAAGGCCGTCTTCGTAACGCATAACGAAACCGCGACGGGCGTGACATCCGATGTGGCGGCAGTGCGGCAGGTGATGGATGCGTGCCGCCACGACGCCCTGCTGTTCGTTGATGGCGTCAGTTCGATCGGCTCTGTCGATTTCCGGATGGATGACTGGCGTGTCGATCTGGCGGTGACGGGCAGCCAGAAAGGGCTGATGCTGCCTGCCGGGCTGGGCATTCTTGCCGTCAGCGGAAAGGCCCTTGAGGCAGCCGCGACGGCAACCTCGCGCCGCGCCTATTTCGAATTCAGGGACATGCTGACCCTGAACGAGACCGGGTACTTTCCCTACACCCCGCCGACGCAACTGTTCCACGGTCTGCGCAAGTCGCTGGACCGCATCTTTGCCGAAGGGCTGGACAATGTGATTGCCCGTCATCACCGGCTGGCCGAAGGGGTCCGGCGCGGGATTCATGCCTGGGGCCTTGATCTGTGCGCGGAACATCCCTTGCTGCACTCTGATACCGTCTCTGCGATCCGGGTGCCCGAAGGCGTTGATGCCCGCGATGTGATCAGGATCGGCTATGCGCGCTACAACGCCTCCTTCGGATCGGGTCTGGCACGGCTGGCGGGCAAGGTGTTCCGTATCGGTCATCTGGGGGATCTGAACGAAGGGATGTGCCTGACGGCCCTGTCCATCGCTGAAATGGCGCTGGTCGAGGCCGGGGCCAGGATCGACTTCGGATCGGGCGTGGGCGCGGCGCAAAGCTGGTATGCGAAAGGCGCCGCTGCATCGGACCCGCTGCGCATGGCAGCAGAATAACCTGACAGGACAAGACCATGAGCCATACCCTTTTCCCGCTGCGCCGTCAGAGGTTGCAGCGGTCAGAACTTGCCGTGCCGGCCTCGAACCCGGCGATGATCGACAAGGCCGCCGATGGGCCTGCGGATTATGTCTTTCTTGACCTGGAAGATGCGGTTGCCCCGCCCGAAAAGGAACAGGCGCGCCGCAATGCCGTTCAGGCCCTGAACGACATCGACTGGGCCGCCAAAGGCAAGACTGTTTCCGTGCGCATCAATGGCCTTGATACGCATTACATGTACCGCGACGTGGTCGACATCATGGAACAGGCCGGCAACCGGGTTCACACGCTACTGGTGCCGAAAGTGGGCGTTCGTGACGATCTTTACATGGTCGAGGCGATGGTCAACCAGATCGAGCAGGGCAAGGGATACAGTACCCGCGTCGGGCTGGAAGCGCTGATCGAGACGGCCCTGGGCATGGCGAATGTGGAAAGCATCGCGCAATTCGGCGGCCGGCTTGAGGCGCTGCATTTCGGTGTGGCGGATTACGCGGCCTCGATGCGCGCCCGCACCACGAATATCGGCGGTCTGAACCCGCATTATCCGGGCGATCAGTGGCATGCCGCACTCAGCCGCATGACGATCGCCTGCCGCGCCTACGGCTTGCGCGCCATTGACGGGCCGTTCGGCGATTTCAGCGACCCGGATGGCTACCGGGACGGCGCGCGGCGGGCAGCAGCCCTTGGTTGCGAAGGCAAGTGGGCGATCCACCCCAGCCAGGTCGCGCTGGCCAACGAGGTGTTCTCGCCGCCGGAGTCCGAGGTGACAAAGGCCCGGCGCATCATCGAGGAATTGCGCAAGGCCGAAGCGCAGGGCAAGGGGGCGGCATCGCTGGACGGCAAGATGATCGATGCCGCATCCGAGAAGATGGCGAACAACGTTCTGGTACTGGCCGAGGCCATTGCCGCGCGCAGCTGAGGATCGGATTTTCTGCGAAAATCCGCGTCCCGACCGAAGGGGAGGTTCGGAATGGACATTCACGAATATCAGGCGAAAGAAATCCTTGCGCGCTTTGGCGTGCCGGTGCCGCGCGGCGGGCTGGCCTACAGCCCGGAACAGGCAGGGTATCGCGCCCGCGAGTTGGGCGGCAGCGCCTGGGTGGTGAAGGCGCAGATCCATTCCGGTGGCCGTGGTGCTGCCGGGGGCGTCAGGCTGTGCCGCAGCGAGGATGAGGTGCGCGAATTTGCATCAACCCTGTTCGGGCGCCAGCTGGTGACCAGGCAGACCGATGCCAACGGCAAGGGCGTGTACCGCGTCTGGGTCGAAGGCGCATCGGACATCGCGCAGGAGTTGTATCTGGGCTTCGTGCTGGATCGCACGTCCGAGCGGATCATGATCGTGGCATCCGCCCATGGCGGCATGGAGATTGAGGACCTTGCCGCAACCGATCCCGCGTCGCTGAAGCGCATGACGATTGACCCCGCCGTGGGCCTTTCGGAGTTTCAGGCGCGCGAGCTGGCCTTTGCGCTGGGCCTGAAGGCGGGCCAGGTGGCGCAGATGGTGACGATCCTGCGTGCCTGCTACCGCGCATACCGTGATCTGGATGCAACCATGGTCGAGATCAACCCGCTGGTGATCACCGGCGCGGGCGACCTTGTGGCGCTGGATGCCAAGATGAGCTTTGACACCAACGCGCTGTTCCGCAGGCCGGAAATCCACGAGTTGCGCGACCGCAGCCAGGAAGACCCGCGTGAATCGACGGCCGGCGACTATGGTCTGGCCTATGTCGGGCTGGATGGCGACATCGGCTGCATCATCAACGGTGCCGGACTGGCCATGGCCACGATGGACATGATCAAGCTGGCCGGGGGCGAGCCTGCCAACTTTCTGGATATCGGCGGCGGGGCAAGCCCCGAGCGGGTGGTCAGGGCGTTCCGCACCGTTCTGGCAGACCGCAATGTCAGCGTGATTCTTGTGAACATCTTTGCCGGCATCAACCGCTGTGACTGGGTGGCCGAGGGGGTTGTGCAAGCCTACCGCGAGGTTGGCCTGACCCTTCCCGTGGTGGTGCGCCTGGCGGGCACCAATGTGGAAGAGGGCAAGCGGATTCTGGAAGGGTCCGGCCTGCCGCTGATCACGGCAGACACGCTGGCAGAAGCGGCCGACAAGGCCGTTGCCGCCCGTGCGAAACTTGCGGCCTGAGGAGGGGACAGCATGGCAATTCTCATAACGGACCGGACCCCTGTCATCGTTCAGGGCATTTCCGGGCGGATCGGCCAGTTCCACGCGGCGGACATGATCCGCTACGGCACCAATGTTGTCGGCGGTGTCACGCCCGGCAAGGGCGGATCGCAGGTACTGGAGCGTCCCGTGTTCAACACCGTGCGGGAAGCGGTCGCGGCGACCGGTGCCGAAGCCAGCCTGGTCTTCGTGCCGCCGCCCTTTGCGGCCGATGCCATCATGGAAGCAGCCGATGCCGGAATCCGCACGGCGGTCTGCGTCACCGACGGCATTCCCAGCCAGGACATGATGAAGGTGAAGCGGTTTTTGCGCCGCTATCCGGAAGACCGCAAGATGCGGCTGGTCGGCCCGAATTGCGCCGGGGTTATCAGCCCGGGCCAGGGGTTTCTGGGGATCATGCCGCCGCATATCTACATGGCGGGCCGGGTTGGCATTGTGGGCCGGTCAGGCACGCTGGGCTACGAGGCGGCCAGCCAGATGAAGGCGCTGGGCATTGGCGTTTCGACCAGCGTCGGCATCGGGGGCGACCCGATCAACGGATCAAGCTTCAAGGATATTCTCGCGCTGTTTCAGGCTGATCCGGATACGGATGCGGTCATGATGATCGGCGAAATTGGCGGCCCGCAGGAGGCCGAGGCGGCGGCATGGGTACAGGACCATATGACCAAACCCGTGGTGGCCTATATTGCCGGTCTGTCCGCGCCGAAAGGCCGCAAGATGGGACATGCCGGGGCCATCATTTCGGCCTTTGGGGAAAGTGCGCAGGAAAAGGTTGAAATCCTGAGCGCGGCGGGAATCACGGTGGCCCCGAACCCATCCGCGATGGGCGAGACGATGGCGCGGGTGCTGTCGCTGCGCGCAGCCGCCTGAGGCGCGCCTGTCTGCGCCTGCGGGGCAGGTCCGCAGCTCAGACAGGCGTTGCAGACCGGGGGGCGCAGCGTGCGCCGTGGAAGGCCGGGGTTAAGCCTGAACGGTCTACTGGGCATCAAGACCACAAGCCCCAGGAGATGCCATGGCTTTCCAGTTTTCGGCTGCCGCGCGCAATGCCGCCCTTGATGCGATCGAAAGCGCAATCGGTCCTGCGCCGACGCTGACCCTTCTGACCGGGCCCGTCCCCGCAAGTTGCGATGCGGTGGACG
Source organism: Rhodobacter sp. (assembly GCA_020250125.1). Lineage (GTDB taxonomy): Bacteria > Pseudomonadota > Alphaproteobacteria > Rhodobacterales > Rhodobacteraceae > Aliitabrizicola. The sequence continues at coordinate 33,405 of JADCEL010000073.1, forward strand.
ACGGCGTTGTGCTGGCAGCAATCCCCTGCCCGCCGGACTGGCTTGCGCCTGCCGCCGCCGGCCAGAAGGTGCTTGCGGGCACCTGGCAGGACCTGTCTGCGGATGCCGTGGGACTTGCCGCGCATTTCCGCGTTGTTCAGGGCGCAACCTGCCACATCCAGGGAACGGTCACAGCCACGGGTGGCGGTGGCGACATGACGGTGGACAATGTCTCGATTGCCACCGGACAACGGGTTACGATCACCGCCTTCACCCTGACGGCCGGGGGTGCGTGATGCCAAAACTCGTAAACCGTGCCCGCATGACGACGGCAACAACCGGGACCGGCACCCTAACACTTGGGGCGGCGACACCCGGCTATCAATCCTTTGCCGACGCGGGCATCGTTGACGGCGATCAGGTCCGCTACGTCATCGAGGACGGGGCTACGTGGGAAATCGGGCTGGGCACCTATGGCGCCAGCGGCACGGTCCTGACCCGCCTGCCGCAGGCCAGCGCGAATGCCGGGGCTGCGATCAGCCTGACGGGATCAGCGATCGTGTTCATCACGGCGGTGGCCGATGACATCGCCCAGCCTGCCGAAGTGCAGCTGTTCACCACGCCCGGAACGGCCACCTGGACCAAACCGGCAGGTGCGAAAGCGGTGGACGTGATTGTTGTCGGCGGTGGTGGCGGCGGCGGGTCGGGGCGAAAAAGCGCTTCGGGGACGGCGGCCTTTGGCGGCGGTGGCGGGGCGGGCGGCGGGCGGGCGATCATGACATTGCCCGCCGTGGCGCTGGATCCGGCGGTCACCGTCAGCATCGGCGCGGGCGGGGCGGGCGGCGCGGCTGTTCTGAGCGATTCCACAAATGGAAACAATGGGGTGACGGGCGGCCAGTCAAGCTTTGGCAGCTATGTGTTTGCGCCGCAAGGCGGCGCGGGGGCCGGGGGAACCGCGACGTCGGGCACGGCCGGCGCGGCTGTTACCCGTGGCCTGTTTCAGGGAACCGCAGGGGGCGCGGGGTCGTCCGCAGCCGGTGCTGCGGGGGTGACCAGCGGTCTGGGCACAGGTCCGGCCGGCGGAGGCGGCGGCGGTGGCCTGGCGGCTGCTCCGGCGAATGCAGCGGGCGGTGCGGGTGGCATCGCACCGTTTTACGCCAATGCGGTCGCGGGCGCGGGCGGAACGGCGGGCGGCGGGGCGGGAGGTACCGGAACCTCTTCTCCGCTGAATGCGGGCGGTCCGGGGGCAGGGGGCGGCGGCGGCGGTTCCAGCACCGGCGGCAACGGCGGCAGCGGTGCAAACGGCGGGCTTTACGGCGGGGGGGGCGGCGGCGGCGGGGCAGCCCCGAACGGGCCGGGCAGCAGCGGCAGGGGCGGCAATGGCGGGCAGGGTATCGTCATTGTGATCACGCACTTCTGACGGGGGTGCAGGCAAGGGATGCAGGTTCGGCATCCGGTGCTGCGGCTTCAATCCGGGTCTTGGCCGGGCCTGCACGGAAACGGGAGTTGTCCTTCGAATGTTTGTACCTTTGGCGTCCGCGCCCCTGGCCGATGATGGCCGGGCCGCGCTGCGCGCGTCTGCAGCGGGGGCTTTGCCCCTTCCGGGGTCTGCAAGCGGCATCGCTCCGGGGCCGCAAGGCACCGCTTCCGGCACCTTTGATCTGGCAGGGGCTGCGGCGGCCGCAGTGCCGGTCCTTGCCATTGCCGCAGGGGGGATCGGGCTGACCGGGGCGGCTTCTGCGCTGCGTGGGGTAACCGGCGCACCGGGCCGGGCGGTGCTTCCCGGGGACAGCCGCAATTCGGCAACGCTGCTGACCGGCGCTTTGCGCCGGGCGCGGCTTGTCAGCAACCAGACCACGGGGGATCAGCAATGACCGAAACCTTCCACCTCAAGCGCGGTGATACAAGCCCGTCCATCCGCCTGTCCCTGGAACCCGCCACCATCACCCTGATCGGGGCCGAGGTGACCTTTCAGATGCGCGCGCGCGGCGGCGCGCAGGTTATCGACGCGCCAGCGGTCATCGAAAGCTTTACCGGCACGCCGACCGTCCGCTACGACTGGCAGCCGGCAGATACCGCCGCGGCAGGTCTGTTCGAGGCAGAGGTGCGCGTGCGCTACGCCAATGGCGGGATCGAGACCTTCCCGAACAGCGGCTTCGTGCTGATCCGGATCGCCGAAGATATCCGGGCGGCCTGACAGGCTGCTGAAAAAGCGATCCCGCCGCCTGCCTTCCGGGAAATCTTCCCGGTCCGGGGAAAGGGATTGCCCCTTCGGGCGGGATCAGGAAACGCGACCCGCGTTCCCCCCGCCTGCACGGGACGCTGCCACCAGGACCGTCGCCACCCGCACCAACGAAAGGCCAGCGCCCGACCCGGCGGGGGCGAAGCGCCCGCCGGTGGCGGGGCGGGCGCTGGCCGGGGGCTTTGGGCCCCCGGCTGGTCCTGATCCCGGCGTGGCGCTGTGGCAGGGGCGATGGCCCCTGCCAGGATGCGCAAGACGCGCGCAGGCGCAAGAGGTTCCCGCTTTTCGCTCAGGCAGCCGATGTGGCCGACACCTTTTGAGCACCCTGTCAGGGCCGCCGCCCCGGCTTCAGCGCGCGGTCAAGGTGGGTGTATCCGCCATCGACATAAACCCACTGACCGGTGGTATGCCCGGACTTGTCCGATAGCAGAAACACGACCGTTGCTGCGATTTCCGCAGGTTCGGTCATCCGCTGTCCCAAAGGGACATGCTGCACGATCTCTGCAAGGCGCGCGTCGGGATCTTCAAAGGTATCAAGCCAGTTGCGATAAAGCGGCGTCATCACTTCGGCCGGAATCACGGCGTTGACCCGCACGCCGTCGCCGACCAGCGCCGCCGCCCATTCGCGCGTCAGCCCAAGCTGCGCCGCCTTGGCCGCGACATAGGCCGAGGTGTTGCCCTGCCCGGTGACGGCGGTCTTGGACGAGATGTTCACGATCGCGCCCCGGTTCGCCTTCAGCTGCGGCAAGGTCAGGTGGGCCAGCGTGTAGTAATGGATCAGGTTCCGCTCCAGCGAGGCGCGGAAGGCATCGGGGCCTGCGTCCAGCCCGATGCTGTCATTGGCGCCTGCGTTGTTCACCAGGGCGTCGATCCGGCCCCAGCGGCCCAGCGTGGCGTCAACGGCGGCGCGGCATTGCGCATCGTCCGACAAATCCACCTCAATCCAGCCTGCCTGCGGGCTGGCTGCCGTGATCCGGTCCAGAAACCCGGGCGGGGGCGTGCGGCGCGCGAAGACCACCGGCACGGCCCCTTCCTGTGCCAGAGCTTCGGATATCGCGGCACCGATGCCCGATGCCCCGCCGGTGACGATGACGATCTTGCCTGTCAGTCCCAGATCCATGCACTATTCCATATGGAATTGCTTGGGCAGCAGATAGGGGAATTGCGTGGCCGGGTCGATCTCGACCTTCATGATCGGGGCCATCCATTCTGCCCAGCGGGCATTCACCGGGCAGGTGGCCAGATGGGCCCGGGTCGCGGCCAGATCATCGGTTTCAAAATAGCCGAACAGGGTCAGGCCATGGCGGAAGATGTTGTAGTTGCGAATGCCGGAGCGGCGCAGCGTTTCAAGCATCTCGGGCCAGCAGTCATCGTGGCGTTTCAGATACTCCGCCTCGTATCCGGGGCGGACTTCAAGAACCCAGGCATATCCCGGCATCAGGCGGCCTCCTGCCAGTGGCGGAAACAGTTCCGCATGGTGACGGTTTCGGTCAGCACATCTTCGCTGAGGGTATTCATATAGTCCTGGTGGGTGTTTTCCAGTGCCAGCCAGCCAGTATAGCCCGCATCGCGCAAGGTTGCGAAGATGGCGGGAAAGTTCAGTGTGCCTTCGGCGAATTTCGCCTGCAGCGCGCCCATTTTCGCCTGCCGCAGGTGAACGTGGACGGCGTGTTTTGCCAGCGGGTCCACCTCTTCCTGGCGGTAGCCGAGACAGGCGAAGTGCGAATAGTCAAGCGCCAGGCCGATGCCCGTGTCATCGATCAGGCGCTGCACCAATGCAGGCGACTCGGCCCAGCTTTGGACATGCGGCTCGATGCAGATTTTCGCGCGGTGGTGGCTGGCGACATCCAGCAGGGCCGTCAGGCTTTCGGCGCTGCGGCGGGCGGCGTCGGCGCGGGACTGGCCCGGATTCACGATGCCGGGCAGCAGAAACACGCTGTCAATCCCGGCGGCATCGGCAAAGGTCAGCACCCGGTCCAGATCGCGCGCATTCGCATCAATGGTGCCGGGCAGGGCCAGGTTGCGCCCGCCCAGGCCGTCCCCGAACAGGTGGTAGTAATTGGGAAATGCGATGCCATAGGGTGCCAGCCGCGCCGCTGCCGCCTTGGGGTCCGACAGGATTTCGGCCTTGTCCAGCGCCGAGCGGTAGAACAGCCCCACGTCCAGCGCGTTGATGCCCAGGGCTTTTGAGATGCCCACGCATTCGTCCAGCGTGCAGGCGGGGAAGGACCATGCGGTCAGGGAAAGTTTCATTGTCAGCCCCCGATCTGTTCCAATTGGCCACTGCGGGCCGACCGGTAAAGTGCATCCAGCGCTTCGGTCACTCTGGCCCCGTTTTCGGCATTGGCGGCGTTTGTCGCCGGCTGGCCCGCGCAAAGTGCGGCGAAGACGCGCACCGGCAATGCGCCGTCATACTCTGCTTCGCCCGGTGCAATCGCCACGGTTTCATCCTGTCCGTCAAGGCGGGAAAGCTCCAGCCTTGCGCGGCCCGCTTCGCAATCGAAGGAAATCATGCCTTCGGTGCCATAGATGCGGATGTCCATATGCATGCCCCGGTGTTTGGGCACGCTGGCCGCGCCCGACAGCGCAACGGTGGCCCCGTTTGCCGCCCGCGCCACGGCGGCATCGTAGAAATCGACACCGGTTCTGGATTTGCCATCCATGGCGAAAAGCGAGACAAGCGTCAGGTCGGACACATGCAAAAGCCAGGCCAGGGAATGGGACATCTGCCCCCAGCCATAGCCCCCCGCACGGGCCGGATCGGCCCAGGTCGAGGCGGGCGGGCGGAACAGATGGTCTTTGGTTTCCAGCATCGGCTCGCCCGCAAACAGATCGTCCAGCGCTGACCCCATCTGACAGATGGCGTGGCGTACCGTGCCAATGCGGCCCGCCCTGACAAAGGCGGCGGCCTTGGCAGTAAAGGCGGTGAAGTTCATGCCGCAGGGCACCAGAACCTCGCGCCCCGCCGCACGGGCCGCGGCCGCAATGGCGCGCCCCTCGACCGCCGTGGTGGCCATGGGTTTTTCAACCAGCACATGACATCCTGCGGCCAAACCGGCCAGGGCGGGGGCGGCATGGGCGACGTGGGGCGTTGATACGATCAGCCCGTCCAGCCGTTCCGCCGCCAGCATCGCGCCCAGGTCGGTGTAGCGGGCCGCAATGCCGAACCTGTCGCCCGCCACCTGCAAACGCCCTGCATCCAGGTCGCACAGTGCCACGATCCGGGCATCCCGGCCCGCCTGCACGGTGGGAATGTGGTTGAACGCGGCCCACCATCCCACGCCGACAACGCCGATCCTTGCGGTCATTCCGCCTCCTCTCCGCCCTGGGCGATGGTCGATTGAAACACGGTCTGCATATGCCGCTGCGCCGCCCGCGCCGCCGCCTCGGGGTCGCGCGCCTGCAGCGCGTCCAGCAGCCTGCGGTGGTCCTGATAGCTGCGCTCCAGGACACCGGCGGTTTCGGACGCGCGCTTGCGGAATTCCAGCCCGAGCACGTTCAGGCTTTGGCCGATCCGCTTCAGGAAGGCGTTGCGCGAGCCGATCCAGATCGCCTCGTGAAAGGCGTAGTCGGACTTGCGGAAGGCGATGGGATCGTCCAGCGTGTCTGCCTGCGCGGCAAGAATGGCCTCAAGCCGGCCGAGTTCTTCGGCACCGATGTTTTCGGCGGCGCGGCGCGCCACGTCGCTTTCGATCAGGCTGCGGGCATCGTAAAGCTCGCGGATGTTCATGTCCTGCAGGGACAGAAAGAACTGGATCGGCCCCAAAAGCGCCTCTGCATCCAGCTCGCTGATATGCGCACCGCCACCCTGACGGCTGCGGACCACGCCCAGCACCGTCAGCCCGCGCATCGCCTCGCGCACCGAAGGGCGCGACACGTTCAGCGACAGCGCCAGATCACGTTCGGGCGGAAGCGGATCGCCCGCCTTCAGAACCCCGGTCCGCACCATGTCCAGAATCCGGCGCACCACCATTTCCGCCACGGATTCCCGCACGATAGGTTCGTCGAATTCGATGCGGGTGACCGGTTCGGTCATGCGGTTTTCTCCCGCGTGCCGAATTTCAGGCGCGGCACCATGACCGAAGCGATCAGCAGCAGGCCGATCACCCCGGTCTGGATATGCCCGGTGATGTTCAAAAGCGCCATGCCGTTGCGGATGTTCAGCACGATCAGGATGGCCAGCAGTGTACCGGTCAGGCTGCCGGTGCCGCCAAAAATGCTGACGCCGCCCAGCAGGACGATGGTGATGATGTCCAATTCGAACCCGTTGGCGACATCACCGCGCACGGCACCGACGCGGGCGGCATAAAGCAGGCCGGCAAAGGCGGCGATGGTGCCAGAGGCGATGAACAGGATCATCTTGTGGCGGTTGGTGTCGATGCCCGCGAATTCGGCCACCTCGCGGTTGGTGCCGATCACCTGCGTCTTGCGGCCGAAGCCCGAGCGTTCCAGCACGATGTAGAGAACCCCGAACAGCACGGCAAAGGCCACAAGCGCAAAGGGCAGCGGTCCGATCAGGCCCTGTTGCCCCAGGGCATCGAACCATTCCGGAAAGTCTGTCAGACCCCGGTCTTCGACCAGAACGCGCGCCAGGCCGCGAAACCCGATCAGGGTTGCCAGGGTGACGACCAGCGACGGCAGGCCGACGCGGGTGATGAACCAGCCGTTCAGCGCCCCGCCCAGCACGCCGATGCCCAGCGATATGGCAATGGCAGCGGGGGCGGCCACGCCCTGTTCCTTGACCATCCAGCCAAAGGCGCAGGCCGACAGGCCCATCATCGAGCCCACCGACAGGTCAATCTCGCCGTTGATGATAATGAAGGTCATCACCAGGGCCACGATGATCTTTTCGATCGAAAGCTGGAACAGGTTGATCTGGTTGCCCAAGGTAAGGAATTCCGGCGACAGGCCGGCATTGATGCCGATGATCACCACAAGCGACATCAGCAGAAAGCCTTCCCAGCTTTTCAGGCGGGCGATCATGGCCGTGCCTCGCGGTTCAGGGCGGCTTCGCGCCGGGCATGGGCGCGGGCGGCGCGCCAGGCGACAAGGCGGCGGGTGAACAGCGTGTCGGTGGTGACCGACAGCAGGATCAGCGCGCCCAGAACCGCCTCGCGCCAGAATTCGCTGACGATGGCCCAGCGCACCAGGCTGGTGTCGATCACATCGACCAGCACCGCCCCCAGCAGCGCCCCGATGACCGTGCCGGAGCCGCCGAAGATGTTGACCCCGCCCACCACGGCCGCCGCCACCGACTTCAGCTCGAACCCAAGGCCCGCGACCACGGTGATATTGCCAAAGCGCGCCAGGAACATCAGCCCGGCCAGCCCGGCCAGTGCGCCCGACAGCACAAAGGCGGAAAACACCACGCGTCTGGCATCGATCCCGGCCATTTCTGCCGCCTCGGGGTTGGACCCCACGGCAAAGAACTGGCGCATCGGGCGCAGGCGGGTCAGGGCCAGATGCACGGCAAAGACCAAGGTCAGGGCCGCGACAAAGGCTGCACGGAACTCCAGCCCGAAGACCGTGAAGACAGGCATGTTCGGAAACTCGGTCAGCCAGGCAGGCAGGGTGTTGGTGGTGATGGATTTGCCGTCGGAATATTCCACCAGCAGCGACCGGAAGATCGCCATTGTGGCCAGGGTCACGATGATCGACGGCACCCGCCCATAGGCCACGATCAGGCCGTTGACCGCACCAAAGCACGCCCCGAAGCAGCAGCAGAACAGCACCAGCAGAAGGGCGCTCATCTCGGGGTTTGAGCTGACAAGATTGCCTGCGGCAAAGGCGGTAAAGCCAACGACCGAGCCGATGGACAGATCGATGTTGCGCGTCAGGATGACCAGGGTCTGCGCCGTTGCAATCAGCGCCATGATCGCGACCGAGCCGGAAATGCGGGAAAACAGGCGGGCGTTGAAATAGCCGTCGATCTGGCTGGCAAAGAAGGCCAGCAGCAGCAGGATCACCGCCAGCAGGGCCAGAATGCGCAGCCCCTGCGGGCTGAGGCGGTGGAACAGGCCGGTCATGCGGCCTCGCTCTGGCCGGTGGCCACGGCCATGATGCCTTCCTGCGTGGCGCGGGCGCTGTCGATGATGCCCATCTGCCGGCCTTCGCGCATCACCAGAATGCGGTCGCCCAGCGCCAGCACTTCCGGCAGGTCGGACGAGATCACCAGCGCCGTGCCGCCGCCACGCACGAAGGCGCGGATCAGATCATGCACCTCGGCCTTGGCGCCAACGTCGATTCCGCGCGTGGGTTCATCGACAATCAGCAGGTCGGGCTGCATCGCCAGCCATTTCGCCAGCATCACCTTTTGCTGGTTGCCGCCCGACAGCACGCCCACGGCCATGTCGACATCCGGCGCGCGGATGTTCAGCCGTTCGCGGTAGGCCATGGCCGTATCGCGCTCTCGCCGCCGGTCGATCAGGCCCAGGGGCGACAGGTACTGCGCCAGCGTGGCAAGGGAAATGTTGGACCGGATCGGCAGCGGCATCGCCAGCCCCAGCTTGCGGCGGTCTTCCGAGACATAGGCAATGCCCAGCGCGATGGCCTGCGCGGGCGAGGTCATGCGCACCGCCTGCCCCTTGTAGCGCAGCTCGCCCGCCGTGGCCGGGTGGACGCCGAACAGCGACAGCGCCACATCGGTGCGGCGCGCGCCGATCAGGCCGGCCATGCACAGCACCTCGCCCCGGTGCAGATCGAAGGTGATGTCTTCGAACACGCCCGTCCGGGTCAGGCCGCGCACCGAAAGCACCACCTCTTGCTGTGCGGCCGATGGCATCTTGGTGAAATAGTTGCCCACCGCACGCCCGACCATGTCGGCAATCATGCCCTGCGGCGTCACCTCGGACACGGGCCGGGTAGAGATATGTCGCCCGTCGCGGATGACCGTGACACGATCGGCAATCTCGAACACCTCTTCCAGACGGTGCGAGATATAGACAACCGCCACGCCAGCGGTGGCAAGGCTGCGGGCGATGCGGCGCAGTTCCGCCGCCTCATGCGCGGACAGGGATGAGGTGGGTTCATCCATGATCAGCACGCGCACGTCCTGCGACAGGGCGCGGGCAATCTCGACCGCCTGCTGTTCGGCCAGGGTCAGGCCGCGCGCCTCGCGGTCGACATCCAGCGTCATGCCGATGCGGTCGATCAGCGCTTCTGCGCGGCGGCGCATGCTGCGGCGGTCCAGGATCAGACCGGCATCCGTGGCAGAGATGAAGATGTTCTCGGTCACGTCCAGATCGGGAAAGACCATCGGTTCCTGATAGATCGCGGCCACGCCGCGCAGGCGCGCCGCCTTGGACCCCGACAGGACCACGGGCGCGCCGCCGATTTCGACCTGACCCGACGAGGGCTGGTAAATGCCCGTCATGATCTTGATCATGGTGGATTTTCCCGCACCGTTTTCGCCCACGATGGCGTGCACCTCGCCGGGGAACAGCTCCAGCGTCATGTCCGCCAGGGCCACGGTCATCCCGAAGGATTTGGACACGGCACGCAGGGCAAGGGTGGGAATGGCGGACATGCAACCTCGGGGCGGGCGCAGGAACAGGATGGGCGCGGCCGGGGCAATCCCGGCCGCGCCCCGTTCATCACTTCGCGGCGGCTTCGACATTGTCCTTGTTGTAGACCGTGAAGGGCCCCATCAGGATGCGCTTGGCACCTTCGCGGCCGGGATCGGCCTCGATCGTGTAGTCGCCCATGCGGCCTGCGGTAAAGGTTTCGCCGATTTCGCCCTTCAGCTGGCCGGTGGCCAGGCCATAGGCGGTGTAGTAGGACAGGTAGCCAAGATCGCGGAAGTCCCACAGCGCGAATTCCGGCGCGCAGCCGTTCATCGTGTAGCTGACCATTTCCGACGGCAGGCCAAGACCCGAGACCCTGACCCTGTCGCACAGACCTTCGTCCTGCATCGCCTTGGCGGCCGCCTGGATGCCCACCGTGGTCGGGGCCATGATCAGGCCAAGGTTCGGATACTTGTCCACCAGCGCCAGCGCGCGGTTGTAGCTGACTTCGGACTGGTCATCGCCGTAAACGACATCGACCAGCTTGATGTCCTTGTACTTGGCATCTTCGGCCAGGGTCTTCTTCATCGCCTCGATCCAGGCGTTCTGGTTTGCGGCATCCGGCGTGGCCGAAAGCACGGCCATTTCACCGGCCCCGCCCAGGATCGAATGCGCCATATCGGCCATCACCACACCGATGGAGCCGAAATCGACCTGCGCCACGAACACGCTTTCGCCCTTGGCCGACGGGATCGGGCTGTCCCAGGTCACAACCTTGGTGCCTGCCGCCTGTGCGGCTTCGGCCGCCGGGGCGATCTGGTCGCCTGCGTTGTTGGACAGCATCACGGCACCCAGCTTTTGCGTGGCCGCCGTTGTCATGATCTCGATCTGGCCGGCCACCGAGTTTTCCGGGGTGGGCCCCGTGAAATCCAGCTTGCCGGGGTTCGCCAGTTCCTTGTGGGCTTCCTGCGCGCCCTCATTGGCCTGATCGAAGACCAGAATGCCCAGGAACTTGGGCAGCAGGATCATGCTGGTGTCCTTGCCGCCTTCCAGTTTGATCGCATCGGCATAGGCAAAGCCTGCCCCGCCCAGCATCAGCGCGGCGACCGCGCCGAGAATATTGGTCGTCTTCATCAGAGTCCTCCCATGTTTCGGCACGGATCTGTGCCTGGTCGTTTTGCCGAAGGCGGATGCAGGCTCTTCCCCCATCGCCCGGCGGTCTTCCGCGCCGGGGGGCTGCCCCGGCGGAATTCTGTTCCGGCCTATTCAGGCACGGGTTTGCGCGGCCCCTCGCCGCGCAACGCGCGGGCGATGTCTTCGGCCACCAGCTGCTGCAGCCGGTGGATCGCCGCTTCGGAATACCAGGCGGCATGCGGGGTCAGCAGCAGATTGGGCGCCTGGCGCAGCACATGGTCCGCCGCCAGCGGCTCCACCTCGAACACATCCAGGGCGGCACCTGCGATGGTGCCGCTTGCCAGGGCTGCCGCCAGGTCTTCCTCGACGATCAACTGCCCCCGTGCCGCGTTCACGATCAGCGCATGGGGCTGCATCGTGGCCAGCCGGGCGGCATTGAAGAACCCGGTCGTCGCGGACGTTGCCGGGGCATGCAGCGAAACAAGGTCGGCCTCGCGCAGCAGCCGGTCGCCATCCATCAGCGTCACGCCCAGGTGCCCCGCCTCTTCTGCCGAAAGGCCCGGATCAGCGGCGATGAAGCGAAAGCCAAATCCCCGCAGCCGCGCAAGCACGGCCCGCCCGATCTGGCCCAGACCGAAAAAGCCGAACACGGTCTGCGAAAACGGCTTCATCGGTTTGGCAATCTTCACCGCTGCCCAGTCCCCGCGCCGGACAGACGCATCCAGTTGCGGCAGTTTGCGCAGCAGGCTCAGGGCTGCTGCCACCGTATGATCGGCCACCTCATCGGTGCAATAGTCGGGCACATAGCCCAGGCGCAGCCCGGCGGCCCTGGCCGAGGGCAGATCGATGTTGTTGTAGCCGACGCCATAGCGGATGACCGTGGACCCCGGCCTGACCGCGCGCGCGGCATCCGGGCCGAAGGGCGCGAACTGCACCACGGCCACATCCGCCCCGGCCACAGCCACTGCCACATCGGCCGCCGTCTTGCACTGAAACGCCTTGAATTCCGCACCCGCCGCCGATGCGGCCGCTTTTTCCTGCGCCAGATCCGGGAATGTGTAATCGGTGACGACAACGCGCAGGGTCATGGCGTTTCCTTGAGGTAATCGTGCAGGATGCGGCCCGCCACCAGCGTGAAATCGGCCCGCCAGTGGATGCCGGTCAGCGGTTCCAGCACGGGCAGGCGGAACACCGGAAGCTGGGCATTGGGGCGCAATTCGACCGTGCAGGGGCCTTCCCAGGCCTCGTGCACCGTTACCTCGGCCAGACGGCGCGAGGTGATCTGGCGGATCGCGGGACGACCGTCGATATGATCGACCGCCTTGAGGTTCAGGTTCGTGCCAAAGTCGAAATAGGGGGCAAGCGCCTCGGGCGCGACGCGGCGCTGCTTGTAGGGCAAGGTGCCGGTGATCACGTCGATCCCGTTGCGTTCCACCGTTCCGACCATCAGGTCACCGCGCGCCTCAAGGCCGGGCTTGCCCAGTTTCTTCGGCTGGCCATGAATTTCGCGGCCATGGGCCACGCCGATGTCCGAAGACAGCACGAGATAGGGCGAATAGGCCCCCGCCCCCTGGCCGGGCAGTTCGGCCCCGAACATCACGTTCGCCTCGGTATAGGGCCCCAGCCAGTCGGTATCGTTCATCCTGTAGATGTGCACACAGGCCACATCGCCCACCGGCACCAGCGGGGGCGGCAGAAGAAAGGCCATCGCGGCGGGGTCGGTGCGCCAGTACAGCGTCAGGATTTCGGCATTGCGGAAGCGGAAGGGGAAGGGCGGAATCATCGGCGCATCCCAGGGCGTGGAAAAGCCGCCCTGCCGGATTTCAGCGAAGGTTGGCCGGGTCAGCCCATATTTCGCCTGGTCTGTCATGGCATCGCCAGCCGCTTGACCACCGCTTCCTGCACGTCGATCCCAAGGCCGGGTCCGTGAATCGGATAGGCCCATCCATCCTTGTGCCACAGCTTTTCGGCCACCAGATCGTCCTGCACGACCACGCCGAAGGGCTTGTATTCAAAGATTTCCGTATTGGGCGAGGCCAGCGACAGGTGCAGGCTGGCCGCCGTGGTGATGGCGGTGGACCAGGCGTGCGCGTTCATGCCCTTGCCAAACCGGGTGGCCAGCGCATCGACGCGGCGAAAGCCTGTGACCCCTTCCACCCGCGCGGGGTCCACCCCGTAGACATCGATCGCCTGCACGAATTCCATCTGGCGGCGATAGCCCGCTTCGGTGAATTCCCGTTCGCCGCTGGCGATGCGCACCGCCGTATTGGCGCGCAAGCGGCGGTATCCGGCATCGTCGGTGGGATAAAGCGGTTCTTCATACCAGCCGATGCCCAGCGCCTGCATCCGGTTGGCCACGGAAATGGCCGTATCGGCATCCCAGCGCACGCCGTTGCCGATATCCACCAGAATGCCTGCCTCATCCCCCAGCGCCGACCGCAGGGCGCGGATGAAGCTGACATCGGTGTCCGGATCGCCGCCGATGTTGCTTTCCCCCTTCTTGGCAAAGCCCAGCTTGCAGGACCGAAAGCCCGCCTCGAAAAAGCCGACGACTTCGGCCACGCAGGCCGCCTCGCCCTTTTTGTTGACGTGGGACGAGGCATTGGCCAGCAGCCGGTCCTGTTTCAGCCCGCCCAGCAGATCGTACAGTGGCTTGCCCGCAATCTTGCCCGCAATATCCCACAGCGCCATGTCGATGCCCGATATGGCAAGCGATGCGATGCCGCCCTCGCCGTACCACCAGACATGGCGGCGCATCCTGTGCCAGTTCGCCTCGATCTCTTGCGCCGGTTCGCCCTGCAGCAGCGGCAGCAGGCCTTCGCAAATCACCAGGGCCACGGCCTTGCAGGCTTCGGGCCACATGGCAATGCATTCGCCCCAGCCGACCACGCCATGATCGGTCTCGACCCGGACCAGAACCGTGCGGCGGATGGTGTTGAAATCGTTGGGGTCGGGGTAATGGACAGGAAACGGCTCGATCCGGGCGATCCGGTCCATCTGCTTCCCCCTCCCAAGGGCCTGCGTCCGCTATTCTTTTGACAGCCGGGTCCGGCTGCATTAGCGGTAAATTGGTAAGGCCAATTAACACCTGTCACCGCACAAGGGTCAACAGAAATGTTCAACCTCGCCCCCATTCCTGTCCCGAACCTGTCAGGCCGCAGCGTTCTTGTCACCGGGGCCACGCGCGGTATCGGTGCCGCCCTGGTGCGGGTGCTGGTGGCGCAGGGCGCGCGCGTCTTTGCGGGTGTTCTTGGCGATCCTGAAGCCCTGCCGGGTGATGCGACGGTCTTTCAGCTTGATGTCACCCGTCAGGCGGATGTCGATGCCGCAATCGCCCGGGTCCGGGCGGATGCGGGTCGGCTGGATGTTCTGGTCAACAATGCCGGCATTATTTCCCCCATCGGCCCGCTTGCCAGCCTTGCAAGCGACAGTCTGGCCCCGGCCTTTGCGGTGAACGTCATCGGTGTTCACCGGATGGTCGTGGCGGCCCTGCCCTTGCTGCGCGCCTCGCAGGGCACGATCGTGAACGCAGGCACGGGGGCCGCGACCACCCCGATGGAAGGCTGGACGGCCTACTGCACCTCCAAGGCGGGTGTCCACATGCTGACGCGCCTCATGGCGCTGGAACTGGGGCCAGAGGGGATCCAGAGCTTCTTTATCGGTATTCCGCCGACAGACACCGCGATGCAGGCCGAAATCCGGGCGGCGGGCCTGAACCCGATCAGCAAGATCCCCCGCGATCAACTTGTGCCCGCCGCTGTGCCCGCCTCGGTCATGGCCTATCTTTGCAGCGCCGAGGCGCGCGGCATCGATGAGGTGATGCTGGATGTGCGTCAGGACCGCTTCAAGGCGATGATGCCGCTTTGACTCTGCTTTGACACTGACGCGCAGGCGCGCGACAGTCCGGGCGACGTTGCCCCGGAAAGGCTTGCCGATGACCCCAGCCCCCGTTTACGACCCCGGCAGGGACGACCTTGGTGTGGTCCTGACCGGGGTTACCCTTGCTGGCATGATTCTGGCCGCAGCCTCTGCCTATGGCGATATCTCGGCCCAGGTGACGGCCTTCGGATTGACGCTGGTCTACATCTTTGGCGGGCTGCCTTCTGCCGCCAGGGCGCTGCACAGCCTGTGGTTTGATCTTGTGCTGGACATTGATCTGCTGATGGTTGTTGCCGCCGTGGCCGCCGCCGCCGTGGGCGCGACATTCGAAGGGGCGGTACTTTTGACCCTGTTCAGCCTGTCGGGGACGCTGGAGAACCAGGCGATGGGCAAGGCCCGCCGCGCGGTCGAGGCGCTGATGGCCCTGCGTCCGGAAACCGCGCTGCTGCGCCGGGACGGGACTGTCGCGGAAGTTCCGGTGGCCAGCCTTGCGGCGGGCGATGTCGTGGTGATTCGCCCCGGAAGCCGCATGCCCGTCGATGGAACCATCCTGTCCGGCGAAGGGGCAATCAACGAATCGACCGTCACGGGTGAATCCGTTCCGGTCGTGAAGGGTCCGGGAAGCAGCGTGTTCGAGGCGACCGTGAACCTTGACAGCGTGCTTGATCTGCGGGTGGACCGCAGCGCATCCGAAAGCACGGTTGCCCGGATGATCCAGCTTGTCACGCAGGCACAGGCGGCCAAGGCCCCCTCTGAACGGTTCAGTTCGTGGTTTGGCCAGCGTTACACTGCGGCGGTGCTGGCGGGGTCCATGGTCGCTTTTGGCGTGTTCCTCTGGCTTGGCTGGCCGCAGCAGGACGCGCTGTATCGCGCGGCAACGCTGCTGGTCGCCGCCAGCCCCTGCGCCATTGTCATTTCGGTTCCCGCCGCAATCCTGTCGGCGCTGTCCGCCGCCGCGCGGGGCGGGGTGCTGTTCAAGGGCGGGGCCGCGCTTGAAACGCTGGGCGCGGTGCGGTCCTTTGCCTTTGACAAGACCGGCACGCTGACCACGGGGCAGGCCGAAGTGACCGGGATCGTCAGCCTGACCGGCAGCGAAGATGCCTTCCTTGCGCTGATTGCGGGAATCGAGGCGCAGTCGGAACATCACATCGCCAGCGCGATCCGCCGACTGGTCGTCCGGCGCGGGTTGACACCCGCATCGGTCAGCGGTGTCACGGCCATTCCCAGCGAAGGCATTGTCGGGACGGATGATATCGGCCCGCTGTGGGCCGGAAACCCGCGCCTTGCCGCGCGCATGGGGGCGGCGCTGGATGATCCGGGTCTTCTGCGCCTGGCCGATGGCGACCAGACCGTCATCTACATGGGCCGCGGCCGGCAGGTGCTGGGTGCGGTGGCTGTCGCGGACCAGACACGCGCCTCGTCGCAGGCGGGAATTCTTGCCTTGCGCAAAAGCGGCATCCGGCAGATCGCCATGATGACGGGGGACCGCCGCCCGGTTGCCCTGCGGATCGGCAGTGCCCTTGGCCTGCGGGACGATGAAATCCACGCGGACCTGCTGCCGGAAGACAAGGTCGTGCTGATTGCCGATCTGGCCGCAGGCGGCAAGGTCGCCTATGTCGGCGATGGCGTGAACGATGCCGCCGCCCTGGCGCGCGCCGATGTCGGCATTGCGATGGGGGCGGCAGGCAGCGATGTGGCGCTGCAGGCCGCCGATGTGGCGTTGTTGTCGGAAAACATGGAACGCCTTGCGGCGGCGCATCTGCTGGCAAAGCGGACGGGGCGGATCATCCGCCAGAACCTGGTTTTTGCCATGGGGGCGATGCTGGTTCTGGTCACCGGCTCGCTGTTCTTCAACCTGCCGCTGCCGCTGGCGGTGGTGGGGCATGAAGGCGGGACGGTGCTTGTCGTGCTGAACGGGTTGCGCCTGCTGTTCGACCCGATCCGGTCTGACCGGGCCTGAGCCATGGCCGCAGTGATCTTCGATCTTGACGGCACGCTGGTCGACAGCGCCCCCGACATCCATGCTGCCGTCAACCGCATGCTGGCCGATGCGGGCGAGGCGCCGCTGCCGGCACAGACCGTGCGAAGCTTTATCGGCAACGGCGTGCCCACCCTTGTCGCCCGCGTCCTTGCCGCCTGCGGTCAGGAACCCGATCCGGCCCGGCAGGCAGAATGGCAGGCAGGCTTCCTGCGCCATTACGCGGCGGACAGCACAACCCTGACGCGGCCTTATCCCGGTGTGACAGCGGCCTTGCCGGCCCTGGCCAAGGCCGGTCATCAGCTTGCGCTTTGCACCAACAAGCCGGAGCTGCCCGCCCGGAAGATTCTGCACGCCTTCGGGCTGACCGGGCTTTTTCCGGTTGTCATCGGCGGCGACAGCCTGCCGCAGCGCAAGCCGGACCCGGCCCCGCTGCTGGCCGCCGCTGCCGGCCTCGACGGCCCGGTGCTGTTCGTGGGCGACAGCGAGGTCGATGCCGAAACCGCCCTTGCGGCGCGGGTGCCCTTCCTTCTGTTCACCGAAGGCTATCGCAAGGCCCCGGTGTCGGCCCTGCCCCATGCAGCACGGTTCGCCCGGTTTTCCGACCTGCCCGCACTGGTCGCCCGGTATGCCGCCGATTGACAGCCCGGCGGTTTTGCCCGACCGAGGGGCAGGCAGCGGGGGCGGGCATGGCAGCGTGGGAATTCTGGATCGACCGGGGCGGCACCTTCACCGACATCGTGGCGCGGCGGCCGGACGGACGGCTTGAAACCCGCAAGCTGCTGTCAGAGAACCCCGGACGCTACAGCGACGCCGCCGTGCAGGGCATCCGCGACTGTCTGGGGCTGGGTCCGGATGATGACCTGCCCGCAGGGGCCATCTCTGCCGTCAAGATGGGCACCACCGTTGCCACCAATGCCCTGCTGGAACGCAAGGGCGAGCGGGTTCTGCTGCTGATCACCGAAGGGTTCCGCGATCTTCTGCGGATCGGAACGCAGGCGCGCCCGGCCCTGTTCGATCTGGACATCCGCCGCCCCGACCTTCTGTACGAGGCGGTGGCCGAGGTTCCGGGGCGCCTTGACGCCGGGGGGGCCGAAGTTGCGCCGCTTGACGAGGCGGCCGTCCGCACCGCGTTGCGCCAGGCCCATGGCAAGGGCATCCGCGCCGTCGCCATCGCCTTCCTTCATGCCCATATCAACCCCGGCCACGAGGCGCGGGCCGCCGCCCTTGCGGCTGAAGAAGGCTTTGCCCAGATTTCCGCCAGCCACGGCGTCAGCCGTCTGGCCAAGCTGGTGGCGCGGGGCGATACCGCCGTGGTCGACGCCTATCTTTCGCCGATCCTGCGCCGCTATGTGGCGCGCGTGGACAGTGCCCTTGACCTGAACCGGGCAACCGGCCGGTTGCTGTTCATGCAGTCAAACGGCGGCCTGACCGAGGCGGCGCGGTTTCAGGGAAAGGATGCCATCCTCTCGGGTCCGGCCGGCGGCATTGTCGGCATGGTCCGCACCGGACAGGCCGCAGGGTATGACCGGCTGATCGGCTTTGACATGGGCGGCACCTCGACCGATGTCAGCCATTTTGCCGGTCATTTCGAACGCTCTTTCGAGACAGAGGTTGCGGGCGTGCGGATGCGCGCCCCGATGATGGATATCCATACCGTGGCGGCTGGCGGCGGATCGGTCTGCACCTTCCGCGACGGGCGCTTTCAGGTCGGCCCGGACAGTGCCGGGGCAAACCCCGGCCCGGCCTGCTACCGCCGGGGCGGGCCGCTGACCATTACCGACTGCAACCTGATGCTGGGGCGGATTTCGCCCGCGCATTTTCCGGCCGTGTTCGGACCCGACGGTACGCTGCCGCTGGATGCGGCGGTCGTGCGCGACAGGCTGGAAGCCCTGGCAGCCGGGATTGCCGCCGTCACCGGCACGGCACCGGCCAGCCCGGAAGAGGTGGCCGACGGGTTTCTGCGCATCGCGGTCGACAACATGGCGAACGCCATCCGGAAGATCAGCGTCCAGCGCGGGCATGATGTGACCGGCTATACGCTGCAATGCTTCGGCGGCGCAGGGGGCCAGCATGCAACGCGCGTCGCCGATGCCCTGGGCATGCGGCGCGTTCTTGTGCATCCCCTGGCCGGTGTGCTTTCTGCCTATGGCATGGGACTTGCGGAAACCCGCTCGATTCGTGAACGACAGTTCGATCAACCGCTGCGGGACTGGGATCAGGCATCGGCGGTGCTGGATGCCCTGGCGGTGGAGGCTGAGGCCGACCTTGGCGCGCAGGGCGTGGCGCTGCGCGGCGTGGAACGGCGGGCGCATCTGCGCTATGACGGGTCCCATCAGTCGCTGGACGTGCCCTTCGGACCGGCCGCTGCCCTGCAATCCGCCTTCGAGGCGGTACACCGGGCGCGGTTCGGCTTCATTTCGCCCGAGCGTCCGCTTCTGTTTGAAATGCTCAGCGCCGAAGCCGTCAGCGCAACCGCGATGCAGGACGCCGCCCTGCCGCCCCCGGATCATGCGGGCCGGGGCGGCCAGGTGACCATGTGGTCGGCAGGCTGGTCGGCGGTGCCGCTGCATGACCGCGCCGGCCTTGTGCCGGGCACGGTGCTGTCCGGCCCGGCGATGATCGCCGAGGCGACAGGAACCGTCATCGTCGAGGCGGGATGGACGGCCCGTGTCGATCCCTTGGCCAATCTTGTGCTGGAACGGACCGCACCGGTCCAGCGCCCGCCAGCGGCCGGAACCGACGCCGATCCTGTGCTGCTTGAGGTGTTCAACAATCTCTTCATGTCGGTCGCCGACCAGATGGGCGCCACGCTGGCCAATACGGCGTGGTCCGTCAACATCAAGGAACGGCTGGATTTTTCCTGTGCCATCTTCGATGCGCAGGGCGATCTGGTGGCGAATGCGCCCCATGTGCCCGTGCATCTCGGGTCCATGTCCCATGCCGTCAAGGTGGTGATGCGGCACGTCGCGGCGCAGGTGCGCCCCGGCGATGCCTTCATGCTGAACAGCCCCTACAACGGCGGCACCCACCTGCCCGACGTGACGGTGATCACACCGGTCTTCCACGGGGACCGCCCGGTGTTCTGGCTGGGGTCGCGCGGGCATCACGCGGATATCGGCGGGCGCACGCCGGGGTCTTCGCCGCCCGACAGCCGCGATATCAGCGAGGAAGGCGTTCTGATCGACGTGACGCCCCTGGTTGTGGCGGGCCGGTTCTGCGAAGACGAAGCCCGCGCCCTGCTGTCCGGTGGCCGCTATCCCTGCCGGGCACCGGATCAGAACATCGCCGATCTGAAGGCGCAGGTCGCCGCCAATGAAACCGGACGGCACGCGCTGGCGAAGGTGGTTGCAGCCTATGGCGAGCCGGTCGTTTCCGCCTATATGGCGCATGTTCAGCGCAACGCCGCGGAAAGCGTGCGCAGTGCCATCGGACAGCTGAAGGACGGGTCGTTCACCTGCCCGATGGATATCGGAACGCAGATTCAGGTCTCGGTCACGGTCGATCATGCCAGGCGCGCGGCGACGGTCGATTTCACCGGAACATCCCCGCAGCATTGCGGCAATTACAATGCCCCCCTGGCAATCTGCCGGGCGGTCGTTCTGTATGTGTTCCGCACGCTGGTCGGCAAGGCCATTCCGCTGAACGAAGGCTGCCTTGCCCCGGTCACGCTGATCGTGCCCGAAGGATGCCTGCTGAACCCGCGCCCGCCTGCGGCAGTGATCGCCGGCAATACCGAGGTCAGCCAGGCGGCCTGCAACGCCCTTTACGGGGCGCTTGGGGTGATGGCGGCCGCCCAGGGGACGATGAACAATTTCGTCTGGGGCAATGCCGCGTTCCAGAACTACGAAACCGTCGCGGGCGGCACCGGGGCAGGCCCCGGTTTTGCCGGTTGTGACGCGGTGCAAAGCCATATGACCAACACCCGGATGACCGATCCCGAAATTCTGGAACGGCGCTTTCCGGTGCGGCTGGAACAGTTCGGCATCCGTCGCGGATCCGGCGGTGCGGGCCGGTGGCACGGCGGCAACGGCGCGGTGCGCCGCCTGCGGTTCCTTGCCCCGGTCACGGTGACGACGCTGTGTTCCAGCCGCCGGATTGCCCCCTTCGGCGCCGCAGGCGGCGCGCCGGGTGCCGTCGGTCACAACCGGGTAATCTGGCCCGATGGGCGGGTGGAAGACCTCAAGGGCAATGATGAACGCAACCTGCCCGCAGGGGCCGTGTTCGAAATGCTGACGCCGGGCGGCGGCGGCTGGGGAACGGCAGGCTGACAGGCGCAGTCACCGCAATGCCTGCACAGATGGTCGTTTCCTTTGCGGAGAACGAAGGGGTGTTCCTGAGAATCCGGAAGCGGCCTTGCTTCTGCCGGTGCCGGGACCCCGCTGACAAGGGAGCGTGCGGCTTGATGCCCGGGGCGCTGTGCTTCTGCTTCTGTGCTTCGCGGCGGAACCGGGTGCCCTAATCTGCGGGGTGCAACTGACGTGCGGCAACGTCCCATGGGGGCCGTCTGCGCGGCGGAACGGCAGGAACATAAGGCGCATCAAGGGAAAGATTGGGCGAATAATGGGGATCGGCGGCGAACAGATCCGGATGCAGGGCCCGTGCACGGGCCGCTTCGTCTGCTTCGCGGCGCTGTTTTTCCGGGTTGTCCAGATTGCCGCGCGTTCTGCTTTCAAGATGAAAGAACAAGGGTTCCGCCACATAAAGGTTGCGATACCCCTTTTTCATCAGGTCGGCGCAAAGGACCATATCGTTATAGGCCACGGGAAAGTCCTCGTCGAAGCCTCCGACAGCCTCAAACGCCGCCCTGCGCAGGGCAAGGCAGGCCCCGGTAACGCCGGACACCTCGTGCGGGACAGCAGCAAGCCCCTGATAGCCGCCCGCATCCGCAGGCAACCCCACATGGACATGGACCGCGCGGCCATAAAGCCCAAAGACCAGACCGGCATGCTGCACCCTGCCGTCGGCGTAAAGAAGTTTGGGCCCGACCGCACCTGCCCCGGGAAGCCAGGCAAAGGCCGAAAGCACGCGAAGCCAGTCGGGGCGCAGCGCCAAGGTATCGTTATTCAGAAAGACCAGCAGGTCACCCTTTGCCAGGGATACGGCGCGGTTGTTGAGCGCTGCAAAGTTGAAAGGGCGGGGATCGCGCAGCACACGCACAGACCCCGCAGCCTCGGCACGCTCAAGGCCGGCAAGGCAGGCCGGGTCAGACGACCCGTTATCCACCACGATGATCTCGCGCTGTGCGACGGGCCAATCCGTCTGGCCAAGCGATTCGAGGCAGGGCCCCAGCAGATCCCACCCGTCCCGCGTCGGAATGATGATGCTGACACTGGGCAGGGGATCGGGAACCGGCGGCCTGATCTGCTTTCGCGGCAGGACGGCGCGTTCGAAACGAAAGGCGACAACATGCGGGCAATGCAGGACTTCGTCGCGCGACACATCCGCCAGGACAGTCATGAGCAGGTCATCAGGTTTCGCATTCTCCCCGCGCAGGCCGGCCCGGATCGCTTGCGGGTTGCGCAAGCGGTCCAGTCTCAGGGCTGTCATCGGACCAGGCAGCATGCCCTGGGCGGCCAGAAGCGGATCAAAACCGGGCTTGAACCAGGAATCGGACATTTGCCCGTGGCGGTCGATCGCCATGTCATCGCCAAAGGCGAGCACGGCGGCGGTCTGACTGCGAAGCGCATCAAGCAGAAGGTACAGTCCGTGCTTGCGCGGAAGTGTGCGCGGCTCAAGCAGGATGACCCGGTCGGGGGCATCGTCCGGCATGGCGTCCGGCCAGTACGCCCGTGCCCTTTGCCGGACGTCATCCGGCACGTCTGGCGTGAAACGCGGCACCACCGTCAGGTTCGCGGCGGTCCACAGCGCGCTGGATTGTTGCAGGCGATCCAGAAAGGCAAGGTCAGTCTGTCCATCGACGCAAAGCAGAACGAGCACGCCCTGCGCCTGCGGCGGATGATCTGCGTCCGGCGACAAGGGCCATCCCGCCGGTGGCGTATCGTATCGGCCAAGCCAAAGCTTCCACCAGGGTGCCCTGATCGCGACACCAAGCCTTGGCGGCAGGAAAGGCCGCGTTGCCCCGTTCTTTCGCACCAGCAGCTTGCGCAAGGGCTGGCGAAGATCGCCGTCCGACCGGCGGAATGCCAGGGCAAGTGCGACGGGCCGAAGCGCGCCGTCCTGACGCACAAACAGGCGTTCCAGCAGTGACAGACCAAGGCGCAGGGGCAAGGCAGGCTGGCGGAAGGTCACGGCCACACCCCGAAGCGGTGCCGCAGATGCTCGACAGCCAGCCGGTTCGCCCCGTCGCGTCCGATGCCACGTTCGACATGCGATGTCAGCGACCCGAGCCGGTCATAGGCCCCGTCTGCGAATACCGGTCTTGGCTGGGCGGTGACCCAGACCTTGACACCCTTGAGATAGGCCATTCCCGAAAGCCAGACGTCATCGACCGTCCAGAGGATGTCGGGTATGGTCCAGGCTTGGTCAGGGAAGCTGTCAGCAGGCACCAGGGCACCGAGGAAACCCTCAAAGACATCGGCATAGCCGGACAAGGCATAAACCGCCCTTGGCGGATGCACGAGGCCGAGAGAGAGGAGTCGCTTCAGGCGATAGGCCGCAGACCGGCCGCGCCTTGCATCAAGAACGGCGCGCGGAAGTTCCGGCGCAATCCGGGCAATTCCGACCTGCCCGTCAATATTCCAGCCGCGTTCCGCGATGATGTCCACGGGACGCTCCCGGCGTGCCGTGACGAAACGTGAAATCCATCCCCGGTCCTGAATGCGGTCATCATCGCACAGCAGAAGGTCCGTCTCCGTCCCCCGCCAGCGCGCTGCGGCAGGCAGAACCTTCGTGGCCGGACCAAGGTCATCATCGCAATGGATCACGTCCACCCACTCTGGCAGGGGCGGCAGCGACGGAGCCGCGCCGGGAAAGCGGCGGTATGTTCGGGGCAGGTGCAGCTCTACCCGATCCGGCCGGACATCTTGCCGCATGACAGACGCCAGTTTGCGCGGAAGGTTCGGGAACCGGGGCGGGATCGCGGTCAGGGTCACGACAAGCTGTTTCTTTGGTCGGTGTGACACCGCAACAGGCTCCGCTCCGCAGGTCCCCGCGGACATGATGAAGAGATACCCCGTATATCCGGTGACCGGTTTCGCCGAAAGGGGCAGAGGTTGCGAATCAATGCGCAACCGATGCCGCATACGCCCGCCGGACATGCACGGGAACACCGCTTCGCCCGGTGCCGCAGAAGAGGACGAGGCACCCTTTAACTGCCCCCCGCGTCGTGTCGGGGGGCAACCTGGTCCTGACGGGCGACAATATCCGTCACCCTGCGCGGGATCATGGACCTTGCCCTTGGCTGTAACCGCAAGCCGCAATAAAGCTGCGCAAAGAAGGCTGCAGGGAAAAGACATGTCCGAAGTGTTCGGTTCGTGGATCGGGCGGGTCCAGGAGGCCCATGACATCGTGACCGCCCGCCAGGTGCGGCAGATGGCGGCGACCCTGGACGTGTCCGGCACCTTTGCCGATGGCGATCCGCTGCCCGCGCTGTGGCACTGGATGGGGTGGACACCCGAAACCCCGATGGCAGACCTCGGGCCGGACGGTCACCCGGCCAGGGGCGGTTTTCTGCCGCCGGTGCCGCTGGAACGGCGCATGTGGGCGGGGGGGCGGCTGGCCTTTCTGGCCCCGCTGCGGATCGGTGAAACCCTGCACCGGCGGTCGGAAATCCTGAAGGTGGCCGAAAAGACCGGCACGACCGGGCGCATGGTCTTTGTCACGCTGCGGCACGAGGTGACAGGGCAGGCAGGGCTTGCGGTGCGCGAAGAGCAGGACATCGTCTATATCGCGATGCCTGACCGCTTCACCCCGCCGCCGCCCGTTCCCGCCCCTGCCGCCGCGTGGCGGCGGGATGTGCCGATGGATACCGTGCGGCTGTTCCGCTTTTCGGCGCTGACCTTCAACGCGCACCGCATCCATTTCGACCTGCCCTATGCGACGGCGGTCGAGAAATATCCGGGGCTGGTGGTACATGGCCCGATGCAGGCGATGCTGCTGATGCAGGCGGCGCGCGACCGGTCGCAGGGCGCGGTCCCGCGCGGCTACCGGTTTCGCGGCCTGCGCCCGCTGTTTCATTTCGATGCGCTGAGCCTGCAAGGTCAGGGGCCGGCGGCGGGGGCCGAAGCGCTGGCAACGGTCAACGGCGAAGGGCTGCTGTGCATGCAGGCCGATATCGACTGGTAGGGCGCGGCTCCTGCCGGCATCCGGGAAAGGACAGACTGTGGGCGTGCTGAAAGGAATGCGGGTGGTCGAAGGATCGGCCTTCGTCGCGGTGCCGCTGGCGGGCATGACGCTGGCGCAGATGGGGGCGGATGTGATCCGGTTCGACCGCCTGCAGGGCGGCCTGGACGCGCGGCGCTGGCCGGTGACGGCCAGTGGTGCAAGCCTGTTCTGGGCCGGGATGAACAAGGGCAAACGGTCGCTGGCCGTGGATTTGGGACACCCCGAAGGGCAAGAGATTGTAACCGCCCTGATCTGCGCGCCGGGCGAGGATGCCGGGCTGTTCCTGACCAATCTTCGCGCCCGCGGCTGGATGGATTATCCCGCCTTGCAGGCGCGCCGCGCCGATCTGGTCATGGTCAGCCTGACGGGCACCCGGCGGGGCGAACCGGCGGTTGATTACACGGTCAACCCTGCCCTTGGCTTTCCGGTGGCCACCGGCGCGGAAGGTTCGACCGAACCCGTGGCCCATGTGCTGCCCGCCTGGGATTGCATCGCCGGGCAGATGGTGGTCAATGCCCTGCTGGCTGCGGAACGGCACCGGATGCGGTCAGGCCAGGGCCAGCTTGCCGAGTTGTCGCTGAAGGATGTGGCGGCGGCGATGATGGGTCATCTGGGCATCGTCGGCGAGGTGACGGTCAACGGGGTGGACCGGGCCAAGGCGGGCAATGCGCTTTACGGGGCTTACGGGCAGGATTTCACGCTTGCCTGCGGGCGCAGGGTGATGGTGATCGGCCTGACCGACCGGCAATGGCGCGGCCTGGTCAAGGTGCTGGGGCTGGAGCAGCAGATCGCGGGCCTGGGTGCCCGGATGGCTTTGGACCTGACACAGGAAGGCGACCGCTGGGCAGCCCGGCACGAAATCAGCGCGCTGTTCCGCCCCTGGTTTGCGGCGCGGACCCTGGCCGAGGTGGCACCCCTGTTCGATGCAGCCGGGCTGACGTGGTCGGTCTTTCGCAGCTTTGCCCAGGCGGTGGCCGAAGACCCCGATCTGTCGCCGGACAATCCCATGTACCAGATGCTGGATCAGCCGGGCATCGGGCGCATTCCGGTTCCGGGATTGCCCGTCAGCTTCGGTGCCATCGCCAGGATGGCCCCGTCCCCGGCACCGGTTCTGGGCGCGCATACCGAAGAAATCCTGTCCGAAGTTCTGGGTCTGGGTGCCGGGCAGATCGGGCGGCTGATGGACCTGGGCGTGGTCGCGGGCACCTGACGGCGCCAAACCCCTGACCGGGCGCTGCGTCCGGCCCCCCCCCGACCTGCCCCCGCGGCAGGGCGCGTGTTCAGACATGCAGCCCTTCAGCCCGCCTGCCGGACCAGGCAGATGTCAGACGGCACGGTGGAAAAAATGTCGCCGCCGGTAACGGCACGGGTCTGCAAACCGGCTGTCACCGATGCAGCCGGTGCCCCTTGGCCAACTGTGCCGCCCGATGACAGCAAACAGGCCAGACGGGCGTGCAGGCACCGCTTTCTGTCTTCCCCCGGTCATGCCGGAAAGAAGAAAGGTATGGCGGGCAGCCTTGATCCGCAGGTCCCAAGACGGGCGGCACCGGTTCCGGGCCGGGCAAAGGTCCTTGCGGAACCGGCACCGCACCCGGCCCCGCCGCCGCCAGGATCACGCCACCTGACGGCGGACAACCCGAAGACGCCCGCTGATGCTGTCCAGCGTCGCCCCGGAAGGGCCTTGGCGGTTCCGGGTGCAATCGCCGGGCGGGCCTGCGGCATTACGTTCGGGCAAACCGGTCAAACCGGATGATCAGGATCATTGTCGGGCCCTGCGGCGCAGGGTAGGGTGATGCTGTCAGGGCAGGGATTTCGTCAGTTGCAGGAGAAGACCATGATCAGGAAGATAGTGTGCGGTGTCGATGGAACGGATCATTCGGAAGTGGCGCTTCTTGCGGCTGCGGAGCTTGCCGCAAAGTTCGGGGCTGATCTGACGATCTGTCTTGTCAACGTCGTCTTCGGCAGGTCGCCCCGCAGCCCGCATGTCCCGACCTGGACGGACGACGAGGCCCGGAAGATTCTGGATGACGCTTCGGCTTTCCTCACAGGCCATGGCCATCGCGCTGCAAAAGCCGTCGTGGTGAGCGACCGCGAGGCGTCATCGGGCCTGATCGACTTTGCCCTGGCGCAGCAGATCGATCACATCGTGATCGGCACCGGCGACAAGCGCGGATTGTCCCGGCTTTTCCTGGGCTCTGTGGCCGCCGATGTCGCCGCGAGGGCCCCTTGCACGGTCATCATTGCCCGCTGACCGCAAGGTGGCACCGGCCGTGCCGGACCGTTCCGGCAGGCTGATCGCGGCAGTCGGGTTTCTGGGGCGGCAGCCCCGGAGCTAGGCCCGCTGTCGCCCCGAAACCCCGTCCTGCTGCCCGCAGGTCAAAGGTCCAGCGTCAGCTGACCGGCATCTGCCGTCTTCGCCCGTTTCGGCCCTGCGGCACGGTCATTGACAAAGCGCCCCGTGCCATCGGCCCGGCTGGCATGCGCTTTTGCCACGCGGGCCGCTTCGCGGGCGAAACCGGCGTTGCGGCGCAGGCCCCAGACCGTGTCGCGCGCCGTGCGGGCGGCGGCGGCCACATCGACCAGCGGTTCGGGATAGCGCCGCCCCAGCAGCCCGGCGGCCCCCGGCCACTTCCACGGCTCTTGCAGGAAGATGTCCGGCACCGGCGCAAGTTCGGGCACCCAGCGGCGGGTAAAGCTGCCCGCCGGGTCCTGATCCAGCCCCTGTTTGACCGGGTTGTAGATGCGGATCGTGTTGATGCCGGTGGTCCCCGACTGCATCTGCACCTGCGGCCAGTGGATGCCCGGCTCGTAATCGGTGAACAGCCGCGCCAGAACCGGCCCGGTCGCCCGCCAGTCCAGCCACAGGTGATAAGAGGCAACTGCCATCACCATGCTGCGCATCCGGAAATTCAGCCACCCCGTTGCCGTCAGATAGCGCATGCAGGCATCCACAAACGGCAGCCCGGTTTCGCCGCCGGTCCAGGCGGCAAGCCGCTGCGCATCCGCCTCGCGCGGGCGCAGCCCTTCGGTGGCGCGGTGCAGACAGCGGGTTTCGATATCCGGCTGGCTTTCCAGCTTCTGCATGAAATGGTCGCGCCAGGCGAGGCGGCTTTGAAAGCTGGCCAGACTGCCGCCCCAGCCGCCGCCGGGCCGTTCGGCCTGCCGGGCGGCGGTGGCCTGCGCCACCTCGCGCACCGACAGGCTGCCCAGCGCCAGATGCGGCGACAGCCGCGAACAGGCCCGCTCGGCCGTCAGGGGCGATGACATGGCGGCGCGGTAGGGCTGGCCCCGCGCGGTCAGGAAACTGTCCAGTGCGGCCAGGCCCCGCGCCCGCCCGCCCGCCTGGCGGTGCAGGCAGCGGTCATCGGCCAGCCGCAGCATCCGCGCGGTCGGGATCGCCCCCGGTTCCGCCCCCGGAACGCCGGTCAGCGCGGGCACCTTTTCTGTCGGACGCGCCATGAACCCGTCGCGCAGGCCCGCCCAGCCATCGCGCCCCGCCAGGCGGCGCACCACGCCCGATTGCGGCAGTTCCACCCAGTCGATCCCGGCCCCGTGCGCCCAGGCCCGGACCCGGCGGTCACGCGCAAAGGTCCACAGGTTGCCGGTTTCCTCATGGCTGATGATCCGGCTGATCCGCTGCGCGCGGCACAGCCCGGCCAGCACCCCGGCAGCATCGCCCACCCGCACCACCAGCGGCGCACCAAGACCGGCCAGCGCAAGGCGCAGGTCCGTCAGACAGTCTTCGGCAAAAGCCCATTGGCGGGCCGATGTATCGGGCAGCGCCCAATATTCGGGCTCCACAATATACACGGGCAGGACCGCACCCATCCCCGCCGCAAGGGCAAGGGCCGGATGGTCGGCCACCCGCAGGTCACGCTTGAACCAGACAAGAACATTCATCGAACAAGGGTGTAGCAGCGGCTGCGGATTCGTAAAGGCCCCGCTTGCACGCAGCCCGGACCGGGCTAGGGTATCCGGCTTGGGGAGGCATCGATGACCAAAGCCGTTCACCTGTCTGATTACGCCGCATATACACACCTTGTTGCCCGTACCGAGCTGACAGTCCGGCTGCATCCCGCGGCAACGCGGGTGACCGCGCGGCTTGATCTGGCCCCGAACCCCGGCCGGCCGGGCCGCCACGATCTGCGGCTGGACGGGGAGATGCTGCGGCTGCTGTCAGTATCGCTGGACGGTGCCCCGCTGTCTGTCCTGCCGGATGCCACCGGCCTTACCCTTCCTGCCGGTCTGCTGCCGCAGGGCGCGTTCCGGCTGGAAACCGAAGTCGGGATTTCGCCACAGGCCAATACCGCGCTGGAAGGGCTTTACATGTCGAACGGCCTGTATTGCACGCAATGCGAGGCGGAAGGTTTCCGCAGGATCACCTTCTATCCGGACCGCCCCGATGTGATGGCCCCGTTCCGCGTGCGCATCGAAAGCGATCTGCCGGTGCTGTTGTCAAACGGCAATCCGGTGGCGCAGGGGCCGGGCTGGGCGGAATGGGACGATCCCTGGCCCAAGCCCGCCTATCTGTTCGCGCTGGTTGCGGGCGATCTGGTGGCGCATCCGGGTTCGTTTGTCACCGCTTCGGGGCGCAAGGTCGCCCTGAACATCTGGGTGCGCCCCGGCGACGCGGGCAAATGCGCCTATGCCATGGATGCGCTGAAACGCGCCATGCGCTGGGACGAAACCGCCTATGGCCGCGAATATGATCTGGATGTCTTCAAC
The DNA here is from genome assembly GCA_020250125.1 of Rhodobacter sp. Classification (GTDB taxonomy): domain Bacteria; phylum Pseudomonadota; class Alphaproteobacteria; order Rhodobacterales; family Rhodobacteraceae; genus Aliitabrizicola. Next base: position 63,130 of record JADCEL010000073.1, read on the forward strand.
ATCGTCGCCGTCGATGACTTCAACATGGGGGCCATGGAAAACAAGGGGCTGAACATCTTCAACTCCAGATACGTCCTGGCCCTGCCCGAAACCGCAACCGACGATGACTTTGCCCGGATCGAGGCGATCATCGCGCATGAATACTTCCACAACTGGACCGGCAACCGCATCACCTGCCGCGACTGGTTCCAGCTGTGCCTGAAAGAAGGGCTGACCGTGTTCCGCGACCAGCAGTTTTCCGGCGACATGCGCTCGGCCCCTGTCAAGCGCATCGAAGATGTGCTGACCCTGCGCGCCCGCCAGTTCCGCGAGGATAACGGCCCGCTGGCCCATGCCGTGCGCCCCGACCGTTATGTGGAGATCAACAACTTCTACACGGCCACCGTCTATGAAAAGGGGGCCGAGGTCATCGGCATGCTGAAGCGGCTTGTGGGCGATGCCGGTTACGCCCGCGCGCTCGACCTCTACTTCGACCGGCATGATGGTCAGGCGGCGACAATCGAGGATTGGCTGAAGGTCTTCGAAGACATCACCGGCCGCGACCTGTCACAGTTCAAGCGCTGGTATACCGAGGCCGGAACGCCGCGCCTGAAGGTTCAGGAAGACTGGCAGGACGGCACCTTCACGCTGCATTTCGAACAGGTGAACCCGCCCACACCCGGCCAGCCGGACAAGGCGCCAAAGGTCATCCCCATCGCGGTCGGTCTGCTGAACCCGAACGGGGACGAGGTGATGGCGACAACAACGCTGGAAATGACGGCGCAGCGGCAAAGCTTCCGCTTTCCCGGTCTTGCCACCCGTCCGGTGGCATCATTGCTGCGGGGGTTCTCGGCACCGGTCATCCTGGACCGGACCGGCAGCCCCGAAGAACGGGCCTTCCTGCTGACGCATGACACCGATCCGTTCAACAAATGGGAAGCCGGGCGGTCCCTGGCCAGGGATCTGTTGATGCAGAAGGTGACCATGGGCGCACAGCCCGGCCCGGACTGGCTGGACGCGCTGGCCCGCGTCGTGCAGGACGACAGCCTTGATCCGGCGTTCCGCGCCCTGGCCCTGGCCCTGCCCGCCGAAGATGACATGGCCCAGACCCTGCACGATGCCGGGATCACGCCGGACCCCGACCGCATTCACTCCGCACGGCACCGCATGGGCGATGCGCTGGCGCGCCATCTGTCGGGCCAACTGCCCCGCCTGATCGAGGACCTGGCAGAACCCGGCCCCTTCACGCCCGGGGCGCGCGCCGCCGGGCGGCGCAGCCTGCGCCTTGCGCTGTTGCGCCTGCTTGGCCGGCTTGACGGCGGGGCGCGGGCGGCGGCGGCCTTTCGCGCCGCCGACAACATGACCGAACAGGTCGGCGCACTGGGCTGTCTGCTGGACATCGGACAGGGTCAGGCCGAACTTGCCGCCTTCGCGGCGCAATGGGGGCATGACCGGCTGGTGATGGACAAGTGGTTCAGCCTGCAGATTCTGCATGCGGCCCCCGACCGCGCGGCGGCTGTCGCCACCCGGCTGACCGCGCATCCCGCCTTTGACTGGCGCAACCCCAACCGGTTCCGGGCGGTGATCGGCGCGGTGGCGGCCAATCACGCCGGGTTCCATGCGGCAAGCGGGGCGGGCTACCGGCTGGTGGCAAACTGGCTGATCCGGCTGGACCCGCTGAATCCGCAAACGGCTGCCCGCATGTCAACGGCCTTCGAGACCTGGATGCGCTACGACGCCGCCCGGCAGGCGCTGGCACAGGCGGAACTGACGCGCCTGCACTCGGCACCCGGACTCAGCCGTGATCTGGGCGAAATGACAGGCCGCATGCTGGGGCTGGAAGAGTAAGCCGGCCAAGGCTGTTCAGTTGATGGCAGGCGGTGCCTTGACCCCTTGCGCGACACTGGCATAGCTTGCCCTCAGTAGCGATGGGGGCATGTCATGCCGGTTCTCTTGGGGCTGTTGGCGGCGGCAGCCGGGGTGATATTCTGGATATACAGGGCGCGCAATGTCGCCCATGCCGCAAAAGACCTGGGTGACATGGCGGGCGATGTGATGTCTGCCGCACGCCGTTTCGGCTTTCGCAGGCGCTACAACGAACATCCGGTTGACAGCCTGCAGGATCAGGATGTTGCCGTGGCGGGGGCAGGCGTCGCCTTTCTTGAGATGGCCGGGTTGCCAAGTTCGCAGCAACAGGCTGCGCTGCTGGTCAGCCTGCAGCATCACCTGAATGTTTCTCATGACAGGGGGCAGGAGGCGATGATCCTCGGGCGCTGGCTGATGTCCGAATGCGGCGGCGCTCAGCCGGGGTTCGCAAGACTGACACGCCGATTGGCGAAACTGTCGGATATGGAGCGGTTCGAACAGCTGATGGCGGTCTTGCGGGATGTGTCGGCTGCCGGTGGCGGCAGTCTGGTACCCCTGCAGAAGGACGCGCTCGCCGAAGTGGCCCGGGCATTCAAGTTGCGTTAGGCGCTGAAAGGGGCCGGCCGCATCGGCTGCCAGACCGGAAAGCAGGAAACCCTTCCGCCTGCGCGCCCCGCGCGGTCTGGCCTGGGCCATCGCCCCGGCCCTGCGCTGCGCGTGCAGCGCGCCCGCCGGGGGCCAAAGCCCCCGGCCCTCTCATGGCGGGCGCTTGTCTCTATGAGTCTTGCAGACCTTGTCGTCTGATGGGGTTGGTCCGGGGGGACGGTGGCCACCGTCCCCCCGGACGGACGGGATGCGGACCGTGTCGGGCGCTGGTTCAGGGAACCGTTGCCAGAGGGGTCGCTCCTGCCTTTCGCCCCGTC
>JADCEL010000074.1 GCA_020250125.1 Rhodobacter sp.
GCCAGCGCCCGACCCGCCCCTGGCGGGCGCTTTGCACCCGCCGGGTCGGGCGCTGGCCTTTCGTGGTGCCTGGACCGACCGATCTACAGGGCACCGCCCCGCGCGGGCGGGGAAACGCGGGTCGCGTTTCCTGGTCCCGCCCAAAGGGGCAATCCCTTTCCCCGGACCGGGAAGAGTTTCCCGGCACGCAGGCGGTCGGATTGCTTGTCCAGCACCCTGTCAGATTTGCATCTTCACAGCCGTTGTGATTCCGGTTTGTCACATCAGCTGAACCGCTGTCATGCCGGCTGGCAAGGGCAACGATGGCGGCGTGGCCGCGTGACCTGCCCTTCTTCGCTGACCGACCGAAGGCATACCCGGGAGACAGGGATGACCCTTCCCTTCACAGGGCAAGGCTTGCCGGTGACTGTGGCCTTTATCCTGCAACCGGCCCGGTGAACCTTATCGCCCCCGCCACGCCGCCAGAATATACGCCGCCGTCATCAGGTCCAGGTGCGCGCCGCCGCCGTTCTTGGCCAGCGTGATCTCCTCCGGCCCGCGCCGGTCATAGGTGCCTTTCGCCAGATCGTAGAAATCCGCCACGACATCGCTTTCGGAAATCACGCCGCGCGCGATGGGGTCTTTCAGCTCTCCGATGTGGTCAACCGTCGTGGCGCGGGCATCCACGAAGAGGCGGGCACGCGTCAGCGCGTTGTCATCCACCTCGCGCATCTCGGGGCGGTAGGCGCCGATCAGGTCCAGATGCGTGCCGGGTTGCAGCCAGTCGCCCATCACCAGCGGTTCATGGCTCATCGTGGCGGTGGCGATGATATCGGCCTGGCGCACCGCCTGTTCCAGATCGGCCGTGGCGGTGCCGCCGGTGGCCGCCGCCAGTGCTGCCGCCCCCGCCGGGCTGCGGTTCCAGAAGGTGAACTCTGCCCGCGCAAAGGCGCTGCGATAGGCGTCCACCATCGACCGGGCCACGGTGCCCGCCCCCACGATCAGAATGTTGCGGCTGTCGGGCCGGGCCAGCTGGCGCGCCGACAGCAGGCTGTCCCCGGCGGTTTTCCACTTGGTCACCAGGTGGAAATCAATCACCGCCTCCAGCTCGCCCGTGGTGTCGCCGTACAGGCAGACGCCGCCGTTGACCGTGGGTTTCCCCCGCGCCGGATTGCCGGGAAAGATCGTTGCCGTCTTCACCAGCAGCCCCAGCCCGTCGATCCAGGCGGCGCGGTTCAATTGTGTATCCTGGCCCCGGTACAGGAAGGTGTCGGCAATTCCGGCGCGGGGCAGGCGGTGCCCGGCGATCAGGGCCTGTACCAGCCCGTCCCAGGACAGATACGCCTCGGCCTCCGGCCCGATCATGTCCATGGTCACAGCCCTGCCTCTGCCGCCGCAAGAAGACCCGCCGCGACCAGCCGCTGTGCAAAGCCCTTTGGCCCGTCGAAAAGATGCACCTGCCAGCCGCGCGCCCCTGCTGCCGCGATGTTATCGGCCTGATCATCGGTGAACAGCAGCGCCCCGGGCGGCAGGCCGCAGTCCTCCTCTACCTTGCGGTAAATCTCCGCGTCCGGCTTGGTCACCCCCATGTGACCCGAGATATAGCGCCGGTCGAACTCGCCCAGGAAGTCATACTGTGTTTCGGCATAGGCAAAGCTGTGGGTGCCGAAATTCGACAGCGCAAACACCGGCATGCCGTTGCGGCGCAATGCCCGCAGCAGCGCCACCGAGCGGTCGATCCGGGGCGAGGCAAGCCCGATCCAGCGGTCATGCCACCAGCGGATCTGTTCGGCCCAGGCAGGCGTGCGGTCGGCCAGATCATAGACCGTCTCGCGGAACGGCCCGCCCAGATCAATCTGCCCGTTCATGCCCGTCAGATCTACCTCGGCAAACAGCCGGCGGCGGGCCGCCTCGCCCAGCTGGCTGTCGTAATAGCGTTCCGGGTTCCATTCGATCAGCACATTGCCGATGTCAAAGATCACCGCCTGCGGTCGCGTCATCCCGTCTTTCCCCTTTGCGCTGCCTCGCGCCACAGCATGTAAAGCCCGCCGCCGCAGATCAACGCAATACCCGTCCAGGCGGTTCCGTCCGGCCAGGTGCCAAAAACCGCGACCCCCCAGAAGATCGCCATCGGCATCGAGACATATTCCAGCGGGGCGACCAGCCCCGCCTCGCACAGCCGGTAGGCCTGGGCGATCAGCAATCCCCCCAGCGCGCTGGCCGTGCCCGAGGCCAGAAAGACCGGCCAGTCCGCCAAATCCGGCCAGGTCCATCCGCGAAACAGAAAGGCCAGCGACGGATCGCTTTGCTCTGCAAGATGCCCGTCGCCCACGGTCACCCCCATGAACAGGCAGACGACGATGAACGACACTTGCACATAGAAGGCCATGGTCACGGCGCGTTCCGCCGTTCCCATCCGCCGCGTCAGGATGTGCATCAGCGCATAGAACAGGGCCGAGGCCAGCGGCAGAAAGGCGGCGGCATGAAAGGTCGTGGGGCCGGGGCGCATCATCACGATGACCCCGGCCAGACCAAGGCCGACCGCAACCCAGCGGCGCGGGCCGACATGTTCGCCCAGCAGCAACACCGACAGGGCGGTGATCATCAGCGGGGCCACGAAGAAAACCGCCACGGCATCGGCCAGCGGCATCGCGGCCAGGCCGAGAAAGTAGAACAGGTTCGATGCAACCACGCACAGCGCCCGCAGCAGATGGGTGCCCGGACGGGATGTGCGCAGCGCCGCAAAGCCGCCCTGGAACGGCAGCACCAGGCAGATCATCATCGCAAGGCCGATGAGGGACCGGATCAGCACAACCTGGTGCAGGGCATAGTCCCCGCTCAGGAACTTGATGGCCACATCATTGACCGAAAACACCAGTGATCCGCCGATGGCCGAAAAGATGCCGATCAGTGCAAGGCGGCGGGGCTGGGAAAGCTGGGCGGTCACCGCCCGAACAAACCGCCTGGCCGCCCTCGTGTCTGTTCCGCCTGCGACAGCGGCCGGTCTGCCTGCGCCGCGCGCAGCATCCGGTCCAGCGCATCCAGAAAGCGCGACCGGTCGGCCCTGGAAAACATCCTGCCGCCCCCCTGCCGGAACGGGTCTGCCGCCCGCAGATCGGCGGCCAGATCGCGCGAGGCCAGGATCATGCCGATATTCGCCGCGTTCAGCACCGCGCCATCGGGTTTGATCACACGCGCCCCGGCGGCCAGGCATTTCGCCGCCAGGGGAATGTCGCCGGTCACGACCACATCGCGCGGCCCGGCGCGTTCTGCGATCCACCTGTCGGCCTCGTCCGGGCCGTCGGCCACGAAGACACTTTCGACCAGCGGATTGGCCGAAGGCCGGATACCCCCGTTCGAGACCATCAGCATCCGCACGCCAAGCCGGGTGGCCACCCGTTCCGCTTCGGCCTTGACCGGGCAGGCATCGGCATCGATGAAAAGGCGCGTCTCAGTCATACAGCGCCTGGGCGTGGAACGCCATGTGGTCTTCCATGAAGCTGGCCACGAAGAAATAGCTGTGGTCATAGCCCTTGTGCATGCGGATCGTGCCGTTCTGCCGCCGGGCCATCATGGCTTCGGCCAGCGCTTCGGGCTTCAGCAGGTCCAGGTTGGCATCCTGCGTGCCCTGATCGATCAGGATCGGCCCGTCAAACCCGCGCCTGCGCATCAGCAGGGTGGCGTCATGCGCGGCCCATTTCGCCTCGTCCGGCCCAAGATAGGCCGTAAACTGCCTGCGGCCCCAGTCCGATGCGGCGGGATGGGCGATCGGCGCAAAGGCGGACACCGACCGGAACCGTCCCGGCAAGCTCATCGCCACGGTCAGGGCGCCGTGGCCGCCCATCGAATGGCCGGTGATGCTTTGCCGGTCTTCGGCCACGGGAAAGGCGTTGAACAGCACGCGCGGCAACTCGTCTGTCACGTAATCCCACATGCGGAAATGGGCTGCCCAGGGGGTTTCGGTGGCATTGACGTAAAACCCCGCCCCCTGCCCCAGATCATAAGCCGGATCATCCGCAACACCCGCGCCACGGGGCGAGGTATCCGGGAAAACCAGCGCCACGCCCGCCTCTGCCGCCCATTTCTGCGCCCCGGCCTTGACCATGGCATTCTCATGGGTGCAGGTCAGACCCGACAGGTACCACAGCACCGGCACCGGCCCGCGTTCGGCCCCGGCAGGCAGGAACAGGCCAAAGGTCATGTCGCACCGGCAGGCAAGGGACGCGTGGCTGTAGGTGCCCTGCACGCCGCCAAAGGCCCGGTTTTCCGACAGTGTCTTCATCATTCTTCCTTTTCAACGCCCGGCACCGCAATCCGGCACCCGGGCGATCACCAGGGTGACGGTCAGCATGATGACACCCGCGACGATCAGGTTCGACACGCAAATGCCCTGCGGCGCAATACCGTACTGCCGGGCCGGGATACAGACGCCGCCTGCGGCAGGCAGTGCAACGGCGGCAATCCTTGCGCCTGCCGCCTGCGGCCCGGCCCGCAGAACCGGCCAGGGGCGGCAACGGCCATGCAGGACCCGCTTGCAGAAGCCTGAGCCGGGCCGCAACGCCCGGCCGCCCGCGTGGCCAGCAAAGCACCGGCGGCACACAGCGCGCGGGGCATGGCGGCGGCCGCCGGGACACAGCGGGAAATGATTCGCCACCGCCGGAACGGCAAGACCCGTGGCGGAACAGACCGGGGGCCGCAGATAAGATCATCGCGGTCCCCGGCAGACCCGGTCAGGCCCAGCGAAGGAGGCGGGGTGGCATCTGCCCCTTGCGCATCCCGGTCCTGATCCGCGTGAAAACCCGGCAAGACACCATCAGGTCGTTGGCCGGCCCCACCGGCACCGGCCCTGCCGCCTGCGGCCCCGGCAGGGTCACCGGAACCAAGGCACCCGGAAAGGCGGTCTTGCAGATCAGCCGTGCCCCGCGCCATGACCGCCGCTTCCCCCAGGATGGCGCTGCGCGCCGGAACACCCCCGGTGGCAAAGCACAGACGGCGAAACAACCCGCAAGACACGCCGGAACGAATCCTGTGAAGCACAGTCAGGCGGCAGACAGGTTCGCGGCAAAGCGGGGCAGCATCGCCGACAGCCAAAAGCACAAACAGCAATCGCCCGCACCTTCCGAAGGGTGCTGAAAATGCGTCCCCGCCGCCTGCCGGGCGGGAAGACCTTCCCGATCCGGGGAAAAGGGGGTGCCATTCCGGGCGGCCCCCGAAACGCCGCGCGTTTGCCCGCCCGGCCGGGGGGCGATGGCCCCGGCCAGACCGCAGGGGACGCGCGCGGAACAGTTTCCTGTTCTCCAGCCAGCGGTCCATGCGGCTGGCCCTTTTTCAGCACTTTGCAGGATGGTCATGACGCGCCGGGTTCCCGGTGCGGGGGGGGGGCGGAACATCCCGCAGAAGCTGCAAGTCCGACATCATCGCGACTTGTCTTCAGGCAGACAGGCCGCGACGCCAATCCAATCCCCGAAGCAAGGTCAGATTTCCGGATGCGGGTCCCCTGCCCGGTCCAGCAGCCGCAGAAGGCTGGCCGCAGCCGCCTCTGGCGTTGTCTGTCCGGCTTCCACCGCCTGTCCCAGACGCTCCATCTCGGCGCGCACCGGTTTGGTGGCCAGTGCGGCCAGCAGGCCATGACGCACCTCTTCCTCGAAGGCGCGCCGTGCCTGCGCGGCGCGGCGGGCCTGCCAGTGGCCGCTGTCCCTGCGCCAGACGGCCAGCGCCTGCATCTCGGCCCAGGCCCCGGCCAGACCGGCGCCTTCGGTGGCCGACACGGTCATCGCCTTGGGAAAGCCTTCGGGGTCCTGCGGGCGCGGGCGCAGCAGGCGCAGCGCGCCGGCGTAATCGGCGCAGGTGCGCAGCGCCGCCGGGCGAAGACCGCCGTCGGCCTTGTTCACAAGGATCAGGTCGGCCATCTCCATGATGCCGCGCTTGACCCCCTGCAGCGCGTCCCCGCCCGCCGGGGCCAGCAGCAGAACGAACAGATCGCACAGATCATCGACCATGGTTTCGGATTGTCCCACACCCACCGTTTCGATCAGCACAACGTCAAAGCCCGCCGCCTCGCACAGCGTCACCGCCTCGCGCGTGCGGCGCGCCACGCCGCCAAGCTGGGTCTGCGACGGCGACGGGCGGATGAAGGCGTTCGGGTCGCGCGACAGCAGGTCCATCCGGGTCTTGTCCCCCAGGATGCTGCCCCCGGAGCGCGCCGATGACGGGTCCACCGCCAGCACCGCCACCCGGTGTCCCTGCCCGGTCAGCATCAGGCCGAAGCTTTCGATGAAGGTCGACTTGCCCACGCCCGGAGTGCCCGACAGGCCGATGCGCAGCGCCTGCCGCCCCGTGGCCCGCAGCGCCGCAACCAGCGCCTGCGCCTGCACCCGGTGATCGGCGCGCGCGCTTTCCACCAGCGTGATCGCCCGCGCCAGGGCGCGGCGGTCGCCTGCGCGCAGGCGGGGGGCAAGCTCGGCTGCGTCGATCATGATCCAGGGCTCCGGCAAGGGTCTGCGCATCGGCACGCGGGCGCACGCGAATGTCAACGCCCTGTTGCAGCGGGATGCTAGAGTGGTGTCCCGGCGGTGCCCGCACCGCAGCCCGACGGAGGCCCGGCATGTGGCGCAGATTGGCACTGGCAGTTCTTGCGGCAACCCTTGCCGCCCCATCATCCCAGGCCGAAGCCCCGGTGGTGTTTGATCTGTCGATCCGCGGCATCAGGGTGGGCACGCTCAGCTTTTCCGGCGAGGCTGCCGGGGGGCGATACGCCGTGTCGGGCCGGCTGGAAAGTGCGGGTCTGGCGGGCCTCGTGCGGCGGGTCCGCTATGACGGGCAGGCGGAAGGCAGCCTGCGGCAGGGCCGCTTCACGCCCGCGCGCTACCGCGAACAGGCCGATACCGGGCGGCGGCAATCGCAAGCGGTGATGGAATACCGGCGCGGCATTCCGCAGGTCAAGGTCTACAACCCGCCCCGTGATCTGCGGTCGGACGGGATCGACCCGGCGACACAGGGCGGCACGGTGGACCCGCTGACAGCCCTGTTCGCCACGCTGCGCGATGTCCCGCCGGGCAAGGAATGCAACAAGACGCTGACCATGTTCGACGGCAAGCGGCGCAGCCAGCTGGTGCTTGGCCCCCCTGCTGCGGTCACGGGGGGCGTCGTCTGCCCCGGAGAGTACCGGCGGCTGGCAGGATTTTCGGCCAGGGACATGGCCGAAAAGGCGCGGTTTCCCTTTACCCTGCGGCTTGGTCTTGCCGCATCTGGCCTGATGCAGGTCAAGGATGTGACGATGGAAAGCATTTATGGAAATGCGCGGCTGAAACGCCGATAAGACATCCGTGACCGATACCCTGCCCATAGACGAGGCGCTGCCTGCGCTGGTCGCCGCCCTTGGCGCAACCCGCCAGGCTGTGCTGCAAGCCCCGCCCGGAGCGGGCAAGACCACGCGCGTGCCGCTGGCCCTGCTGAAGGCCGGTCTGGTGCAGGGCCGCATCATCCTGCTGGAGCCGCGCCGCCTTGCCGCCCGTGCCGCCGCAGAGCGCATGGCCGAAACGCTGGGCGAGGCGGTGGGGGCAACGGTCGGCTACCGGATCCGCGGCGAGGCAAAGGTCAGCCGCGCCACCCGGATCGAAGTGGTGACCGAAGGCATCCTGACCCGGATGATCCAGTCCGACCCGTCGCTGGACGGTATCGGGGCGCTGATCTTTGACGAGTTCCACGAGCGGTCGCTGAACGCCGACCTTGGGCTGGCCCTGGCGCTTGAGGTGCGCGCGGCCCTGCGCGAAGACCTTGTTCTTGTCGTGATGTCCGCCACGCTGGATGCCGCGCCGGTCGCCGCCCTGATGGGGGGTGCGCCGGTGATCACCTCGGCAGGGCGGGCCTTTGCGGTCAAGACGCGCTGGCTGCCCAAACCGCCGGGACCGATACGCTTTGAGCCGGCCATGGCCGGGCTGATCCTGCAGGCCGTAGCCGAGACGGACCAGGGCGGTGTGCTGGCCTTTCTGCCGGGCGAGGGCGAAATCAGAAAGGTCGAGACGCTTCTGAAGGGCCGCCTGCCCCCCGGCTGCGTGGTGCGCCCGCTGTTCGGGGCGATGGATTTCGCCGCCCAGCGCGCCGCAACCGGCCCTGTAGCCGAGGGGCGGCGCATCGTTCTGGCCACGGCCATTGCCGAAACCTCGCTGACCCTGCCCGATATCCGGGTGGTGGTCGATGGTGGCCGGTCGCGCCGCGCCCGCTTTGACCCGGCCAGCGGCATGTCGCGGCTGGTGACCGAACGGGTGACCAGGGCCGAGGCGGACCAGCGGCGCGGCCGGGCCGGGCGCCTGGCCGAAGGGCTGTGCTACCGGCTGTGGTCGCGCGCCGAAGAGGGCGGCCTTGCCCCCTTTCCGCCCGCCGCGATCGAGGCAGAGGATCTGACAGGCTTTGCGCTGGAACTGGCGCTGTGGGGCAGCGAGGCGGGCCTTGCCTTTCTGACACCCCCCAATCCCGGCGTGCTGGCCGGGGCGCGCGCGCTTCTGGCCGCCCTGGGGGCGCTGGATGCGCAGGGGCGCATCACCGGTCACGGGCGCGCGCTGGCCGCCCTGCCGCTGCATCCGCGCCTTGGCCATATGCTGCTGCGCGCCGGGCCCGGGGGCGCGACCCTGGCCGCCCTGCTGGCCGAACGTGATCCGCTGCCCGGCGCGCCGCCCGACCTTGTGCGGCGTCTGACGGCGCTGCGCGACCCGGCGCGGTTCGACCGCGATCATCCGGGTGCCCTGCACCGCCCCACAGCCGGGCGTATCCGCGAGGAAGCACACCGCCTGGCGCGGGCCGTCCCGCAGGGCGCTGGTCCGCCCCTGTCCGCCGCAGGGATGGCCGCCCTTGCCTACCCCGACCGCATCGGGCTGCGCCGCAAGGGCGATGCCCCGCGCTGGGTGCTGTCAGGGGGCAAGGGCGCGGTGATGGACCCCGGACTGCCGCTGTCGGGGGCGCGGCTGATCGTGGCGACCGATCTGGACGGCGATCTGCGCGAGGCGCGGATACGCCAGGCGATCGAGCTGGACGAGGACGATCTGCGCAGCCTTTTCGCCGGCCGGATCGCGTGGCGCACCCTGTGCGACTGGTCCCGGCGCGAGGGCCGGGTGACGGCCCGCCGGCAAGAGGTGCTGGGTGCCCTTGTGCTGTCCGATCACCCGTGGCCCGATGCCCCGCCCGAGGCGGTTGCGCGGGCCGCGCTGGACGGGTTGCGCGACCTGGGCCTGCCCTGGACCGGCCCCGCCCGCCGCCTGCGCGCCCGGATCGAACTGGCGCGCGGCGGCGGGGCCGATCTGCCCGACTGTTCGGATGCCGCGCTGCTGGCGCGGGCCGAAGGGTGGCTTCTGCCCTTTGTTGCGGACCTTCGGACAGAGGCCGACCTGCGCGCGCTCGATCTGACCGACCCGCTGCGCCAGTCGCTGGGCCGGGACCAGATGCAGCTGATCGACCGTCTGTGCCCCGCGCAGTACGAGACACCGCTGGGGCGGCGCGTCGCAATCGACTATGACGGCGAGGTACCGGCAATCGAGGTTCGCCTGCAGGAGATGTTCGGGGTCACGCGCCATCCCACCGTCGGGCAGGCGCGGACAGCGCTGCGGATCACGCTGCTGTCGCCGGGCGGCAAGCCGGTTCAGGTGACGGCAGACCTGCCGGGGTTCTGGACCAACAGCTATGGCGATGTGCGCCGCGACATGCGCGGGCGCTATCCGCGCCACCCCTGGCCCGAGGACCCGACGCAAGCGGAACCGACACTGCGCGCCAAACCGCGCGGCACCTGAACCCTTTCCAGCCCCGGTGTTTTTCAGTAAGGGACACCAGGGCAGGAGACAGGTTTCCATGACATCAGATCATCAGGCCGCCGTGCGCGGGCGCTGGGCCGTCGGGGCCATGTTTCTGGCCAACGGCTTTCTGTTCGGGTCCTGGGCCCCGCAGATTCCGCTGCTGCTGCCGCGCCATGACATCACCGAGATCACGCTGGGCCTGCTGATCTTCGGCCTGGGTGTCGGGGCGGTCGTGGCCATGTCGTTTTCGGGGGCGGTGATCGCACGCATCGGGTCGCGCCGGGCGCTGCGCCTGTTCGCGCTTTTGGCGGTTGGCACCTTGCTGCTGGTGGTGCTGTCGCCCAACCTTGGGCTTCTGGCCCTGGCCATGGCGGCGATGGGGGCCTTTCTGGGCTGCATGGATGTGGCGATGAATGCCAATGCGGTCGAGGCGGAAAAGCGGATCGGACGCGCCATCATGTCCTCGTCCCATGGATTCTGGAGCCTGGGCGGCTTCATCGGCGGCGGGCTGGGGGGCATTGCCATTGCGCGGCTGGGGGCCGAAACCCATGCTCTTCTGGCAACGCTGGCCGCCCTTGCCATCATGCTGGCGGCCATGCCCTTTCTGGTCAGCGAACCGCGCCGGCCCGCCCCGGCAAAAGGCGAACGCCGCGCCAGCTCCTGGCCGCGCGGCTGGCCCATCTACATTCTGGGCATGATGGCACTGTTCTGCATGGTGCCCGAAGGCGGTGTGCTGGACTGGGCGGCGCTGTATCTGACGCGGGAATTCGGGGCGAACCTGCAGACGGCCTCACTCGCCTTTTCGGTCTTTGCCGGAACCATGGCCGTGATCCGGTTCCTGGGGGATGCCGTGCGCAACCGCTTCGGCGCGGTCACGACGCTGCGCGTCTCGGGTCTGATTGCGGCCGCAGGCATGGTCGGGGCAAGCCTGGCACCGACCCCGGCGCTTGCCATTGCCTGCTTCGGGCTGTCCGGCCTTGGCATCGCCAATATGGTGCCGATCGTGCTGTCGGCGGCCGGGAACCATCCCGGTGCCAGCGCCGGATCCGGCATCGCCACGGTGACGATGATGGGCTATTCCGGCATCCTGATCGCCCCCTCGGCCATCGGCTTTGCCGCCGAACACATCGGCTACCGCACCACCTATTTCGTGCTGGCGCTGCTGCTTTTGGTTGTGGCGGCGCTGGCGGGGCGGGTGGCGGCGGCGGACCATATCGGCGCGGTCCCCGCCACCCCCTGAGCCAGGTCAGGTGCCCATGAAATCAGCCTTGCCCAGCACCACGCCGTTGTGGCGCAGGATGTTGTAGGCGGTGGTAAGGTGGAAATAGAAATTCGGCAGCGCGAATTCCGACAGGAAGACCTGGCCGCTGAACTGCAACTCTCCATGGCGCATCTTCAGGGTGATCTGGCGGCTTTCCGCCCCGGCGAAGGACGCCTCTGTGAAAGTGCCGACACAGGCCAGCGCGGTTGCGACGCGCTGCTTCAGCTCTTCCAGCGTGGTCTCGGTATCGGGGTGGCTGGGCACCTCGGCCCCGGTCAGGCGGGCGGGGGTGCGGCACGCGAAATCACAGGCCAGCTGCACCTGCCGGGTGAAGGGCAGCATGTCGGGGAACAGGCGGAACGCGGTCAGCGCGGCAGGATCGATCTTCTGCGCGGCGCAATGCGCATCGGCCTTGGCAAGGATCGCCCCCAGGGCGGTCAGGCTGCGCGTCAGCGGCGGAATCGTGGCGGCATACATGTGAAAACTCCCTGGCCCGAAAGGTCGCGGCACAACGCGGCGACGGTGGGCCGGTGGCTGCTATGCCACGAAGCCGGGCGGCGCGTCCATGGGCGGCGGCGATGATACGCAACCCCGCCGACGCCCTGGCCCTGCCCCGCTCACAGGCCCAGGCACCACCGCATCACGGCCTTTTGCGCATGAAGGCGGTTCTCGGCCTCGTCGAAGACCACCGAATGCGGGCCGTCCATCACCGCGCTTGTCACCTCGTCATTGCGGTGCGCGGGCAGGCAGTGCATGAACAGCGCGTCAGGACGGGCCTGCGCCATCAGCGCCTCGTTCACCTGATAGGCGCGCAGCTGGTTGTGGCGGCGTTCCCTGGCGCTTTCGGGATCATGCATCGACACCCAGGCGTCGGTCACCACCAGATCGGCCCCCTGCACCGCCAGCGCAGGATCGCGTTCCACCGTCACGCGCCTGCCCTTGTCACGGGCATAGCCGATGAATTCCGGCTCCGGGTCCAGGGTGGGCGGGCCGGTGAACGTGAAGTCGAAGCCGAACTGCCCGGCGGCGTGCAGGAAAGAGGCGCAGACGTTGTTGCCATCCCCCGCCCAGACCACGAGACGCCCCGCGATGGGTCCGCGATGCTCTTCATAGGTCATCACGTCGGCCATGATCTGGCAGGGATGGGTGCGGTTGGTCAGCCCGTTGATCACCGGCACCGTGGCATGGTCCGCCATTTCCAGCAGGGTCGCCTCCTCAAACGTGCGGATCATGATCAGATCGACATAGCGGCTGAGCACGCGGGCGGTATCGGCGATGGTTTCGCCATGGCCCAGCTGCATTTCCTTGCCCGACAGCACCATGGTTTCGCCGCCCATCTGGCGCACGCCGACATCGAAGGAGACACGGGTGCGGGTCGAGGGTTTTTCAAAGATCAGCGCCACCAACCGGCCCGCCAGGGGCTGCGCGTCATCCGGCGTGCCCTTGGGCCGCCCGCCCCGCGCTGTCTTCATCGCATGGGCGCTGTCGATCATGCCGCGCAGCGCGGCGGCATCGGTTTTGTGGATGTCAAGGAAATGGTTCATGTCCGGTGCTTTTCTGCTGCGGTTGCACCGGGGGCTGTCTGCCCCCGGACCCCCGAGGATATTTGTGAACAGAAAAAATTCAGGCGACGGCAGCCTTTTCCAGCAGGGTTGCGGCGCGGTCCAGCCGGGCCACAGCCTCGGCCAGGTCAGCGTCGGGGATGTTCAGCGCGGGCAGCAGGCGCAGCACATTGTCGGCGGCGGGCACGGTCAGCAGATGCTGGGCATATCCCGCCTTGACCACTTCGGCGGGCGCGATGCGGCATTTCAGGCCAAGCATCAGCCCCTGGCCGCGCACGCCTTCGAAAACGGCCGGATGCGCCGCCACCAGCCCTTCCAGCCTTTGGCGGAACAGCGCGCCCTTGCGGGCAACTTCGGCCAGAAAGGCGGGGTCGGCAATGATCCCCATCACAGCCGCCCCCACGGCACAGCCCAGCGGGTTGCCGCCATAGGTCGAGCCATGCGTGCCTGCCCCCATGCCCGAGGCCGCCCGTTCCGTGGCCAGCACCGCGCCCAGCGGAAAGCCGCCGCCGATGCCCTTGGCGACCATCATGATGTCAGGCGTGATCCCGGCCCATTCATGGGCAAACAGCCTGCCGGTGCGGCCCATGCCGCATTGCACCTCGTCCAGGATCATCAGCGCGCCGGTGGCATCGCACAGATCGCGCAGCCCCCTGAGGCAGGCATCGGGCAGCACGCGGATACCGCCTTCGCCCTGGATCGGTTCCAGCATCACTGCCGCCGTGCGGTCGGTGACGGCGGCGCGCAGCGCGTCATGATCGCCAAAGGGCAGCACGCGGAAGCCCGGCATCAGCGGACCGAAGCCTTTGGTCATCTTTTCCGACCCGGCGGCGGCAATCGCCCCGGTCGAGCGGCCGTGGAAGGCACCTTCAAAGGTCACGATCCCGGTCCGTTCCGGCTGGCCCTGATCGTGCCAGTATTTGCGGGCCATCTTGATCGCCAGTTCGGCCGCCTCGGTGCCGGAATTGGTGAAGAACACCGTATCGGCAAAGCTGCGCTCCACCAGCATCGCCGCCAGCTTTTCCTGCTGGGGGATGCTGTAGAGGTTGGACACATGCCACAGCTGTGCTGCCTGCGCGCCCAGCGCCGCCACCAGCGCGGGATGCGCATGGCCCAGCGCATTCACCGCAATGCCCGCGCCCAGATCAAGGTATCGGCTGCCATCCCCGGCCACCAGCCAGGAGCCTTCGCCCCGGACAAAGGACAGGGGCGCGCGGGTGTAGGTGGGCAGGACGGCAGGGATCATCGACAGGGTTCCTTACACGGCGCGCCGCAGGGGTGCCAAAGGGCAGCGCGCAAGTCAACGGAAGTTCGGCGGAAGGGGGGGGATGCGCGGCGGACGCGCGGCACAGGTCGCTTACGCGCGGGCGCGTCGGCGTCGGGGCAGGAAAGATGCGACCCTTGTGTCCATGCTGCTGCGGTAGCGCAAAAGGCCGCGTCTGTAAAGTGGCACGCCGCTGTCGCCAGGGCGTCGCTGCAAGGTTGACGGATTTCGGTCTGGGGTGGCGGGTCGTGGCTTGATCTGAGTCTTGTGGTGGCGGGAGGTGAGCCGTCATGGAACAGGTTTTTGTCAGGGATCGTCTTGCGCTGATGCCGGAGCATTTCGGGGCGGTTGGGGACCCGCGC
>JADCEL010000075.1 GCA_020250125.1 Rhodobacter sp.
CCCCGGCCAGCGACCGGCCCGCCCGTGGCGGGCGCTTCGCCCCCGCCGGGCCGGGCGCTGGCCTGCCGTGTTCCCGTACCCGCCGGTCTGCGGGGCACCGTCCCGCGCGGGCGGGGGAAACGCGGGTCGCGTTTTCCCCGCCCGGATATCTGGCGAAAGGTCCGCCCCCGCTGCGATGGCAAAGGCCATCGCCTTTGCCACGCGGCGTCAGGGCCACCCGGCGGTCGGGGGCCAAAGCCTTTGGCGCGCGTCCGGCCCGCCCCCGCCGGGCCGGACGCGGGCCTGCGCCTCGCCGGAGGCAACAGTCCCGCAGGGCCGCAGTTTCTGACCGGGCGGGGAAACGCGGTGCGTTTCCATGTCCGCCCGGATTGGCAGCCCTTTTCCGGCAGGTTATGAAAGAGGTTCCACCCGGCAGCCGGCCGGACTTTTTCAGCACCCCATCAGTGCCCCGTCAGCAAAGGATAGGCGATGAGCGGTCTGCTTGCACTTCTCGACGATGTGGCGGCGATCGCCAAGGTTGCGGCGGCCTCGCTGGATGATGTCATCGGGCAATCGACCAAGGCGGGGATCAAGGCGGCAGGGGCGGTGATCGACGATGCCGCCGTCACGCCGAAATACGTTCACGGCTTTGCCGCCGACCGCGAACTCCCCATTGTCGGGCGCATCGCGCTGGGGTCGATCCGCAACAAGATGCTGATCCTTCTGCCGGCAGCGCTGGTCCTGTCCGCCTTCGCGCCGCAGGTCATTGCGCCCTTGCTGATGCTGGGCGGGGCCTATCTGTGTTTCGAAGGGGCCGAAAAGGTGTATCACCTGTTCGTCCATCCCGCCCATGCCGATGAACCGCTGGATGAAGAGGCGGCTTCAGCCCTGCATCTGGAACAGGAAAAGGTCGCAGGCGCGGTGAAGACCGACTTCATCCTGTCGGCCGAGATCATGACCATCGCCCTGGCTGCCCTGCCGGGGCGGGACATCTGGTTTCAGGCGGCGGCCCTGGCCGTTGTCGGCACGGCAATCACCGTGCTGGTTTACGGCGGGGTTGCGCTGATCGTGAAGGCCGATGACGTGGGCCTGTACCTGAGCCGGCGTGGCCGCCTTGGCGTGACCCGCGCCCTGGGGCGCGGTGTTGTTCGCGGGATGCCCGGATTCATGGCGGTCCTGTCGGCCGTGGGGACGGCCGCGATGATCTGGGTCGGCGGGTCCATCGTGATCCACGGGCTGGCGCAGATCGGCTTTGCCTGGCCCGAACACCAGATCGACCATATCGCTGAACTGGCCGCCCATGCCGTGCCGCAGGCCGCAGGCCTTGTGACCTGGGCCGTCAAGGCCGCGCTGGATGGCATCATCGGCCTGATCCTTGGGCTGTTGATCCTGCCCCTGTCGCAGTACGTGATCGCGCCCCTGTGGCAGGCGATCCGGCGCAAACCCGCCTGAGGCCGACGCGGCGGCGATTGCCTTGCCGGTCAGGCAAAGGCCCGCCCTGACCGGTCAGGGGGAACAGGCCGCCCCCCGTCCGCCCGTCAGCCCAGCAGCGCCCTGACCTTGGCGGCGGTCGCCTCGGCGGTGATGCCGAATTCGGCGTAAAGCCGCTCTGCCGGGGCCGAGGCGCCGAAGCCGTGCATCCCGATGAAGCCCGACTTTTCGCGCTTGCCGCCCTCGCCGAACAGCCAGCGGTCCCAGCCGAAACGCACCCCGGCCTCAATCGCCACCCGCACCGGACCGGGCGGCAGGACCTTGCGGCGCCAGGCGGCGTCCTGGTCTTCGAACAGCTCCCAGCAGGGCATCGACACCACGCGCGTGCCAATCCCGCCGGCCTGCAGCAGATCGCGGGCCTTCAATGCGATTTCAACTTCGGACCCCGTGGCCATCAGAATGGCCTGTCGCTTGCCGTCCGCTTCGGCCAGCACATAGGCGCCGCGCGCTGTCATGTTCCGGTTGCTGTGTCCCTTGCGCACCGCAGGCAGGTTCTGCCGCGACAGCGCCAGCACCGAAGGCGTGCGTTTCGCAGTCAGGGCCAGTTCCCAGGATTCGGCGGTTTCCACCAGATCGGCGGGGCGGAACACCCAGGTGTTGGGTGTGGCGCGCAAGAGTGCCAGATGCTCCACCGGCTGGTGCGTCGGCCCGTCCTCGCCCAGCCCGATGCTGTCATGGGTCATCACATAGACCACCGGAATGCCCATCAGCGCCGAAAGCCGCATGGCGGGCCGCGCGTAATCGGTGAAGCACAGGAAGGTGCCGCCATAGGGGCGCAGGCCGCCGTGCAGGGCCATGCCGTTCATCGCCGCCGCCATGCCATGTTCGCGGATGCCGTAGTAGATGTACCGCCCTTTCCGGTTGGCCGCATCGAAGACACCCAGATCCGGGGTTTTGGTATTGTTCGATCCCGTCAGGTCGGCAGACCCGCCGATGGTTTCGCCCATAACCGGGTTCACCGCCTCCAGCACCATTTCGCTGGCGCGGCGGGTTGCGACCTTTGGCAGCTTTTCCACCGCCGATTTCTTGACCGCGCGGATCACCGCCGTCAGCCTGGCCGGGACCTCGTGCGCGAAGATGCGGGCGAATTCGGCCCGGCGGGCGGCGGGCAGGGCGGCAAAGCGCGCCTCCCAGTCCTTGCGCGCGGCGCGGCCACGGGTGCCGATGGCCTCCCACGCGGCCTTGATGTCGGCGGGGATGACGAAGGGCGCATGGGGCCAGCCATAGGCGGCCTTGGTATCGGCGATCAGCCCGGCATCGGTCAGCGCGCCATGCCCCTTGGACGTGTCCTGCGCTGAAGAGCCCAGCGCGATATGCGTGCGGCAATCCACCAGCGCCGGGCACCCCGCCGCCTTTGCCGCCGTGATCGCCCGGTCGATATCTTCCGGATCATGGCCGTCACAGGCGAACACCGCCCAGCCCGAGGCGGCAAAGCGCGCCTTCTGGTCGGTCACGTCGGAAAGCGAAACCTTGCCGTCGATGGTGATGCCGTTGTTGTCCCACAGCACGATCAGCCGCGACAATTCCAGCCTGCCGGCCAGCGCCAGTGCTTCCTGGCTGACGCCTTCCATCAGGCAGCCGTCACCGGCGATGACATAGGTGTAATGATCAATCACCCTGGCCCCCCAGCGGGCGCGCAGCGATTCCTCGGCAATGGCAAAGCCGACGGCGTTGGCCAGCCCCTGCCCCAGGGGGCCGGTGGTGGTCTCAATGCCCCTGGCATGGCCGAATTCCGGGTGGCCTGCCGTGATCGCCCCCCACTGGCGGAAGGTGCGGACCTGTTCCAGCGTCATGTCGGCATAGCCCGTCAGGTGCAGCAGCGCATAGAGCAGCATCGAGCCATGCCCTGCCGACAGGATGAAGCGGTCGCGGTTCGGCCAGTCGGGCGCTGCGGCGTCAAAGCTCAGGTGCCGCCCGAACAGCACGGTGGCCACATCGGCCATGCCCATCGGCATGCCGGAATGCCCCGAGTTGGCCGCCGCCACCCCGTCCAGCGTCAGCGCGCGGATCGCGCAGGCCTTCATCCAGTGGTCGGGGTGTTTTGCGCGCAGGGTCGCTGTGTCCAAGGCCAGGTGTCCTTCGGAAGGGGGCCCCTTGGCCCGGATGCAGACTGTCTTGTCGGCTGAATACCAGCCCGGACGGCAAGATCAAGCGTGCCCCGCAACCGCTTGTGGCGAAAGGGCGCGCAAAACCTTTGGCCTTTGGGGTAAGATCACCCCACGCGGATGTGATCGCGATTCGCGCGGGGTGCAGGCGTTAAGGCGGCCCTTGCGCAGGGTCGGCACAGGGGAGGACAGGCGATGAGCGACATCAAGGATCTGGAGCGGCGCATCAGCGTGGCTTTCGACCGGATCGGTCAGGCCGTTGACGGCTTTGTGCCCGCAGCCTTTGGGACCGGCACCGCAGAGTTGCAGGACGCCCTGCGGACCGGACAGGCCACCATTGCCGATCTGACCGAACGCCTGCGCGTCCTGACCCTGCGCGAGGCAAGCGATGCCGCAGAGGCCACCGCAAAGGTGGGCCGTCTGGTCCGGGCACTTGACGCGCAGGGCCTTGAACTTCAGCGCCTGAAGAAAACCGTGATCCAGCTGCGCGAAAGCCTGCGCGCCCTGCGCGAGGCGCAGACCGGGGCCGTGGCCGACCCGCATCTGCTCAACACGGCGATGCTGGTGGAACTTGAGGCGCTGCACGCGACGCGGCTGACCGAAATGGCGCAGATGGAAGAAATTCTGGCCGAACTCCACCCCCTGATCGGAGAGATGCAGGATGCCTGATGTCGATATCATGATCGGAGGACGGACGTTCCAGGTGGCCTGCCAGCCCGGCGAAGAGCAGTTGCTGCGCGCCGCCGCAGAGTTGCTCGATGCGGAAGCCCGGCCGCTGGTGGCCCAGATGGGCAGACTGCCCGAATCCCGCATGCTGCTGATGGCCGCGCTGATGCTGGCCGACCGCATGGCAGCCCTGGAAGACGAGCGGCGCTCGCTGAAGGCCGATGTCAGCCTGCTGGAAAGCCGGGCACACCAGCTTCGCGCGGGCGTGGCCGATGTGCCCGCCCATGTCGTGGAAACCCTTGCAGAGATCGCCGCCCGCGCCGAAGCCCTGGCCGCCGCCGCAGAAGAGCGGGCGGGCCGTGCGGCCTGACCCGACCGGGCCGGGGGGGCTGTGTGCCCCCCTTCGCGTCCTGCGGACGGGTCCCCCCGAGGATATTTGTGAACAGAAGAAATGCAGGCGGATGCCCGCCCGCGCGTCAGGCGTTGGCTGATCTGATCTTTTCGGCGGCGTCCCTGTCAAAGGCCACGCCCTTGTCGGTGAGCAGGGCATCCAGCTCTCCCGACAGGGTCATCTCGGTGACGATGTCGCAGCCGCCGATGAATTCGCCCTTGACGTAGAGCTGCGGGATCGTCGGCCAGTCCGAGAAATCCTTGATGCCCTGACGGATCTCGGCATCGGCCAGCACGTTGACGTCGGTGAATTCCACGCCCATGTAATTCAGCACACCCGCCACCCGGCTGGAAAAGCCGCATTGCGGCATCGATTTGGTGCCTTTCATGAACAGGACAACGTCGTTCTTTTCGATGGTGTCGCGGATCAGGTCTTCGGCTTGTGCCATGGGGATATTCCTTCTGGATAAGATCAGTCCGGTGCCTTGGTGGTCAGGGCCAGGGCGTGCAGTTCGCCTTTGGCCCCGTCCATGCGGCCCTTCAGGCTGGCATAGACCGCGCGCTGCTGCTGCACGCGGTTCAGGCCCCTGAAGCTTTCGTCAATCACTTCGGCGGCCCAGTGGTTGCCGTCACCCGCCAGATCGGTGATCGTGATGCGCGCCTTCGGAAAGGCTTCGCGGATCAGGTTTTCAATGTCGCGGGCTTCCATCGGCATCAGAACAGCTCCTGTCTGGCGGTCAATTTAGGCCGCGCGCAGCGGGGCCGCAAGGGATCGCATCAGGCCGCCGCGCGCCATTCGTGTTTCAGAAGCGCCAGAAAGACGCAATCCACCCATCCGCCGTCCGGGCGGCACCAGCATTGTCGCCAGACGCCTTCCGTCACGAAGCCCAGCCTGCGGAACAGCGACAGCGCGGCCATGTTGTCCGCCGTCACATCCAGCCCCACCCGATGCGCGTCCCGGACATGGAACATCTCGTCCAGCACCGCCTGCATCATCGCCAGCCCGGTTCCCGCCCTGCGGTCCTGAACCGCGACGGCAGGGATGGTCCAGACCCGTGGAAACCATTGCGTCAGGGTCGCAAATCCGGCGGGGTGCCCCGCTGTGGTCCAGATCAGCAGATCGCCGGTTGCGGTCTTTGCTTCGATCTCGTCCGTTTCGGGGGCGACGATGAAGCGGGTGTTGTCCGGGGTGGTCCAAAGGGTGCCAACGAAGGCCGCGTCCCGCGCTGTCGCCTGTCGCAGCATCACAGCCCAAAGGAGTTGGCAAAGGCGCTGCGGTAGAGCGCCGAAAGATCGGCAAGCAGTGCCCCGGTTCCGCCAAAGCGGATGTCCGTTCCGCCAAACCGGCCCACCCTGGCCACCGCCACGCCTGCCTTCAGCCCTTCGGCCCGCAGCGCCTCTGCCTGGTCCGTGGTGCAGGCCACCAGATAGCGCGCCTGATCTTCGCCGAACAGCGCGGCGGTCTCTGCCGTGTCCAGCGTCACCCCAAGGCCCGCAGCTTCGGCCATCTCAAAGGCGGCCAGTGCCAGCCCGCCATCCGACAGATCGGTGGCCGCACGCAGCAGGCTGCGGTTGGCCAGCAGGAACATGCCATTGCGCCGTTCGGCGTCAAGATCGACAAGGGGCGCATCGCCGTCTTCGCAGCCGAACATCTCGGCCAGCAGCGCCGACTGGCCCAGATGCCCGGCACCTTCGCCGATCAGCACAGCCACGTCACCCTCTGCCGGGTGGCCCGCGATCATGTCTTCGATCCGGGCCAGCAGGCCGACGCCGCCGATGGTGGGGGTGGGCAGAATGCCGGTGCCGTCGGTTTCATTGTACAGGCTGACATTGCCCGACACGATGGGAAAGTCGAGCGCGCGGCAAGCCTCGGCGATGCCTGTGATCGCGCCCACCAGCTGCCCCATGATTTCGGGCTTTTCCGGGTTGCCGAAATTCAGGTTGTCGGTCGCGGCCAAGGGCCGGGCGCCCACTGCCACCAGGTTGCGCCAGGCCTCTGCCACCGCCTGCTTGCCGCCTTCGACCGGGTTCGCCTTGACGTAGCGCGGGGTCACGTCGCTGGTGAAGGCCAGCGCCTTGGCCGTGCCATGCACCCGCACCACACCCGCCCCCAGCCCCGGCGCGCGCACGGTGTCGGCCATCACCATGCTGTCATACTGTTCCCACACCCAGGCCTTGCGGGCATAGTTGGGCGATCCGATCAGCGCGCGCAGGCCCGCGATGGGGTCGACATCGGGCACCGGACCTGCGGGGGCCGCCCTGGGCGTTGCCACCCAGGGGCGGTCATATTCCGGCGCATGGCCCGACAGCGCCTTCAGCGGCAGGTCGGCCTTCACCTGATTGCCCAGCATCACCAGGAAGCGGTCCTCGGGAATGGTTTCGCCGACGATGGCGAAATCAAGGTCCCATTTTCCGAAGATCGCGCGCGCTTCGTCCTCTTTCTCAGGCTTCAGCACCATCAGCATCCGTTCCTGGGATTCCGACAGCATCATCTCATAGGCGGTCATGCCACGCTCGCGCACCGGCACGCGGTCGAGGTCAAGGCGGATGCCCAGATTGCCCTTGTCGCCCATTTCCACCGCCGAACAGGTCAGCCCGGCTGCCCCCATATCCTGGATCGAGATCACCGCGCCCGAGGCCATCAGTTCGAGGCAAGCCTCCAGCAGGCGCTTTTCGGTGAAGGGGTCGCCGACCTGCACGGTGGGGCGCTTTTCCTCGATGGTGTCATCGAATTCTGCCGATGCCATGGTGGCACCGCCCACCCCGTCGCGCCCGGTCTTGGCCCCCAGATAGACCACCGGCATACCAACGCCCGAGGCGGCGGAATAAAAGATCGCATCCGCATCAGCCAGCCCGGCCGCAAAGGCGTTGACCAGACAGTTGCCGTTATAGGCGCGGTGAAAGCGCACCTCGCCGCCCACGGTCGGAACGCCGAAGGCATTGCCGTAGCCGCCGATCCCTTCGACCACACCCTTGACCAGATGCGCGGTCCTGGGATGCGATGGCACACCGAAGCTCAGCGCGTTCATCGCTGCAATCGGGCGCGCGCCCATGGTGAAGACATCGCGCAGAATGCCGCCCACCCCGGTTGCGGCCCCCTGGTAAGGCTCGATATAGCTGGGGTGGTTGTGGCTTTCCATCTTGAAGACCACCGCCTGACCGTCGCCGATATCGACAACGCCCGCGTTCTCTCCGGGACCGCAGATCACCTGCGGCCCGGTGGTGTGCAGGGTGCGCAGCCATTTCTTTGACGATTTGTAGGAACAATGTTCGTTCCACATCGCCGAGACGATGCCAAGCTCGGTGAAGGTCGGCACGCGGCCGATGATCGACAGGACCCGCGCGTATTCGTCAGGCGTCAGCCCGTGGGCCGCGACCAGATCGGGGGTGATTTCGGGTTCGGTCATGCGTGTTCCCTGCGGCGGCCATGGCTGCCTCTTAGGACAAGGCGCGCGCTGGGGAAAGGGGGGGCGGGGCGGCGGGGGCGGCCCCGGGAAGAAACTTCAGCCCCCCCGCGAAAGGGCACCCCCTGCGGCGTTTGCGCAACCCTGCCGGTGGCAGGCCACCCCCCTGCCGCATGGTGATGCCGCAGCCCGGAATCCGGGGAAACAGGGCATCGCCGACGACAGACAGGGCGCTTGCCTGTTTGCAGGGCGGCAGCGACCCCGCGCCGGAAAGGCCGGGGTCCCGGACGATGAGGCAGGGGTTCAGGGCGCAGGATGGCGCGCCTCAGGCCACAGGCCCCTGTGTTCCGGGTCATGCCCGGCCGGCGGCGGAGACAGCCGAAACCGGCGAACGGCAGGGCGGGTTCCACATCATGGTCGGCGCTGGTTTGGATCAGGATATGCGCTTCACCGCAAAGATCGCCGCCGCTGTGCGGGGTCCCGTCGGGCTGTGTCTGCTGGTGGTCTGCAAGCGGCGGTGACGCGGAACGCGCGGGGTCGCCGCCCCTGGGGCACCGCGAAGACCGGTCGGGGGCCGCATCTGCCGCGCGCCCGCCGGTCAGCCCCGGTGACTGTGCAGGCAGAGGCTGGCGTTCCGGCAAAAAAAGGCCGGACAGATGCCCGGCCAAAGTCCAACAGGGAGGAATGATGACGCCGGGCAAACTGCGCCGCCGCCATCACCGGGGAGATAGGCACATCGGCCAGTCGCTTCAATATGGAAGATGCCGCAGATGTGGCATGGCGGTTATGACGGCGACGCATAGCTGTGGGCAGCCGCGACTGCATCCCGCAACGGCGCAGCGCAGGGCGTTGATGCGGGCATGATCGCCCCGGCCAAACCTCGCGCGCGACACTGCGACCTACATCTGCTGTCGTTTCCTGTAGGCAAAAATCTCTTCCATGACGAACTCGCGAAAGGCCGCGACCCGCTTGGAATGGCGCAGCTCTTCCGGATAGGCCAGGAACACCGGCACATCGCCGGATTCGACCTCGGGCAGGACATGCACAAGATTTGGAAAGTCGTCTGACAGGTAATCGGGCAGAACGCCGATGCCCAGATGGTTCAGGACGGCCTGCAGCACGCCGAAATAATTGTTCACCGTCAGCGTCGAGGGCACGTCGAACCGCATCAGGTCCTGCACCAGCGCCGCCCCGGCAGCCACCTGCGGCGTGCCGGGGTGCTGGCTGATCAGACGATGCTGGCTGAGGTCCCCCGGTCGTTCCGGCACGCCCGCTTTTTCCAGATAGGCCGGCGAGGCATAAAGCCGCATCCGGATATTCATCAGCCGCTTGCGGATCAGGTCGGCCTGGCTGGGTTCCTTCATCCGGATTGCGACGTCGGCTTCACGCATCGGCAGGTCGAGCACCCGTTCTTCCAGCATCAGGTCGATCTTGAGAGAGGGGTATTTCGCATAAAGCGCGGTCAGCCGGGGTGCCAGCCAGAGCGTGCCGAAGCCCGTGGTGGTGGTCACGCGCAGCTCACCAAAGACCTCATCCTCTGTGTCCCTGATCCGGGCTGCGGCGGCATCCAGACGCTTGACCATCGCCTGGGTGGCATCAAACAGCAACTCGCCCTGTTCGGTCAGGATCAGACCGCGCGCATGGCGGTGAAACAGGGTGGTGTTCAGGCTTTCCTCCAGCGCGCGGATCTGGCGGCTGACGGCGGATTGCGACAGGTGCAGAACCTCGCCCGCATGGGTCAGGCTGCCCGCATCGGCCACGGCGTGAAAAATCCGAAGCTTGTCCCAATCCATCCCGGCACCCTGACCCCTTCGCTTTCTGCACTTAGGGACGACATGGCAGCGTTGCAACGGAAACATGGCCGGGGCTTGGCGCCTGCCGCTGGCACCGTTACCAAACCGTCATCTTTTCTGGTCAGACTCAGTGCAACGCGCTATGTCGCAGCAATCTGCAGGAAGGCGTCCGGCATGGGAACCACCGAAGTCACCCGTGATATCACCTATGCGACCTCGGCGCGCTCGGCCCCCGGCCGCGCGCTGATCCGGGTGCTGGAAAATGCGACGGGCCGTCTTTCGCTGATCCGCCGCGCCGAAGGCTATGAGCGGGACGTGGCAACGGGCCGCAGCTTCTGGGATGTGATTGTTGAACGCTACGGGCTCAGCCTCGATGTGGTGGGCGGTGCCTTGTCGCACATCCCGGCCAATGGTCCGCTGATCCTGATTGCCAATCATCCCTACGGCATTCTGGATGGTCTGATGATGGGCCATGTGCTGGACCGGATGCGGGGCGATTTCCGCATTCTGGCCAATTCGGTGTTCCGCCGGGCCGAGGCGCTGAACCGTGTGATCCTGCCGATCTCTTTCGACGAGACGAAAGAGGCGATCCGCCAGAATGTTGAAACCCGGGCGACCTGCCTGCGCTATCTGTCCGAAGGCGGGGCGATCGGCGTCTTTCCCGGCGGCACCGTTTCCACCGCAGCGCGGCCCTTTTCGCGGCCCATGGACCCCGGCTGGCGCAATTTCACCGCCAAAATGATTGCGAAATCGAATGCCACCGTGGTGCCGATCTTCTTTCACGGTCACAACAGCCGCCTGTTCCAGCTGGCCAGCCATGTGCATTCCAACCTGCGCCTTGGCCTGCTGATCAAGGAATTCCGCGCCCGTATCGACGAACCCGTACGCATCGTCGTGGGTCAGCCCTTGCCCGCGCATGAACTGGCGGCATTGAAGACCGACCCGCGCGCGCTGATGGCCTATCTGCGCCAGGCCACCTATGATCTTTCGCCCGAGCCGCTCAAGTCTTATGGTTACGGCTACGAGTTTGAAAAGAAGTACCGCGCGCTTTGACCTTTCGGCCCGGCGCGCCGCAACGCGGGGCAGGGCATGGCAGTTGGCGTCTTTGATTCCGGCCTGGGCGGGCTGACGGTGCATCAGGCGCTGGTGCGCCGTCTGCCCGATGTGCCCTTTGTCTACTACGGCGACAACGCCCACACCCCCTATGGCACCCGCACACCGGATGACATTTTCGCCCTGACCTGCGCCGGGGTGGAACGGCTGTGGGCGGAAGGCTGCGATCTGGTGATCCTGGCCTGCAACACCGCCTCGGCCGCCGCGCTGAAGCGGATGCAGGAAACCTGGGTTCCGGCGGACAAGCGGGTGCTGGGCGTCTTCGTGCCGCTGATCGAGGCGCTGACCGAACGCCAGTGGGGCGACAATTCCCCGCCGCGCGAGGTGGATGTCAAACATGTGGCGCTGTTTGCCACCCCGGCCACGGTGTCCTCGCGCGCCTTCCAGCGCGAACTGGCCTTCCGCGCGATCGGCGTCGATGTCGAGGCGCAGCCCTGCGGCGGCGTGGTGGATGCGATCGAGGCGGGGGACGAGATGCTGGCAGAGGCGCTGGTGCGCAGCCATGTCGGGGCGCTGAAACGCCGGATGCCCAATCCGCAGGCCGCCGTGCTGGGCTGCACCCATTATCCGCTGATGGAAAAGGTCTTTGCCGAAGCGCTGGGGCCGGGGGTGAAGGTGTATTCCCAGGCCGCGCTGGTGGCCGAAAGCCTGGCCGATTATCTGACCCGCCGCCCCGGATTTGTCGGGCCGGGCCGGGAAGCAAAATTCCTGACGACGGGGGATGCCCGCGCGGTCTCTGACCGCGCGACGCAGTTCCTGCGCCTGCCGATCAGGTTCGAGGCTGCCTGACCGCGCTGCGGCCCCTTTCGCCCGCCTTTTGCGCCCGCGCTGGATCGGCGGATGTGCGGGCACAGAACCTGCGCAGGCCCCCCTGCCACGCGCTTGCGCCGTCGGGCAGGGGGGCCTGCGCAGTTGCGGCGACTGTGCAACAGGGGGCTGAAACAGCATCCCCGCCGCTTGCCGGACGGGAATTCATCCTGATCCGCCGGAAAGGCGGCTTGCCATTCCGGGCGGGAACAGGAAACGCAGCGCGTTTCCCCCGCCCGCGCGGCACGGTGCCTTGTAGATCGGTCGGTCCAGGCACCACGAAAGGCCAGCGCCCGACCCGGCGGGCGGGAAGCGCCCGCCGGGGGCGGGTCGGGCGCTGGCCGGGGGCTTTGGCCCCCGGCCGGTCC
>JADCEL010000076.1 GCA_020250125.1 Rhodobacter sp.
CCGCAGGCCAGCGCCCGACCCGGCGGGGGCGAAGCGCCCGACCCGGCGGGGGCGAAGCGCCCGCCGGGGGCGGGTCGGGCGCTGGCCGGGGGCTTTGGCCCCCGGCTGGCCAAGGGGCAGCGTGGCGCTGTGGCAGGGGCGATGGCCCCTGCCAGGATGCGCAAGGCGCACAGGCGCAAGACGATCCCGCTTTACGCTCAACCAGCCCCAGCGGTGCCTTGGTCTTCAGCACCCTGTCAGTGCAGGCGGAACTCTCCCACCATGTTGCGCCACTCTCCCGGTGCGATCAGCTTGCGGTGGGTGAACCGCACCGAATGCAGCGGGCCTTCGATCTTCTCCTGCCAGAACTCGATGAACCTGAAAAGCTGGGGATAGTCTGGCGCCAGATCATAGTCCTGCCAGACGAAGCTGTTGATCACATTGCGATAATCCGGAATCCGGTAGAACAGCTCGGCCGTGGTCAGCCCATAGCCCTTCAGCATCAACGCGGTCTCTTGTCCACCCATCTTCGTGCCTGTGCAGGGTCTTCCTTTGACGGATGATGCCACAGGCGGAATAATTTTCAATTGAAACAGTCTGTTGGCACTCCATTCCCCTGGCTGCCAAGACAGGAGGACACCCGGCATTGCACCCCGTATCCGCGATAGGCTATACTGCATATGGCAGATTTGCATGAAAGAGCGTTCGCGTGACCGACACCCCAGAAGACACTGAAAACGCGCACGAAACCCCGGATCGCCCCATCCATCACGGACCCCAGGTTTCCGTTGCGGAAGAGATGAAGACGGCCTACCTTGATTACGCGATGAGCGTGATCGTCAGCCGGGCCATACCGGATCTGCGCGACGGGCTGAAACCGGTACACCGCCGCGTGCTGTTCGCGATGCACGAAACCGGCAACACGCATGACAAATCCTACCGCAAGTCGGCGCGCCCCGTGGGCGACACCATGGGCAAGTATCATCCGCATGGCGATGCCTCGATCTATGACGCGCTGGTGCGGATGGCGCAGCCCTTTTCGATGTCGCTCAAGCTTCTGGACGGTCAGGGCAACTTCGGCTCCATGGATGGTGATAACGCGGCTGCCATGCGCTATACCGAAGTGCGGATGGACCGGCCTGCGGCCTTTCTTCTGGCGGATATTGACAAGGAAACCGTTGATTTCCAAGACAATTACGATGGCAAGGACCGCGAGCCCACGGTCCTGCCCGCCCGCTTTCCCAACATGCTGGTCAATGGTGCCAGCGGCATCGCCGTGGGTATGGCAACGAATATCCCGCCCCACAATCTGGGCGAGGTGATCGACGCGACCCTTGCGCTGATTGCCGATCCGGATCTGTCGACCGAAGCACTGACCGACATCATCCCGGCCCCGGATTTTCCTACGGGCGGCCTGATTCTGGGCCGGTCCGGGGCGCGCAGGGCCTATGTCGAAGGGCGCGGCAGCGTCATCATCCGTGCCAGGACGCGGATCGAGGAAATCCGCAAGGACCGCTATGCGATCATTGTGGACGAGGTTCCCTATCAGGTGAACAAGGCCGCGATGATCGAAAAGATCGCCGACATGGTCCGCGACAAGAAGATCGAAGGCATCGCCCATGTGCAGGACGAATCCGACAGGATCGGCGTGCGCGTGGTGATCGAGCTGAAACGGGATGCAACGGCGGATGTGGTGCTCAACCAGCTCTGGCGCTTTACACCGATGCAAACCTCTTTCGGCTGCAACATGCTGGCGCTGAACGGCGGGCGGCCCGAACAGCTGACTTTGCGCGATTTCCTGATGCATTTCATTACTTTCCGCGAGGAAGTGGTGGCGCGCCGCACCGCCTTCGAGCTGCGCCGGGCGCGTGAGCGCAGCCATGTGCTGTGCGGTCTGGCGGTTGCGGTTTCCAACGTGGACGAGGTGGTGGCAACCATCCGTTCCTCCGCCGATCCGGCGCAAGCGCGCGAACGCCTTATGACCCGCCGCTGGCCGGTGGCCGAGATTGCCGAATACATCCGCCTGATCGACGACCCCGGCCATACCGTGAACGCGGACGGCACCTACAACCTGTCGGAAATTCAGGCCCGCGCCATTCTGGACCTGCGCCTGCAACGCCTGACAGCGCTTGGCGTGGCCGAAGTCACGGACGAGCTGCAGGACCTCGCGGCAAAGATCCGCGACTATCTGGCGATCCTTGGCTCGCGCGAGCGGATCATGGCGATCATCTCGGCCGAACTGGCCGAGGTGAAGGCCCTGTTCGCCGTGCCCCGGCGCACCGAGATCGTCGACTGGTCCGGCGACATGGAAGACGAAGACCTGATCGAACGCGAAGACATGGTGGTGACAATCACTTCGGGCGGATACATCAAGCGTACCCCCCTCGCCGAATTCCGCGCGCAGCGGCGCGGCGGCAAGGGCCTGTCGTCGATGTCCACCAAGGAAGATGATGTGGTCACCACGCTGTTTGTGGCCAATACCCACACGCCGCTTTTGTTCTTCACCACCGACGGGATGGTCTACAAGCTGAAGACCTGGCGGCTGCCGCTGGCGGGGCGGCAGGCCAAGGGCAAGGCGATTGTCAACATCCTGTCGGTGGAAACCGGCATATCAATTGCCGCCATCATGCCGGTGGACGTGCCGGAAGAGGATTGGGACAACCTGCAGATCGTCTTTGCCACCTCGGACGGGGATGTGCGGCGCAACGCCCTGTCGGATTTCACCAATGTCATGCGCAACGGCAAGATCGCCATGAAACTGCCCGATGGCGTGCTGCTGGTGAACGCCCGGATCTGTGATGAAACCGATGACGTGATGCTGGTCACCGCCCTGGGCCGGGCGATCCGCTTTCCCACCACCGATGTGCGAGTGTTCAAAGGGCGCGATTCGACAGGGGTGCGGGGTGTGAAGCTGGCAGACGGCGACCGGGTGGTTTCCATGTCGGTGATCCGGCATTTCGACGCCTCGCCGGATGAACGGGCGGCCTATCTCAAGATGCGCCGCGCCCAGGAAGGCGCGCTGGATGACGGGGCCGAGGCGGACGAGGATGAGGAAACCGTCGAGGCAGGCCAGCTGTCGCTGGACCGTTTTGCCGAAATGTCGGCGGCCGAGGACCTGATTCTGACCATCACCGCCAGCGGGATGGGCAAGCTGTCATCCTCGCACGACTATCCGGTGCGCGGGCGCGGGGGCCAGGGGGTGAAGGCAATGTCGGCGGGGTCGCGCGGCGGCAGGCTGATTGCCTGTTTTCCGGTGGAACGCAGCGATCAGGTCATGCTTGCCACCTCGACCGGCCAGTCGATCCGCTGCCCGGTTGACGGCATCTCGTTCCGGTCACGCTCTGCCGGTGGCGTCAAGGTGTTCGACACCGGCGCGGGAGAAGAGGTTGTGTCGGTCGCGCGCATCGCCGATCAGGGCGACGACGAGGCGTGACGCTGCTGGCGGCGCTGGCGGCGGAGCTTGCCGGGCTTGCCCGGCGCCGCGAAACGATCGGCTATGGCGCACTCGCGCGCCGTCTTGCCATTCCGGGGCCGGGCAGTATCGCCACGCTGACCGGGGCCTTGGAGACGCTGATGGCCGAAGATGCCGCAGCAGACCGGCCCTTCCGTGCCGCTCTCTGTGAAGGCAAGCTGCGCGGCGGCCGTCCTGCGCCGGGTTTTTTTGAAGCGGCCCGGCGGCTTGGGCGGTTTGCGGGGCCGTTGGATGGGCCGGAGGCAGAGGCGTTTGTGGCGGATGAGCGTGGGGCGCTGTTCGCCCGATATGCTGACCAAACGTGATCAAGTGCCAGTGGACCGGAAAGCAAACGTCCTGCGGACGTTTGCCGGGTCCGATTGCCGAAGGCTGCTGCGCCCGCAGGCAAGGGGGTAAGGGCCGCTCGGACGATCTGCCAGTGGCAGATCGTCAGGCCCGAACGCACTGCGCGCAAGCGCAGGGCCGGGAGGCAACTGTCCCGACCGCAGGAAATCCGGCCGCGCCTGCCTGGGCGGGCGCGAACGCGCCTGCCAAAGTGCAGGCAGGCGCGGACGGATTTGACGCGGGTCAAATCCGTCAAGAGAAGACGTGGCCCAAATGCAGTCAGCAAGGATTTGTACTTGATCCACCCGATCCGGCAGCCCCTTCCCCCGCCCCCTTCCATGCCCTAAACCCTGCCCATGACCCAGACCTTGCACATCGTCGGCGGCGGGATGGCCGGGGCGGAAGCCGCCTGGCAGGCCGCGCAGATGGGCGTGCCCGTGGTGATTCACGAAATGCGCCCCAAGGTTGGCACTTTCGCCCATCGAACGGGATACTTCGCGGAAATGGTTTGTTCCAATTCGTTCCGCTCCGACGATCATGAACGCAACGCGGTGGGCCTGCTGCATTGGGAAATGCGCGCGGCGGGCGGCCTGATCATGGAACTGGCCACGGCGCACCGCCTGCCGGCAGGCGGCGCGCTGGCCGTGGACCGGGATCCTTTCGCCGAAGCGGTGACGGCGCGCTTGCAGGCGCATCCGCTTGTTTCCCTGACATGTGAAGAGGTTACCGAACTTCCCTCAGACGGGCACTGGATCATCGCCACGGGTCCGCTGACCTCTGCCGCCCTGGGTCAGGCGATCCGCGCCGAAACCGGGGCCGAGGCGCTGGCCTTCTTCGACGCCATTGCGCCCATCGTCTATGCCGAAAGCGTGGACATGTCGGTGGCCTGGATGCAGTCGCGCTATGACAAGGGCGAAACGGCCGAGGAACAGACCGCCTACATGAACTGCCCGATGACAAGGGATCAGTACGAGGCCTTTGTCGATGCCCTTCTGGCCGCCGAGAAGACCGGGTTTCACGAGGGCGAAACGGCGGGCTATTTCGACGGCTGCCTGCCGATCGAGGTGATGGCGGAACGCGGCCGCGAAACCCTGCGATTCGGTCCGATGAAGCCGGTCGGTCTGACCAATGCCCACCGGCCCGAGGTAAAGCCCTATGCCGTGGTGCAGTTGCGCCGCGACAACAAGCTGGGCACGCTTTACAACATGGTCGGCTTCCAGACCAAGATGAAGTATGGCGCGCAACTGTCTGTTCTCAAAATGATCCCTGGCTTGCAGGATGCGTCTTTTGCCCGGCTTGGCGGCATTCACCGCAACACCTTCCTGAACTCTCCCACGCTGCTGGATGATCAGATGCGCCTGCGCTCGCGCCCCAATCTGCGCTTTGCCGGGCAGGTGACCGGTGTCGAAGGCTATGTCGAAAGTGCCGCGATGGGCCTGCTGGCGGGGCGCATGGCGGCTGCGGAAATTCTGGGCCACACACTGCCGCCGCCACCGCCGGACACCGCGATGGGGGCCCTGGTCACCCATATCACCGGCGGTGCCGAAGCCAGGACGTTCCAGCCGATGAATGTGAACTTCGGCCTGTTCCCGCCCATTGATGCCAGGGGGGGCCGCCGTGGCCGAAAGGACCGTTACAAGGCCTATACCGACCGGGCAAAATCCGCCTTCACCGGCTGGCTGAATGGCTGATCTGCGCACCCGTTTTGCCCCGTCGCCCACCGGCCCGCTGCATCTGGGCCATGCGTTTTCGGCCCTTACCGCCTTTGATCTGGCGCAATCCGCAGGCGGCACCTTCCTGCTGCGGATCGAGGATATCGATGCGGCGCGGTGCCGGCCGGAGTGGGAGGCGGCGATCTGCGCCGACCTGCGCTGGCTGGGCCTGACCTGGCCCGAACCGGTGATGCGCCAGTCTGACCGGCTGGCGGCCTATGGCGCCGCCCTTCACCGTCTGGCCGCACGGGGCCTGCTTTATCCCTGCCGCTGCACGCGCGGCGATCTGCGCGCGGCCCTGTCCGCCCCGCAGGAAGGCGTGCCACCGGCCGGGCCGGACGGCCCGGTCTATCCCGGCACCTGCCGTCACCGCACCATGGCCGCGGCCGGAGCGCAGGACGCCATCCGCCTCGACATGGCCCGCGCCGCGCAGATCACCGGCGACCTGCACTGGACCGAAGGCTGCGGCCCGCTGGCCGGCCCCCGGACGGCCAGCCCCCGTGACCTTGCGGCAGAGGTGGGCGATGTGGTTCTGGCGCGGCGCGACATCGGCACCTCTTACCACCTTGCGGTCACGGTCGATGACGCGGCACAGGGCATCACCCTTGTCGTCCGGGGCGAAGACCTGGCACCTGCCACAGCGATCCACGTTCTGCTGCAACGCCTGCTGGGCCTGCCGACGCCGGCCTATTACCATCATCGCCTGATCCGCGACGCGGCAGGCAAGCGCCTGGCCAAGCGCGATGATGCCCGCGCCCTGTCGCTGTTCCGCGCCGAAGGCGCATCGCCGGACGACATCCGGCGGAAGATCGGCCTATAGCGGGGCCATGATCTCTACCTCGGTGCCGTCCCGCACCGCCGTGTGGAAACAGGACCGCCGGTTGGTATGGCAGGCCGGCCCGGTCTGATCGACCCGCAGCAGCAGCGCATCGCGGTCACAATCAAGGCGCAACTCCACCAGCCGCTGCACATGCCCCGAGGTGGCCCCCTTGGCCCACATCTCTGCCCGCGAGCGCGACCAATAGGTGACCTGCCCGGTTTCCAGCGTGAGCGCCAGCGAAGCCGCGTTCATCCAGGCCAGCATCAGGACTTCGCCTGTTGCGTGATCCTGCGCGATCGCCGGGATCAACCCCTGCGAATCGTAGGTCAGGCTGGCAGGATCAAAGGCCATCACCGGGTTCCTTTGCAATGGCGGTGCGGCAGCCTATCTATGGCCAATGGCTGCGGTTGGGAAGCCTTTCGCGGGAACGGAACGGATGAGCGACAGCGATCTGATCAAACTCTATTCGGGGCGCATCCTGGAACTGGCGGCCGATATTCCGCACCTGGGCCGCCTGCCCGACCCCGGCGGCAGTGCCAGGCGCCGCTCGCCGCTGTGCGGGTCCACCGTGACGGTGGATGTCACCATGGCCGATCACCGGGTGAAGGATTTTGCCCAGGATGTGAAGGCCTGCGCCCTGGGGCAGGCCGCCGCAGCGGTGGTGGGCCGTGCCCTGCCCGGCCGCACGCAGGCCGAGGTGGAGCGCGCCCGCGATGAGCTGCGCGCCATGCTGAAGGACAACGGCCCGGTCCCCTCTGCCCCCTTCGACGGGCTTGAGGTGCTGTTGCCTGCACGCGGCTACAGGAACCGCCACGCTTCGATCCTGCTGTCGCTGGAAGCGGCGGCAGAGGCGATTGCGGCGGCGGAAACGGAGGAAAATGCGTAGAAGGGTGACGAGGGTCCTCAAGCCCGCACCATGGCGCAGCAGGTGCTTCCGGGCGAACGCAGGTGACGACCGGTAAGGCAACAATCTGACGCCGACGGGTTGTGTCGCGGAACCCATTCCCCCGATCATCGCGGGCAGACGGTTCCGGCCATCGGGCTTGCGCCATGTCTTCTGCGCCGACAGCATCGGCAGGAACGCCATGGCCGGGCCGGGCCTGCGGCTGATCCCGGCCATGGCCCAAACTTGCCCGGTCTGGCCAACGTGGCCGGGCCTTTGTGCCATCGCCTTGCAGGGGCATGTGCCGTCAGGTGCCAGGGTGGCGGCCATCACGCCCCCCGCCGACGGGATTGCGGGCCTTGATCCGGCGGACCTGCAAGCCATGACCGGGATGCGGACGCCCGGCGCGGCGATCAAGGCCCAGGGTGGCCGACAGCGCCACAGGATCAAGGGGCCCGAACAGCCGCAAAACCCTGTCACGGCCTGGCAACCCGTTCGCCAGACGCGGAAATTCCAGAAGCCCCCGCTCCCGGCCCCTGGCAAGGGCGGCGGGGTCAGCACAGGACCCGCAGCACAGGATCACGGCGGCACCGGCAATCGCCGGCACTGCCCTGGGGTCATGACGCGCGGCCTTCCCCGTCCGGGGGGGGCCGGACCATCGCGCAGACCCGTCACACTCGAAGTCATCGCGACACCCTTTCAGGGAGACACCCCTCGACCCGATCCACCCACCGCCGCGACATCAGATTGCCACGGGCGCTTCCCCCGAACCTGCCGGGCGTGTCCGGCACGTCCCCACGCCGGGCGGGCGGCACAAGGCTGAAGCCCCCGGTCGGCAAGGCAGTGGCGCGGCAGATGCCACCGCTGGCCCCGGGGGAAAGGCGCAGGGGCCGAAGCGGGGTTTCAGGTTCTTTCCGGAATTGTCCTTCGGACCCGGGTCATCCGGCGGCCACCGCCATGGGCACCGCCCTGCGGCGGGGCAGGGTCAGGGCAAACATCTGCGGTGTGAAGGCAAAGGCAAGGATCACCGACAGCGCCACACCCCCCGCGATGGACATGGCAAAGGGCGGCCAGAACCCGCCCCCGCCCAGGATCAGCGGCAGGAACCCCCCGACCGTGGTGACGGTGGTCGAGACGATGTGCCGGGATGACCCCGCCACCACATCCACCATCGCTGCCCGGTCGCCCGCACTGGCGCGTGCATCCTCCTGCAGCGCCGACAGCACGATCAGGGCGGCGTTGATCGACACCCCGATAGAGCCGATCACCCCGATGATGGCATTGATCCCGAAGGGATAGCTGAACACCGCCAGCGACAGGATCGACAGGCCCGCCGACAGGCCCGCCACGGCAAAGGCGATCAGCGTCAGGCGGAAGGAGTTGAAGGTCAACACCACAATCGCAATCGACAGGGTGATGATCAGGCCAAGGGGTGCGACCAGCGCCTGCACCGTGCTGTTGCGTTCATCGGAATCGCCGCCGATTTGCAGCCTTATCCCCTGCGGCGGGGCATACCCTTCGGCCTCCAGCAGCGCCATCGCCTCGGCCAGCGCCACGGCCGGCAGGACGCCGGGCATCAGGTAAGCCTGCACGTCGTTCACCCGCTCGCCATTGAGTCTGTTGATGGTGCTTTCCGAAGGCTCCAGCCGCAGGGTGCCCAGGGTGGAAAGCGGCACAGCCGGAAAGGCACCGGTGGCGGCAATCTGTGCGGCCCCCGGGGGCAGGATGGGCATATCGCCGATTGCCACCGGATCGCCGCGCAGGCCCGCGCCAAGGCGCACGCGGACGGGCAATTCCTCGGTCCCTTCCAGCAGGGATCCGCCGGTGACACCCTCAAGCCCCGCCTCCATCTGCCGGGCCACCTGCCCGAGATCAAGGCCCAGAAGCCGCGCCTGCGCCTCGTCCACCGCCAGCGTCAGCTTGGGCGCGCCGCCCGCGATTCCCGTGCGGACCATCGCGACAGAGGACACACGCGCCAGATAGGCGCGCAACTGGTCGCCCGCCTGACGCAGCGCATCGACATCCTGCCCCACAAGGCGCAGTTCGAGCGGCGCGTTGACGGGCGGGCCCTGGGTCAGCCCGCGGATCACAAAGCGCGCCTGCGAAAAGCGGGGTGGCAGGCTGGTTTGCAACCGCGCCAGCAGGCGTTCGGTCGCGGCGGGGCTGTCGGTGCGGATCAGGGCCTGGGCAAAGGCCGGGGCCTGATCGCGGTCACCCACCATGTTGTAGTAGAAGGCGGGGGCAGAGCGGCCCACCACCCAGGCCACGTCGGCGATACCATCCTCGGCGGCCAGCGTGGCGTCGATCCCGTCCACCAGGCGCAGCGTCTCGGCGATGCCGGTGCCGGGGGGCAGGTCCACCTCGATATGGAACTGGTCGCGGTCCACGCCGGG
Organism: Rhodobacter sp.; assembly: GCA_020250125.1. Lineage (GTDB taxonomy): Bacteria > Pseudomonadota > Alphaproteobacteria > Rhodobacterales > Rhodobacteraceae > Aliitabrizicola. The sequence continues at coordinate 9,584 of JADCEL010000076.1, forward strand.
AAAGAACTGCGGTGTCAGCAGCGGCAGCGACAGAAACCCAAGGACCGGCAGCACAAGCGACAGGGCCACAGTGCGGACCGGGTTGGCCATCGACAGGGACAGCAGGGCGCGGAAGACGCGCATGGTCAGGCCGGGGTATGCCGGTGCCCCATCGCCCTGCCGCAGCCACAGGCCGGACAGCGCCGGGGTGATGGTAATGGCCACGACAAAGGACCACACCAGCATCACGATCACCGCCGTGGCGATGGAACCCACGAAATCCCCCGAAGGCCCCGGCAGCAGCAGCAGCGGCAGAAAGGACAGGATCGTGGTGACGGTCGAGGCCAGCAGCGGCATCGTCAGCCGCCGCACCGACTGCCCCACAGCCTCCAGCCGCGAATGGCCCGCGCGCAGGCGTTGGCCCACCTCATCGGTCATCACGATCGCCGCATCGACCAGCAGGCCCAGCGCCACGATCAGGCCCGTCACGCTCATCTGATGGATCGGCACGCCCAGCGCGTTCAGCGTGGCAAGCGAGGCAAGGGTGACGACAGGAATCACCATCGCCACGATCAGCGCGGCCCGCCAGCCCAGCGTGACAAACAGCACGATCACCACCAGCACCACGCCTTGCGCCATGTTCACGCCCACGGCGGCCAGCCTTTCGGCGGTGTAGCGGCTTTGGTCGAAGACCGTTTCGACAGCAAGCCCCCAGGGCAGACCGCTTGCCTGCGCGGCGACGGCGGCACGGACATCCGTCATCCAGCGGTCCACCTGCAACCCCTCACCCAGCTGGGCCGAGACAAGGATCGCCGGTTGCCCCTGAAACAGCGCGGCTTCGGCCAGGGGCAGTCGCGGGCCGCGGGTGATGTCGGCGACATCGCCCAGCAGCGTCACCCGGCCGCCCGCGTCCTCGCGCAGGACAACGGCGCGCAGGCGGTCCAGCGAGGTGATCTCGCCCGTGATGCCCAGCACCAGATCGGTCTCGTCCCCGCGCAGCCGGCCCGCCTGCACCTTGGCATCCGCCGCACGGATGGTGTCCGAAACGGCATCTGCGGTCAGGCCAAGGGCGGCGATCCGGTCGGGATGCAGGGTGACCAGCACCTCTTCCTCCGGCAGGCCATGCAGATCGACCAGGCTGGTTCCCGGCACACGGCGCAGGGCATCGGCCAGCGCCTCGGCCTCACGCGCGGCGCGGGTCAGGCTGAAGCCTTCGGTCAGGGTCAGGGCAAAGATCGCGGCATAGCCCCCCGCACCATCACTGTTGAAGTCGGGTTCCAGGACGCCCGGCGGGAAATCGCGCTGCGCCTCGTCCACCGCATCGCGGACCTGCGCCCACAGCTGCTCGATCATTTCGGGCGGCACGGTTTCCACCAGTTCCACCGAGACCACCGAAATCGCGGTGGCAGAGGTGGAAGACACCTCGGCAATCTCGGGGATGGTGCGCAGTTCGGTCTCGATCTTGGCGGTCACCAGCGCCTCGACCCGCGCAGGATCGGCACCGGGAAAGACGGTGGTGATGGTGGCGAAGAGGTTGGTGATGGTCGGATCTTCCTGTCGCCCGATGGAGACGAGCGACGACAGACCCGCCGACAGGATGATCATCAGCGTCAGGATCACCAGACGCGGCTGGCGGAAGAACAGGGTATCCATCGGTCACTCCGCCTGGGCAAGAACGATCTGACCCGGTGCCACGCGGTCGGGCGCCTGCGCCACGATCCGCGCGCCGGGGGGCAGGGCACCGCGCAGAAACACCTGCGCGCCGTCGCTGTGAATCACCTCGACGGCGGCGGAAACGGTGCGGTCGCCTTCCGGCGTCGCTTCAACCGCCATCACCGACCAACTGCCGCGCACCCCTTCGCGCAGGGCACCGAGGGGTGCCCAGAAGCCGGGCTCGGCCACGGTCTGTTCCAGGATCAGCGCCACGGTATCCCCCAGTGCCAGGGCCGCCGTGCCGGGCAGGGTCAGCACCACCGACCGGCTGCGGGTCGCAGGATCAAGATCGGGGCGCACCTGCAGGATGCGGGCTTGCTGCACCGCGCCGCCCGCCTCGACCTGCAGCGCATCGCCCGCCGCCAGCCCAGCCGCAAGGTCCGGCGGCAAGCCGACGCGGGCCTGCGCGGGCCCCGCATCGAACAGCACCAGCACGGGCTGCCCGGCCGCCACCGTCTGCCCCGGATCGGCCAGCCGCGCGCCGACGCGCGCCGCAAAGGGGGCGACCAGCACCGACTGGTCCAGCCGCACATCGACCCCCGCAATCCGCGCCCGGACCGCCGCCATTGCGGCCTCGGCCCGCGCCAGCGTCAGCCGCGCGTCGTCCTGCGCCGCGACGGACCGGACCCCGCGTTCGGTCAGGGTGTCATTGCGCGCCAGCGTCAGGCGGGCAAGTTCGGCATCGGCGGCCATGGCGGCAAGTTCGGCCACCAGCGCCGCCCGTTCGGGGACTAGCGCGCTGGTGTCCAGACGCGTCAGCACCGCACCTGCGGCCACCAGATCGCCTTCCTCCACCAGAACCCCGGTGATGCGGCCACCCAGTTCAAATCCCAGATCCGTCCGTGCTGCCGCCTCGACCTGTCCGGTGAAGCGGCGGGTCACGGTATAGCCATCGGCAGGTGCCACGGTCATGACCCCGACGGAGGTGATCGGCGCGACCGGGCCTGCGGTCACCTCTGCCTGGCCTGCGATCTTTGCGTAACCGGCAATGCCCGCCAGGGTCGCCCCGCCAAAGACGGCAAGGGTCACGGTAAAGGCCACCACCCGGCGCAGCGTCTTTCGAAAACCCGATTCTTCATTGGCGGCCATCACAGCACCCTCCGTGTAAGTGAGTATTACTTACATAAGTGAGAATCACTCACTTTGGCAAGCCCTCTGTGGCACCCTTGCCCCTAGAAGTAAGAGTTGCTAACTTTACCCCCCAGAAGCGCAGGTTCCCCCCAACGAAAGACCCCGGAATGACCGAACACCCCGCCGCCCGGACAATGCCCGCAAGGACCGCCTACCATCACGGCGATCTGCGGGCGCAGATGATCGCGGCGGTGCGCGACCTCGTGGAAACCCATGGCCCCGACGGCTTTTCGGTGGCCGAGGCGGCACGACGCGCAGGCGTCAGTTCCGCCGCACCCTACAAGCACTTCAGGGACCGCGCCGAAATCCTGCGCGGTGTGGTCGGCGAGGCGATGGACCGCCTGCGCGCGGCGATGGAGGCGGGTGCCGCCACCTATCCGGCAGGTTCGGTCGAGGCTGTCGCGGCCGTGGGCCTTGCCTATGTCAGCTTCGCCAGGGCCGAACCGGGCGTGTTCCGGCTGACCTTCGGGCTGACCGAGGGGCACGGGAATGACGCCGACCTGCGGGCCAAGGGCGAAGACGATTTTGGCGTGGTCGTCCGCTGTGCGGCCGCCTGCCTTGGCCTGCCGCCCGATGACCCCCATGTGCAGGCCTGCGCCTATATGCTGTGGTCGTTTGTCCACGGCCATTCTTTCCTGACCATCGACAACAAGCGCAGCGTGGCCAGCACCCGCATCGATGACTGGACCTACCTGATGACCGTGTCCCGCGCGATCCTCGGGCAGGCGAACCGGGGCTGAGGTATTTGTCTGACCGATCACGCGCAGGGTGTGACAAGCAACCTTTCTGTCACTGCTTCGCATCATGGACGTTTGTGCGGGCAAGGCAGGTCTTGCCCATGGTTCCGGCTCCGCGAAGGCTGAATGCCGAAGCTCCGCAGCTTCGAACCCGGCGGGCGCTATCGCTTCAGTTTCGACCTTTGCTCCTGTGCCCGGGGATGGGCGCAGGTCGGCACCGCGCAGGATGCCCCTTGGTTCGGCACATGGGCCTCACTCGCAGAGCGCACGATCCTCAACTTCGCCGAAGGCGATGTCACCCGCACCATCTGCGACACCGACGAAGAATTCGCCGCTGCCCTGCGCGAGATCAATCACTGGAACCGGGATCACGGTTACGGCCCTGCCCGGATCGATCAGGGCTTTGATCCGGCACTGAAGGCGGCTTTCGAGGCGGTCGGGCTGGGGGATCTGCTGCACTGGTTTCTGCCTTCGCGTTAAGGCCGAAGCTTGGTGCTGCCCTTTGCCAGACGATTATTCGGGCTCGTGACCAGATTTGCCGGGATCAAGCGCTTCGCGCGTGAGGCTTCCTTCCAGTCGAAGTTGCATTTGCAGGTCTTCCGGCGGCAGATGAAATCCAGTGAGACCAATAACTTCGATGGCGGGCGGTGCAGACTTGGCTAGCCCGTCATCTGAGGAATAGATCACATCGGCGCGTTCGACTTTGGCAATCGCGACGATCTGGTCGTCAAACTTGGCCTTCTGCCTCGGCTCGGCGCTCTTGACCCCAGTCAGCTTGCGTTCGCTCTGCATTGCTGCGAACTCGACTGCCGCCCGTAGATCAAAGGACGAAACACGGATGTAGCGATTTTCGCTGATAACCCGCAGCCACTCTGGCCCTGCCGCGCCCGCCTTGACCAGAATTTCTGCCAGGGAAGGGGTCGGGATGATGATCTTCGCGCGATCACGGGTGAGCGTGTCCACAAGGTGGTTCACCCGGTCATAACACCTTGCGACCGGAAGGCCCGTCGCAGGATCAAGTGGGCCGGAAGCGTCCTTTTCAAAGAGGAATATCAATACACTGGCGTCAAAAACGGCGATCAATGGCGATCCGTGCCTCCTTGACGATCTTCCAGCAGTTCACGGACGGGATCAGGCACGTCACTCCAACCGCTGCCACGGACAGCCCGAAGCCGTGCAACAACCCCATCGAGCGGCGTTTCGTCCAAGAGCTCAAAGTCCGTGATGCGAAAGCTTTTCAGTTGCCAGGTTCCGTCACCTTCACGCAGCCAAGTGCCAGTCCCATGGACGCGGACAGTCGGACCCAAAAGGTGTTGTGCGATCCGCCGGGCAACATCTTCTGTCGCGTTCAATCCCGTGTGAACGACAGCACCATCGCGAAGGTGGACGGGTATCGTATCGTCTTTGCCCCCGACGCGAATGACCTGTCCTTCAAGCGTGCCGTCTTGCTTGAATGGGCCAAAGACAACCGGTTCCGGCCGGTTGCGGCCTGGAAAAGGGATCACAACTTGCCCACCAACCTCAACCAGTCTCCCTGTGGCGTTGTCCTTACGCAACATGTCGTCCAGGACCCCGAATGCGCGAGCCACCTCTTTGCTGGCCGTCCGGCCTCCGAGGCCGCTCACTCGATCGCGCACCTTGACTTGCGCAGGTTGATCGATGGCGGCATGCAGGACTACCGATCCTTCGGTCACGCAATCGAGATGGACCGAACCGGTCTCGCCCATCAACTGGGCCAACGCTTTGATGTATTCCCCAAGCCGCTCCATCGGTATGGTCGCGGGCGTGAAGCTATCATCAATGTGAAACTGATATTCCACGGCATTTCCTCCCCAGGTCAGGAGTATAGGATAAAACGAACGTCTTGACGAGGCGTTGCAGCGTGGGCCGTTGACCTGTCCCGCACACTGAGTCAGCCCGGCAACGGCTGGATTTTCCTCAGCTTACCCCCTCACCAGCGGTGCCACGTTCCAGAACAGCGCCCGCCCCGAGCCGCGCTTGACGACGCATAGCTCCCACGCCTTTGCGTCGTAGTGCGGATCGGCTGGGAAGGGCGCGGCCAGCGCGGCGCGGTCGCTGAACTTGCGGGGGTGGACGTGGATCGTGACCCCGCCGACCTCGCGCGGGGAAAGGTCGCGTCTGATCTGGACCACGTGGCGGCGGACTTTCGGCCAGGCGGCGGCAAGGCCGCGGGCGAGGATGCCGGACCCGGCGGCGCACCAAACCTCTTCGGGATCAAAAGCGGCCAGGTGGGGGGCGGCGGCGATTGCTTCGACCGCGCCGGGGATTTCGGTGCGGAATGGGATCAGGCTGGCACCGGTGTTGCGGCAGTATTCGCGGGCGCGGGATTGCACGACCGACAGATAGCCAGGGCTGATCGGCACGACCTTTGCGCCAAGGCGAGCGGCCTCAAGCGTGCGGGGATGTGGCCGGGTGCGGGCGGCGACGAAGATGGTGGCGCGCTTTCCCGGCGACAGGCATCGCGGCCAGGTGATCGCGGCAAATTGCAGGATCAAGGCGCTGCAAACTGATCTGGCCACTGCGCGGGCGCAGACCCGGTGCCTGCGCCGGGCCTTGGCCAGCCGCGAAACGGCACGCCGGGCGGAAAAGGTGAAGACCAGGCCAAGGCGCCTGACAGGCCAGCCGGACCAGCTGATGCAGCATGCACGGGCCAGCGGCGCGCGGCGGTGGCTGCTGCGCGCTGCGGCCGGTTTCACCGGAACCGCCCCGGTGCCGGGGCGATCATCCGCCGCAACCGGATCGGGAAGGCCTTGCGCCACGGCGATGCAGGCCCGGTTTGGGTCACGCCGGGCCTTGACGGCACAGATCGCGTTGTAAACGATGGCCCCGCGGTGCCACCGCCCGGTCCTGCCGCCCTGCCCGGCCGTTTTGTGCCGGGCAGGGATGCCGGCGCGGGCAGCGGCACGGGGCTTGCCATCGTCCGGACCGGTGCCGGCCGCATCGGGCCACCGCCGCGCCTGATGTCGCCGCGTGCGGGCAAAGACACCGGCTTTTCCGCCTGCATCGGTCTGCATGGCGCGATCCTTCAGAAACGGGAGCACAGCAGATGACGCTTGCCTATACATCCGCCCATCAGGAACTGCATTACATCGACCGCGCCGGCTGGCTGCGGGCGGCCGTGCTGGGCGCGAATGACGGAATCGTTTCGGTCTCGTCGCTGATCGTGGGCGTGGCCGCTGCCGATCCCGGTCCGGCCGCTGTTCTGGTGGCCGGGGCAGCGGGTTTGGCCGCAGGTGCCATGTCGATGGCGGCGGGAGAGTATGTTTCGGTCAGCTCGCAATCGGATGTCGAGCGTGCCGACATCGCCCGCGAACGGCAGGCCCTGATCGATACCCCCGAAGCGGAACAGGCCGAACTCGCCTCGATCTACGAATCGCGCGGCCTGTCGCCGGCAACAGCCGCCCTTGTCGCCCGCGAGCTGACGGAAAAAGACGCGCTGGCCGCCCATGTCCGTGACGAGCTTGGCCTGTCCGAAGTCCACACGGCCAATCCGTTGCAGGCGGCCTTTGCCTCGGCCGTCACCTTTACGGGTGCCGCCGCCATTCCCCTTGCCGCTGCGGCCCTTGCCCCGGACGGCCTGATCATTCCCGCCGTCGTCGTCACCACGCTGGTCTGTCTGGCGGGGCTGGGTGCCGTCGGTGCCAGGGCCGGCGGGGCACCCCTGCTGCCCGCCACCGCCCGCGTCCTGTTCTGGGGGGCTGCGGCCATGGCCATCACCGCCGGTGTCGGCCGGATGTTCGGGGTCAGCGTCTGAGGCGGGCCTGTCCTGCCTGCCGGGTGCCGCATGACGGTTGCGGCAAGGCGCGCCCGGTGACCGGGCCGGCCGGACCCGGGCTTACGTCACCGCCCCCGGCAACGTGCGGCGACGGGGGCACGGCATGGCGCGCAGCCACCCGCAGAGAAACCCCAAGACGGCCGGCGGCCGCGTCAGCTTCGCCGGACGGGGCGGGACGGGCTGCCAACCGGACCGGGCTGCGCGGCGGGCGGGCGGTGCCTGGGATCACCTCTGCGGATCGCCCCGGCCTGGGACAGGGCCAGAAGCCGTGACACACCGATCAGCGGATCCGGCGAAAAGGGCAGAAGATAAAGCCTTTGTGACAGGCCCCGGCGGACCCGTGCGACCTGAACCGCCTCAGAGGCGATGCGCCGTTGCAGCAGCGGGTCGGTCGTGCCCGTCCGCGCCATGGCCCGGTTGATCAGCCAGGCCCAAGGCTCGATCTTCGCCCGGCGCAGGTCTTCCTGAAGGCTGGCAGCTTCGGACACGGGCGTTGTTTCGGGCAGGGCCACCAGGATGACGCGGGTATGGTCAGGGTCCTGCAAGCGCATCAGCGGGGTGACGATCCGGCCCGGAGCCGCCGCCCCGATGTCCCGCGCCACCTGGCGGTGATAGGCCCCGGTGGCATCCAGAAGCAGCAGCGTGTGGCCTGTGGGTGCGGTGTCCATCACCACAAAGGCACTGCGCGCTTCGGCCACGACGCGCGAAAAGGCATGAAACACCGCCACCTCTTCTGTGCAGGGCGATGCCAGGTCTTCCCGCATCAGGGCACGGTCGGCCTCGTCCAGATCGCGGCCCGTGGAGCGCATGATCTTTTCAACATAGCGGGCCGTTTCCGCGACCGGATCAATGCGGTCGACGGTCAGCCCCGGCAGGGTGCCCTCCACGACAAGCGCCACATGTGCGGCCGGATCGGTGGTGGTCAGGTGAACCTGGTGCCCGCGATTCACCAGGCCGATGGCGATGGCGGCCGCAACGGTTGTCTTGCCGACGCCGCCCTTGCCCATGACCATGATCAATCCGCGCCCGGCCCGCGCCAGATCATCAACCATCACGTCCAGACCGGGCGCGTCCGGATCTGCGGCGACCACGGGGGGCCTGCCCACCGCGTCCCCGGGCCGGAACAGCGCACGCAGTGCCGGCAGGCCCACCATGTCAAAAGACCGCAGCGGCACCTCATGGCGGGGCAGCGCCGCCAGGGCCGCAGGCAGATCTGCAAGGACGGCGGCATGGTCGCGTGCCAGGGCGTCTGCCACGGCGTCACCGGGGACGGCGGGCCGAAACACCCCGTTGACCACCAGATGCCGGTTGCCCATCCCCAGGGCGCGCAACTCGTCTGCGGTGCGCGCCGCCTCGCGCACCGCCCCCCGGTCCGGCCGGGTCACCAGCATGATCGACGTCCGTTCCGGGTCCGCCAGGGTCTTCAGGGCGGCCCGGAACCGCGCCTCCTGCGTCTTCAGGCCCGAATGTGGGCCAAGGCAGGATGCGCCCCGGTCATTGCCCTGCAGGAACCCCGTCCAGGCCCGGGGCAGACTGAGCAGCCGCAGGGTATGGCCGGTGGGTGCCGTGTCAAAAAGGATGTGATCAAAGGCCGCCGCATCCGCCGCCAGCAGTCCCACGAAGGTGTCGAAAGCGGCGATTTCGGTGGTGCAGGCGCCGGACAGCTGTTCGCGGACGGTCGCCTTTTCGACGTCGTCGATATCCGGGCCAAGCTGGGCCAGAACCCTTGCCCGATAGTCCTCTGCCGCCTTGTCCGGGTCGATATTCATCGCAAACAGGCCGGGCGCACCCGGAATGGCGGCGGGCCGGTCGGACAAAGGCGCGCCCAGCATCTCATCCAGGTTCGAGGCAGGATCGGTACTGACCAGAAGCACCCGTTTCCCCTGCCCTGCCAAAGCCAGGGCGACCGCGCAACTGAGCGATGTCTTGCCAACGCCGCCCTTGCCGGTGAAGAACACAAGGGGCGTTGTCCCCTGCAGCACGGAAGCCGTATCCATGCTGCGATCCTTTGTTGCCCGGTGCGGCTGTGCCACGCGGCGGCGGGTGCGATGATGACCTGTATCAGGAAAGCCCGCAGACCGAAACCCGGCGCGCCGCAGGTGCCGCGTGGCGCGGCCCCTGCCAGGGGCACCGGCGCAGCCTGCGGTGCAAGGCGGGCAGGCTGGCGCGGCGCGCGCGTGCTTTGGCATGGCACCCCCTGCCCCGCACCGCCGGTCAAGCCCGCCGTCTTTGGCCCGCTGCGGTCTCGGCGCGATCCGGTCCCTGTGCCGGTCACCGGCCGTTTCCCTGCCCCTAGGGGGGCCGCGAGCGCAGTCTTTCCTTGCCGCAGGGCGCAACAGGGCGGATACTGAGGCCAGAGGGGAAGCATGATCGCGGCCTTTCCCCGGTTCTTCTTACCATTCCCGGCCGGCCGGACGCCCCTGTGATGACCCTGATGCAGGAGAATGCCCGATGATGCCGGACCTTGATCCGAACACCGATCTCAGCTTCACGCGAAGGCTTTCCGCGCCAAGGCAGCTGATCTGGGATTGCTGGACCCAGCCCCGGCATCTCCCGCATTTCTTCATTCCGGCCCCGAACAGGGTCACCTCGGTGGACATCGACCTGCGGGTCGGCGGGCGCTTCAACACCACCTTCGATGTCGATGGTGCCGTGATCGACAACAAGGGCATCTACCTGGAGGTGGTTCCCGGTGAAAGGCTTGTGTTCACAGATACCTACACCGAAGGCTGGAAACCGGTGCCGGAACCTTTCATGACCGCGATCCTGCTTCTTGCCGATGCGCCCGGCGGGGGCACCACCTATACGGCCATTGCCCGCCACCGCTCTGCCGGGACCTGCAAGGCACATCGCGACATGGGCTTTTTCGATGGCTGGGGCACGGTGGCGACCCAGCTGGAAACCTATGCCAGGACCCTTGCCCCATGAGCGCCCGGTTTGAAACCCTGACGTTCACGCGCCAGGTGGCGGCCCCTGCCGCAACCCTGTGGCAGGTCTGGACGGCCCCCGCCGCCCGTGCCGTCTGGTCGGCCCCTTCGCCCACGGTCACGGTGGATTATCTGGAAGCCGATCCCGGGGTTGGCGGGCGCGAACTGTCGATCTGCAGGGTGGACGGACAGCCCGACATCCGCTGCGACGGGGGCTGGCTGGTGATGCAGCCTGCACAGCGCAGCGTGACCTTTGAGGTGGTCTCGTCTGACGGCGTCACCCGGTCGGCGGCGCTGGTGACGGCTGAAATCACCCCCCTGGGCGACGGCAGCGATCTGGCCGTCACGGTGCAGCTGTCGTCGCTGGCCGAAGACATGGCGGCGGGCTACCGGCAGGGCTTTGGTGCCGGGCTGGACAATCTGGCAGCCGTGGCCGAACGGACCATGATCCTGCAGCGCGTGATCCGGGCACCCCGCACCCTGGTCTGGGGGGCCTGGGTCAATGCCGAAACCCTGCCGAAATGGTGGGGTCCCGAGGGGTTTTCCTGCCGCACAAACCGCATTGACCTGCGCTCGGGCGGCGACTGGGTGTTCGACATGATCGCGCCGGACGGCACCGTCTTTCCCAACCACCACCGCTATGGCGAGGTGCGGGCCGAAGACCGCATCGCCTATGCCCTGCTCCGGGGCGAAAACGGCCCCAGACATGCCGATGCCTGGGCCTCGTTCGACGAGGCGGACGGGGCAACAACGGTGACGCTGGGCATGATCTTCAGCACTGCGGCCGAATTCCAGGCTGCCCGTGGCTTTGGTGCCGAAGACCTGGGGCAACAGACGCTGGGCAAGCTGGCGCGCTTTGTCGGCGCAAAGCAATAGCCGCCGCACCCGCCCGCCGCGCAGAAGGGACTGGCAGGCATCCTGTCACGCAGGGTAAGGTCGAACCGGGGCGGCGACTGGACCGGCCGCGACCCGACCTGCGGAGGACACCATGCTGTTTGATACCCATCTGCATCTGATCGACCGCCAGCGCCTGTCCTACCCCTGGCTTGCCGGGGTGCCCGCGCTGGACCGCGACTGGACGCTGGCCGACTATGCAGACCGCGCCGCACGGCTGGGTATCACCGGTGCCCTGCACATGGAGGTGGACGTCGCAGAGGCTGACATCGACGCCGAGACAGCCTGGGTGGCCGCGCAGATGGCACAGCCCGGCAGCCTGCTGCGCGGGGCCATTTCCGCCGCCCGCCCCGAATCACCGGGCTTCGCCGCCTGGCTGGACCGGCTGGACCGCCGCACGGTGCGCGGCATCCGCCGGGTTCTGCATGTGGTGGATGACGGCATCTCACAACTGCCGCTGTTCCGCGAAAACGTGGCGCGGCTTGGCCCGGCGGGCCTGCCTTTTGACATCTGCATGCTGCAACGCCAGCTTCCCTTGACGCTGGCTTTGGTGGATGCCTGCCCCGGCACCATCTTTGTGCTGGATCACTGCGGTGTGCCGGCGATCACCGGGGGTGACTTTGCCGGCTGGGCGGCGATGATCAGCGATCTGGCCCGGCGTCCGCATGTGAATGCCAAGATTTCGGGGATCACCGCCTATGGCACCGCCGGGTGGAGCGTGGACAGCCTGCGGCCTTATGTCGAACACGTGATCGGTGCCTTCGGCTGGCACCGCGTCGTCTGGGGGTCCGACAGCCCGGTCTGCACCCTGCACGCCTCGCTGGAGCGCTGGGTGGCGGCGACCCATGCCCTGACGGCGGGCGCATCGCCGGATGAACGTCTGGCCTTTGCGTCGGGAAATGCGCAGCGCATCTGGGGCCTTTCCGCCGCCTGAACCGCCCAGGCCCTGCGCCCGCAGCCGCCGGCGGGCAACGGCGCAGCGCCGCAGCCGGACCGCGCGCCCCCGAACAGAAGACCGAGGCCCTGATGACCCGCACAACCGTTCTGACCGTCGGCAGCCTGCACTATGACATCATGGTGGCCGCACCCCATCTGCCGCGCAGGGATGAGACTGCCGTCGGCACAGCCTGGTTTCCGAAGTTCGGGGGCAAGGGCGGCAATCAGGCGGTCGCAGCCGCCCGCGCCGGTGCGCCCAGCCGCATGGTGGGGGCCGTGGGGGGCGATGATTTCGGCAGCTTTCTGCGCGGCGCGCTGCGCGCGGCGGGCGTGGACGACCGCCGGGTCGCCACCATCCCCGATGCCGGATCGGGCATGAGCGTGGCCATCGTGGACCCCGGGGGCGACTATGCGGCCACCATCGTTTCGGGCGCAAACCAGCGCATTGATCCCGCCGTGCTGGCGCAGGATGCGCTGTGGGCCGATGTCGGGCTTGTGGTGCTGCAGAACGAAATTCCCGAAGCCGTCAATCTGGCCGCCTGCCGCCAAGCAAGGCGGCGCGGCATCAGAACGGTGCTGAACGCGGCACCGGCGCGCGCCCTGCCCGCCGGTCTGGTCCCGCTGATCGATATTCTGGTGGTGAACGCCGTCGAAGCCGAAATGATGGGCACCCCGGTTGTGGACAGCCTGCCCAGTGCCGAAGCTGCGGCACGGCGGCTGGCAGACCGCTTTGCCGGCGTCATCGTGACCGCCGGTGCGCTTGGACTTGCCGGTATCGGGCCGGATGGCACGGCCTTTCGCAGTCCGGCCAGGCCGGTGCCGGTCGTCAGCAGCCACGGGGCCGGAGATGCGTTCATCGGCACGCTTGCCGCAGCCCTGCTGCAGGGGGCCGGCCTTGCAGAGGCGGCCGACAGGGCCGCGCTTGCCGCAGCCAGGCATGTGTCCGGCCAGCCGCCATCCTGAAACGGCACCACCCCTGCCAGCGGCAGATGCGCCTGCGCCGGGGTGCCCTTCCGGGTGCGGCAATCCTTGAAACCGGGCGGCTGCCCGAACGGCGCGGCAAGGCCGCTTTCCCGGTGATGCAGATGCCGCGCCGTCTTTCGCAGCCGCCCGGTCCTGCCCCTGCTCAGGCAGAAACCTTTCGGCGAAGGCCGATCCAGCGGCGGCGCTGACGGCCTGGCTCACGGTCGCCGCGGCTGACCAGCATCAGCATCGACGGCGTCACAATCAGCGTCAGCAGGGTGGCGAAGGCCAGTCCGAAGACAATGGCGCTGGACAGCGAAATCCACCACTGCGTCGATGGCGCGCCAAACGTGGTTTCATGGTTCATCAGTTCCAGGTTGAATCCGAAGGCAATCGGCAGCACGCCGAAAATCGCCGTCAGCGCGGTCAGAACGACCGGACGGGCGCGTTCGCGGCAGGTCTCCAGAATGGCATCGATCTTGTTCATGCCGTCGTCGCGCAAACTGTCATAGGTCGCGATCAGGACGATGTTGTTGTTCACGACAACCCCGGCCAGCGCGATGATGCCGATGCCTGTCATGACCACGCCAAAGGGCTGGCCCATGATCATCAGGCCCAGGAAAACCCCGATGGTCGACATGACGACGGCGGACAGCACCAGCCCGACCGAGATGAACCTGTTGAACTGCGCCAGCAGCACCACGAAGATCAGGAAGATCGCCGCCCCGAAGGCCTTGGCCAGAAAGGCCCCGGCGGCGGCCTGTTCCTCGTCCTCGCCGGCCATGGTCCAGCTGAGGCCAGCGTCGGTCAGACCTTCCTCCTCGAAGACCGCATCCAGCACGGCCGTCACCGCGTCGCGCACGGTCTGCGCCTGCACGCCTTCGCGGATGCCGGCCTGGATGGTGACGGTTCGCGCGGCATCGATCCGGCTCAGCGTGCCGGTGGTGGGGGTTGCAATCCGGGTCACGAAATTCGAGATGGGAACCGGCCCCCCTTCGGTTTCGATCCGCAGTTGGTCCAGCGTCGACATCGTGCGCAGGTCCGGCGGCAGGCGCAGCACGATATCCACCGCATCCTCCGAACCGGCGGGCCGGAAATCCGACAGCTTGAGTCCGGTCGTGACCATCTGCACCACGGCGCCGACGGCGGCGGGCGAGGCACCATAGCGGGCCGCCTTGGCCCGGTCCACGTCCAGTTCCCAGTCGATGCCCGGCAGCGGCAATCCGTTGTCAATGTCGATCACGTCGGGAATCCGGGCCAGCCTGCCTGCGATGCTGCGCGCGGCATCGTTCAGTCCCGCCGGATCATCGGCAGACAGACGGATCTGAATGTCCTTGCCGGTGGGCGGCCCGGCATCGGGGACCGAGACTTCGATGTCAACGCCCGGCAGGCCGGCCGTCATCTCACGCAGGTCGGCCAGAATCTCGTTCGCAGGCTTGCGCGCGCGCCAGTCGGTGAACTCGAACAGGATGGTGCCGATGGCATCTGCCGGGGCACCGTCGCCTGCACCGCCCGAACCGCCGACGCGGGTATAGATGCTTTTCAGATCCGCCCGCCCCAGGATGCGGTCTTCGGCCTGCCGGACCAGCAGATCCTTTTCCTGGATCGACAGGTTGCCGCGCGCCTTGACATACAAAAGCCCGTAATCCGGCTCGACCTCGGGAAAGAATTCCACGCCCTTGCCGATCTTTCCATAGGCATAGGGCACGGCCACCAGGGCAGCGGCGGCAAGGCACAGGACGATCACCGGATGCCGGATCGCCTTGTCCACCACGCGCATGTAAAGACCGTCCTCGTGCCGGGGCGGTTCCTTGAAGGGTCTGGCGATGATCGCGCCCAGCGTGGGCACGAAGATCAGCGCATAGACCATCGATGCCGTCAGGGTGGCGATCAGGGTGATCGGCATGTATTTCATGAATTCGCCGACGATCCCCGGCCAGAACAGCAGCGGCGAAAAGGCGGCGATCCGCGTGAAGGTCGATGCAATCACCGGGCCTGCCATGCGGTGCGACGCTTCGGCAAAGGCCGTGCGCTTGTCCATGCCCTCGCCCATGCGCCGTTCGGCATATTCCACGACGATGATCGCGTCATCCACCAGCATCCCCACCGCCAGGATCAGGCTGAACAGAACCACCAGGTTCACCGTCAGCCCGGCCATCTGCAGCGCCAGAATGCCCATCAGGAAAGACGCCGGAATCGCCAGGCCGATCAGGATCGAAGAGCGCACCGTCAGCGAATAAAGGATGACGATGAACACCAGCACCACGGCCGTCAGGACCGAATTCTGCAGATCGCCCAGCAACTGGCGGATGGTGACGGACGTGTCCTGGCTGAAGGACACGACAACGCCTTCGGGCATCTTCGCCTGCAGGGCATCCGTCACGGATTTGACCTGATCCACAGTCTCGATCAGGTTGGCCCCGATGCGCTTGGACACCTCGATGGCGACCGCAGGCTTGCCGTTCAGCCGCGTCACCGTTTCAGGGTCCTTCAGCGTTGGATGGATCGTGGCAATATCCTCGACCGTCACCACGGCATTGCCATTGGCCACCACCGGCAGCCTGGCGAAATCTTCCATCGTCTCGATCAGCGAGGGCACCTTGACGGCATAGCGCCCCTGCGACCCTTCCATCGCGCCTGCCGCGATCAGGCGGTTGTTGGCATTGACGGCTGCAATCATCGTATCGGGACGCAGGTTATAGGATGACAGCTTTGCCGGATCGATGATCACTTCCACCAGATCGTCGCGCACGCCCTGCAGGGCGGCATCCAGAACGCCCGGAATCTCTTCGATCCTGTCGCGCAGCGCGCGGGCCGTGGCCGTCAGCACCCGTTCGGGGACATCCCCCGACAGGGTCACCACAAGCACCGGAAACTCCGAGATGTTGACCTCGTTCACCGTGGGTTCGTCAGCGTCTGACGGCAGGTCGCGGCGCGCGTCATCGACCCTGTTGCGCACATCGTCCAGCGCCCGGTCCAGATCGGCCCCGGCCTGAAATTCCAGCAGCACGTTGCCCCCGCCCTGATAGGCGGTCGCCGTCATCTGCTTGACGCCCTGGATCGATTTCAGTGCCGTTTCCATCGGGCGCAGCAACAGCCGTTCCGCATCTTCCGGCGAGATGCCGTCATAGCCCATGCTGACATAGATGATCGGAATCTGAATGTCCGGCTCGGCCTCTTTCGGGATCGAGACATAGGCAAGAGCACCCGAAACCATCAGGAACACCAGCACCGACAGGGTCAGCCGGGCGTTGCGGATGGCGCGTTCGACCAGGTTCATTGCAAAACCGCAGCGGCCTGCGCAGCGGACAGGTCCGCCACGTTCACCCTGTCACCGTCGCGGATCAGGTCCTGGCCGGCCACGATGACACGGACATCTTCGGGAATACCGGCCACCACAAGGCCCTTTTCGCCATCCTCGATGATCCCGACCGCGACAAAACGTGCGATATTGTCCTTGCCCACCACCCGCAGGCCGATCCTGCCATCCTCTGACAGGGTCAGGACCGACCGGGGCACGGTCACCGCCGGTACGGGCGGCGCGAAAAGGCGGACCACCGCCGTCATGCCCGCCGGGATTCTTCCATCCGTGTTGGGCAGCGCCACGTCGATGCCGAAGGTCCGCGTCATTTCGGTCGCCTGCCGGGCGACATGCCGGATTTGGGCGGGCAATTCGGTGCCGTCAACCAGCCTGACGATGGCCTGTGATCCCACGTGGACATTGGCGATGTCCTGCTCGCCGATTTCGGCCTTGATGATGATCGGGTCCAGCGACAGCAGCGTGGCAATCGGGGTTCCGGCCTGAACCCATTCACCCACCTCGATATCGACAGAATCGACTGTCCCCGCAAAGGGGGCGCGCAGGGTCAGCCGGTCGTTCGCGGCCTGGGCCTGGCTGAGGGCCGCTTCCGCCGCCGAGGCTTCGGCGCGGCGCGTCAGAAGCGACAGTTCGGGCAGGCTGCCCTTGGCATACAGCGTCTCGCCGACCTCAAGTTCCTGCCGGACCCGCGCAAGGGATGTCTCGGCGGTGCGGACGGCGGCGGCGATTTCGGCGCCTTCCAGGCGCAGCACCAGGGCGTCAGCCGCAATCACCTGGCCCTGCACCACGCCCAGAGTCTGGACGATTCCATCGGACCGGGCCGCCAGAACGGCGGTCTTGTCAGCCTCGGTCACGCCGGATACGCGGATTTCACGGGCATAATCCGACAGGACCGGGACCACGGCGGCAACGGTCCGCACGGGTGCCGCCGGCTGCGGTTGCGCTGGTGTCACCGTCTTGCCGGCATCTTCGGCCTGCTCGCTGCCCACGGCCGAAAACTCTCCGGTCGCGACCCAGGCCGCAGCGGCCAGAAGCACGATCACCGCCGTGACACGATTTGCCGTGAAAACAGAAGACATGGGACGCGGTCCTTGATCAGACAGTCTGAAAACCGGCCGGAAGCCGGGCGGGAAGGATCGGGTTGCGGCACCCCTTTGGCCGTGACGATCCGGGCCGCAACCGTGGCAATGCGGGTCAGGCGCAGCCTGTCCGGCAGGACGCCACCCTGCCTGATCCCTGTGCCATGTCTGGCCCCCAAGACAGCAGCATCGCGCAAAAAGGCAATGGTTTCCAGTGCCATGTTTGCAGACCGCGCAAAGGGGGGGCAGCCTTGGGTGCCAGGCACCGCGCGGGCCGGGGGCAGACGGTCAGATCACCAGCTGCTGGCCCAGTTCGATCACGCGGTTTGACGGCAAGTGGTAGAAGCTGGTGGCATCGGCGGCGTTTCGGGTCAGGGCGATGAACAGCTTTTCCTGCCAGGCCGGCAGGCCCCGCCTGGGGTCGGATTTGAAGGACCGGCGGTTCAGGAAAAAGGACGTCGACATGATGTCAAACTTGATGCCACGGCGGCGGCCCAGCGCCAGGGCCTTGGGAATGTTGGTTTCTTCCATATAGCCGAACACCAGATCGATCCGGGTGAAGCGGTCGTTGACCGGGGTGATCACCAGCCGCTCTGCCTCGGGGACATAAGGCACGGTTGCCACCGTGACGCCCACGATCAGGTTCTGCGCATGCAGCACCTGATTGTGCTTGATGTTGTGCATCAGTGCCGCCGGGGCCACCTCGGGGTCTGCGGTCAGGAAAACAGCCGTGCCCGAGACATCTTGCAGCCGTTTTGATTTGCCGACCATCTGCGTCAGGGCTTCGATCGTCACCGAAGTGCGGCGCGATTGCCGCTGGACATGGGCCGAACCGCGCAGCCAGGTCCACATCAGCAGACACATGGCAGAGGCCATCAGCACGGGGATGTATCCGCCATCCAGCAGCTTTGTCGCGTTCGCCGCAAGGAAGACCAGTTCGACCAGAAGAAGCGGGCCGATCACCAGGCCTGTCAGCAGCCGTGACCATTTCCAGCCCTTCACCAGAAGCACGGCCGCCAGGATCGAGGTGATCACCATGTCGCCCGTGACCGCGATGCCATAGGCCGACGCAAGATCCGCCGACGAGCCGAAGGCCAGAACCAGGCCCATGACGCCAATGGCCAGGATGCCATTGACCTTGGGCAGGTAAATCTGGCCGACCTGGCTTTCAGAGGTGTGCAAAATCTCCAGCCGGGGCAACAGACCCATGCGGACGGCCTGCTTCATCATCGAGAAGGCGCCCGAGATCACCGCCTGGCTGGCAATGACGGTGGCACAGGTGGCAAGGATCACCAGCGGCAGCAATGCCCAATCGGGTGCCATCAGGAAGAACGGGTTTGATGCCTTTTCGGGATGCGACAGCACCAGCGCGCCCTGGCCAAGGTAGCTCAGCGTCAGGGCGGGAAAGACAAGAAAGCCCCAGGCAAGCCGGATCGGCAGCCTGCCGAAATGCCCCATATCGGCGTAAAGCGCCTCGCCGCCGGTCACGGCAAGAAAGACCGACCCCATGACAATGAACGAGGCATAGCCGTTTGCGACCAGAAAGCCGGCGGCATGCAGCGGGTTCAGCGCGGACAGGATGGACCAGTCATCGCCGATATGCCGCAGGCCAAGGCCCGCCATGGTCACGAACCAGATAACCATGATGGGACCGAACAGGATCGACACCGCCGCAGTGCCATGTCTTTGCACAAGAAACAGGACGATGATGATGACCAGCGTCGCCGGTGCCACGAAGGGCCCGAAGGACGGTGCCACCAGCACCATGCCTTCCACGGCCGACAGAACCGACATTGCCGGGGTAATCACGGCATCACCGAAAAACAGCGATATGCCGGCCATGCCCAGCCCCAGCAGCCAGGCCGGCCGCCGGTGCAGCGCCTGCTGGATCAGCGCAACCAGCGACAGCGTGCCCCCTTCGCCCTGGTTGTCGGCCCGCATCACCAGCAGGACATATTTCACACTGACGATCAGAATCAGGGTCCAGAGCAGCAGCGAGACGATCCCCACCACATCTTCGCGCAACAGCCCGTCTTCGCCGGCCGCCCGCAGGGATTCGCGCATGGCGTAAAGCGGGCTTGTGCCGATGTCACCATAGACGACCCCGATAGAGCCAAGCACAAGAAGGGGAAGCTTGCCCGGACCGCCATGCCCGCTGCTGTCCCGACTTGCTTGCGCGGAAGCCTCGTCTGACATGTCATGCACCCGTGTGGACAGGGGTCTGATACGCCCTCTGCCGCGCAGCGGCAAGCCGGGGCGGCCACCGGAACGTCACATCCGGCTGCCCTGGCCCCGCCTTGCCCGAACCCTGCGGCCCGGGGCAGACCGCCACCTGCCGCAAGGTCCGCGCAAGAAGGCCGGGCTGGCGATGCTGCGAAATGCCCGGCACGGGCAGGACGGGCGGTTCAGCGCCTGGCGGCGGGAACGCCGGACGGGCCTTGCGGCCCCTGCCGGTCATGCCGGGGGCCGTTCCCGTCCACCGCTTTGCCACGGCCGCGGCCCTGCCGACCCCGGCAGGGCGGCGCGCCGGGGCGGCTTTGGCAGGCTGCTGAAACGTGCCGGCCGCATGGGCTGCCGGCCGGATGGCAGGACCCTCTTCCGACCGCGCCTCACGCGGTCTGGCCGGGGCCATCGCCCCGGCCCTGCGCTGCGCTGGGATCAGGACCGGCCGGGGGCCAGGGCCCCCCAGCCAGTATCCGTCCCGCCCCCGGCAGGCGCTGGCCTTCTGTTGTTCCCGGACCTGCCGATCTCCAGGGCACCGTGCCGCGCGGGCGGGGAAACGCGCTGCGTTTTCTGGTCCCGCCCGGAGGGACGAAAGCACTTTCACCGTTCCAATGGCAGGGGCCATCGCCCCAGCCACAGCGCCACGCTGTCCCTTGGCCAGCCGGGGGCCAAGGCCCCCGGCCAGCGCCCGACCCGCCCACGGCGGGCGCTTCGCCCCCGCCGGGTCGGGCGCTGGCCTTCCGTTGTTCCCGG
>JADCEL010000077.1 GCA_020250125.1 Rhodobacter sp.
AGGGGAATCGCGTTTGAAACTATCAGGCCGTGTTCATGAAGAGATCTGGTGAAATTCGCTGTAGAACTCGACCAGAAGCGCCCCATTGTTCCATGTATGTTCACGTTTGGAAGCACCAAAATCCCAAACGCGATGGCCCTGTAGAAAACGGTGCGGTCACTGAAATCGACGGCAGGGTCATTCTGAACACGCGAAGCTATCAGCCGCTTGCTGGATCTGATGATCAATTGGCCTATCTCGCGGATAACGTTGGGGATCACCTTGCGAGCGCGGTTTCGAACGTTGTGGACGGGGCACGAAATTACGACATGGGTGTTCACTACAGGGGCCTCTCTGCCAAGGCGATCAAGGACCTGGAGACACAGTTCCGAACCCGTATGAACCAAACGCTCAATGAACTGGATACGATGGCCCGAGCCATGCCAGCGGCGGAAGACGGGCCATATCGTTTCCGCGCAGGTGGATACTTTTTCGACGATGTGGATACAAAGGAGAAGAAGGATGATCCGTAAGGCAATTGCACTCGCCGCCCTCCTCACGCTCGTCGCTTGTTCCGCGCCAGACATGTCGGCCGACAAGGAATGCCCGCGTGAGGGCGGTATAGGTGGGACAGGCGCGTGTACGACAGATCAATAAGGCATCGGTGAGCACGCGCGGTGGCGGTGCCTTGCGCACCTTCGCCAGCAAGACGCCGTCAGGCGCGCAGGAGGCGGAAGCCGGCCGAGGCGGCCCAGCCCGCCACGACGGCGATCAGCAGCGACAGGAGCCCGTAGATCAGCGGCTGCTGACGGGCAAGATTGGTGAGCCAGCGTTCCAGCCCCTCTTTGCGGACGTTGATCGTGCTTTCCAGCGAATCGATCACCACCCCGCCGCGCGTCAGAAAGATGCGGACCCGGTAATCACCCTCGGTCAGGTTGGCCGGCAGCGCCACATCGGCCCGGAACAGCGTGCCCTGCGACAGGGTCACGGCCCCCTCACGCAGCCCGTAGGCGCCGGAGGCTTCGCGGATGCGGATCAGCGCCTCGGTAAAGGCGGGCGCATCCAGGTTCTCGGCGGCGACGCCCACGGCGCGGATGGCGCGCGGGATGGAGATGCGGTGCCGCAGATCTTCGGTCCCGGTCAGGATCTGTGCCAGCGGCGCGGTGGTTGCGATGGCGTAGAAGCTGGGGGCCTGGTCGATCTGGACGGCGCTGGTGTTCACCCACAGCCCGAAACGGCGGTCCTTGCTGCGCACCATGACCGGCATGGCAGGGCCTTCGGCGGTGATGATCACTTGCAGCGGCGGCCCTTCCGGCTCGGGCGCGTTGCGCTTGACCGCGCCATAGATCAGGATTTCCGATCCCTCGAACTGGGCGGTGATCGAAACCCGGGTCTGGCTCAGGCCGGCCACCACCGTTTCCTGCGCAAAAGCCGGTGCGATCATCATCAGGAAGGCAAACAGCCGGATCATGGCAGGCGCATCGGGGTCAGCGAATACAGCTCTGCCGGTTGCAGCAGCAGGTCAAGCGCGATCTTGGCCGCAACCGCCAGCACCAGCAGCGCCAGCAGGATGCGCAGCTGTTCCGCCTTCAGTTTCAGCCCCGCCTGCGCGCCGATCTGCGCGCCGATCACCCCGCCGATGATCAGAAGCAGGGCCAGCGCCATGTCCACCGAAAAGCTGGTGGTGGCATGCATGACCGTGGTGAAGCCGGTGATGAAGATGATCTGGAACAGCGAGGTCCCGACCACAACCTTTGTCGGCATCCCCAACAGATAGATCATCGCCGGCACCATGATGAAGCCGCCGCCCACCCCCATGATCGCCGCCAGAAAGCCGACCAGCGCCCCGACACAGACCGGGGGAATGACACTGATATACAGCCCCGAGGTCCGGAACTTCACTTTCAGCGGCAGGCGGTGCACCAGCAGGTGTTCATGACGGCGGCGCAGCTTTGCCCCGGGCCGGGTGGTGCGGCGCAGCGCGCGCAGGCTTTCCTGCAGCATCAAGGCCCCGATCAGACCCAGAAACAGCACATAGGACAGCTGGATCAGCAGATCGACCTGACCCGCCGCGCTGAGCCGCGCGAAGACGGCGATGCCCAGTGTCGATCCGGCAAGACCGCCCGCCAGCAGCACCAGCCCCATGCGGAAATCCACCGTCCGCCGCCGCAGATGCGCCAGCACCCCCGAAACCGACGAGGCGACAACCTGGTTGGCACCGGTGGCCACCGCAATGGCCGGCGGAATGCCGATGAAGAAAAGAAGCGGCGTGATCAGGAATCCGCCACCCACGCCGAACATGCCGGACAGAAAGCCCACAATGCCGCCCAGCCCCAGAAGGACGAAGATGTTTACCGAAACCTCGGCAATTGGCAGGTACAGTTGCATTGCGGCCATGCGGGACAGGGGCTTGTGACAAAGCCTTCGCCCGCTGGGGCAGCACTGTCAAACCACAACCGCATCGCGCGCGCGGATTGCCCCGGCACCCTTGCACGGCGGACTCAGATCGGGTCGCTGCCAAGCCCGCGCAACATGCGGCGCAGGACCTTTTCCAGCTTCACCGCGCCCAGCGGGGCCATCGCCTTGGTGTGTTGGTGGCTGATTTTCTCGTCGCTCAGCCCGGCTGCCATGTTGGTTATGGTCGAGATCGCAGCAACCCGCAGGCCCAGGAACCGGGCAAGGATCACTTCGGGAACCGTCGACATGCCCACGGCATCGCCGCCCAGCAGGCGGATCGCCCGGATCTCGGCAGGGGTTTCAAACGAGGGGCCGGAATACCAGGCATAGACGCCTTCGGGCAGCGCCACGCCTTCGGCATCTGCCGCGGCGCGAAGGCGGGCGCGCAGGGCGGGATCATGCGCGTCCGTCATCGGCACGAAGCGGGCATCGGTCGGCTCGCCGATCAGCGGGTTGAGGCCCGAGACATTGATGTGATCGGACAGAAGCATCAGATCACCGGGCCGGATACCCGCGCGCATCGATCCTGCGGCATTGGTGGCAATCACCGCTTCGGCCCCCAGCGCCTTCAGCACCTCCAGCGGCAGGCGCATTACCGCCGGGTTGCCGGTTTCATAGTAATGGGCGCGCCCGCCGAAGACGGCCACCCGGACCCCTTCCAGATCGCCCACAACCAGTTTCGGATCATGGCCCGAGACGGCGGCGTGCGGAAAGCCGGGCAGGTCGGCGTAATCGATGGCCACGCCCTGCACGGCACCCGCCAGATGGCCAAGGCCCGAGCCAAGGATCAGCCCCAGACGCACCGGTGCCGCACCTGCGCGCGCGCGGATCAGGGCGGCAAGCTCAGCGCTCTTTGACATAGGGCTCGCCCCCCGCACGGGGCGGGATCGCCTTGCCGACAAAGCCCGCCAGCACCAGCACCGTCAGGATATAGGGCAGCGCATCCAGCAGCGACACCGGGACCTTCACCCCCGCCACGCCTTCGACAACATCGGGGCGCAGCGCCAGCGCCTGGAAAAAGCCGAACAGCAGCGTCGCCCACAGCGCCCCCCAGGGCCGCCATTTCGCAAAGATCAGGGCCGCAAGCGCGATATAGCCGCGCCCGGCCGTCATCTCGCGCCCGAACCCGGCCTGCAGGGCCGTCGCCATATAGGCCCCCGCCAATCCGCACAGGATGCCGGTGATCGCCACGGCGGCATAGCGCAGGCCAACCACCGAAATGCCCGCCGTATCCACCGCTGCCGGATTCTCGCCCACGGCCCGCAGACGCAAGCCAAAGCGCGTGCGATACAGGACCCATGCCGTCGCCGGAACCGCAAGCAGCGCGATATAGGTCAGGATCGTATGGCCCGACAGCAGGTCGGCATAGATCGGCCCAAGGATTGGCACGTCCCTGACCGCATCGGCGAAGGGCAGGGTCAGGTGTTGGAAGCGCGCGGCACCGTCCAGCGGGGGCGTGCGCCCGCCCTGGCCGAACAGCCGCTGCGCCACAAGGACGGTGATCCCCGACGCCAGGAAGTTCAGCGCCACACCCGAAATCAGCTGATTGCCCCGGAAGGTGATCGAGGCAACCCCGTGAAGTGCCGCCAGCAGCATCGAGGCCACGATCCCCGCCCCCAGCCCCAGCCAGACCGACCCCGTCAGCGCCGCCACCGCGCCCGAGGCCATGGCGGCCATCAGCATCTTGCCTTCCAGCCCGATGTCGAAAATGCCCGCGCGTTCGGAAAACAGCCCGGCCAGACAGGCCAGCAGCAGCGGGGTTGCCAGCCGCAGGGTGGAGTCGAGAATCTGGATCAGGGTTGCGAAATCCATCATGCGGCCTTCGGGCTGCGGAAGCGGAACAGCCAGCCCAGAAACATCCGAACCATCTGGTCCAGCGCGCCGGTGAACAGGATCACCAGACCCTGCACCACGATGCGCAATTCGATCGGGATCGATGTCCACAACCCAAGCTCGGCCCCGCCCTGATAGAGAAAGCCGAACAGCAAGGCCGCCAGCAGCACGCCGAAGGGATGGTTGCGCCCCATCAGCGCCACGGCGATGCCGATGAACCCGGCCCCTTCGGTGGAATTCTGCACCAGGCGTTCGCTTTCGCCCATCACATTGTTGATCGACATCAGCCCGGCAAGCGCGCCTGACAGCAGCATGGTGATCATGATGATGCGGAACGGATTGATCCCGGCATAGCGGGCCGCCGGTTCCGACCGGCCAAAGGCGCGGATCTCATATCCCAGCCGGGTGCGCCACAGCAGCGCCCAGACCAGCACGCAGGCGGCCAGGGCGACAAGGAAGGTGACATTGGCGGGCACTGTCCTGGTGAAGATCAGGCTGAAGCCCGGAATCTGGTCCAGCGTCGGCAGGTTGGTGCCGGGCGGAAAGCGCGCCGTCGCCGGGTCCATCTGCCCAACCGGGCGCAGAACATCGACCAGCATGAAGACAATCAGCGCCGAGGCGATGTAGTTGAACATGATCGTCGTGATCACGATATGGCTGCCGCGCCGCGCCTGCAGATAGGCCGGAATCGCCGCCCAGGCCGCGCCGAACAGCGCCGCCCCCAGGCTTGCCGCCAGCAGGGCCACGGTCCAGTGCGGCCAGGGCAGGGCCAGGCAGACCAGCGCCACGCCAAGGCCACCCAGCTGCGCCTGCCCTTCGCCGCCGATGTTGAACAGGCTGGCATGAAAGGCGATGGTCACGGCAAGACCGGTGAAGATGAAGCTGGTTGCGTAATACAGCGTGTAGCCCCAGCCGTAGGGAGAACCAAGCGCACCCGTGACCATGACGTTCAGCGCCTCGACCGGGTCCTGTCCGATGGCCAGAATGACCAGCGCCGACAGGATGGCGGCGCACAGCAGGCTGATCAGCGGCACCAGCACTACGTCGGCCCATCCGGG
Source organism: Rhodobacter sp. (assembly GCA_020250125.1). Taxonomy (GTDB): domain Bacteria; phylum Pseudomonadota; class Alphaproteobacteria; order Rhodobacterales; family Rhodobacteraceae; genus Aliitabrizicola. The sequence continues at coordinate 5,328 of JADCEL010000077.1, forward strand.
AAGCTTGTCCATCAGGCCGCCCCTTTCACCGGGTCGGGCCCGGCGACCCCGGCCATCAGCAGGCCCAGTTCGCGTTCGTTCGTCGCGGACGGGTCGCGTTCACCCATGATGCGCCCGTCGAACATCACCGCGATCCGGTCGGACAGGCTCATGATTTCATCCAGTTCGACGCTGACCAGAAGAATCGCCTTGCCCGCGTCACGCAGCGCCACGATCTGTTTGTGGATGAATTCGATGGCACCGATATCGACGCCACGGGTCGGCTGACCGACCAGAAGCAGGTCAGGGTTGCGTTCGATCTCGCGCGCGACGACGATCTTCTGCTGATTGCCGCCGCTGAAGCTTTTCGCGGCAAGCGTCGGGATCGGCGGGCGCACGTCAAAGCGTTCCATCTTGCGGGCGGTATCGGCGCGCAAGGCGTCATTGTCCATGAACAGGGCGTTCTTCTGGTATTCCGGCGCATGGTGATAGCCGAAGGCCATGTTTTCCCAGGCGGTGAAATCCATGATCAGGCCCAGACGCTGGCGGTCTTCGGGCACATGGGCTATGCCCTGACGCCGCCGCGACTGCCCGTCGGAATGCCGCCCCGTCAGGTCAAGCACCTGTCCGTTCAGGCGCACGCTGCCGCTGCCGCTGGCGATGCCGCCCAACACGGCCAGCAGTTCCGACTGGCCGTTCCCGGCGACGCCGGCGATTCCCAGGATTTCGCCCGCCCGGATGTGCAGGCTGATGCCCTTGAGCCGTTCGATGCCGTCCTCATCCTTCACCGAGAGGTTTTCCACCTCGAGCACGGTCTTGCCGGGGGTGGCGGGGCGCTTTTCGACATGCAGCAGAACCTTGCGGCCCACCATAAGCTCGGCAAGCTGTTCGGGGCTGGTCCCGGCAGTCTGGACGGTTGCCACCATCTCGCCGCGCCGCATGACGCTGACGGTATCGGTGATCCGCATGATCTCGCGCAGCTTGTGGGTGATCAGGATCACCGTCTTGCCCTGGTCGCGCAGCCCGCCCAGGATGCGGAACAGATGGTCAGCCTCATCCGGTGTGAGCACGCCCGTCGGTTCATCCAGGATCAGAATTTCTGCCTGGCGGTACAGGGCCTTGAGGATTTCAACCCGCTGCTGAAGCCCGACCGAAAGATCCTCGATCAGCGCATCGGGATCGACATCCAGCTCATATTCGCGGCTGAGATCTTCCAGCACGCGGCGGGCCTTGGCCAGCGAGGGGCGCAACAGGCGGCCATCTTCGGCACCCAGCACGACGTTTTCAAGGACGGTGAAATTCTGCACCAGCTTGAAATGCTGGAACACCATGCCGATGCCGGCGCGGATCGCACTTTGGCTGTCGGGGATCAGGGTGGGTGTGCCGTTGATGAATATCTCGCCCGAGTCCGCCTTGTAGAACCCGTAAAGGATCGACATCAGCGTTGACTTTCCGGCACCGTTTTCGCCGATGATGCCGTGAATGGTGCCGGGGCGCACCAGAATCGAGATGTCCTTGTTGGCCTGCACCGTGCCGAAGGCCTTTGAAATGCCGCGCAGTTCAATGGCGGGTGGCAAGGGGGCGGCAGTTGCCTGCCGCCCCGCCGTGATGTTGCCGGTCATCACGGGCCCTTATTCGACCGGGCAGGTGTTGTCCGACATGAAGTCATGCACGGTGATTTCGCCTGCCTTGATCTTTCCGGCAGCGGCATTGACCGTGTCCTGCATGTCCTGCGTCAGCAGGGCTGCGTTGTTTTCGTCCAGCGCATAGCCGACGCCATCTGCCTTCAGGTCCATGACCGATACGCCTGCGGCCAGGTTTTCACCTTCCCTGAACGCCTCATACACCGCGTTGTCCACGCGCTTGAGCATCGAGGTCAGCACCTTGCCGGGGTGCAGGTGGTTCTGGTTGCTGTCAACGCCGATCGACAGGATGCCCCCGTCGGCTGCGGCCTGCAGAACGCCAACGCCGGTGCCGCCGGCTGCGGCAAAGATCACATCTGCGCCCTGGCTGATCTGGGCGGCGGTCAGTTCCGCACCCTTGACCGGGTCATTCCAGGCGGCCGGGGTGGTGCCGGTCATGTTCTGGATGATCCTGGCATCCGGGTTCACCGCCTTGACGCCCTGGGCATAGCCGCAGCCGAAGCGGCGGATCAGCGGAATGTCCATCCCGCCGATGAAGCCCACCGTCCCGGTCTTGGAGGCCATGGCGGCCAGCATCCCCACAAGGTAAGAGCCTTCCTGTTCGGTGAAGACGATGGATTTCACGTTCGGCTGTTCGACAACCATATCGACGATGGCGAACCGGGTATCGGGATAGTCGGGGGCGACCTGGTTCAGCACATCGCCAAAGGCAAAGCCGGTCATGACGATGGGGTTGGCACCCGATTCTGCCAGGCGGCGCAGGGCCTGTTCACGCTGCGCTTCGGACTGCATTTCCAGTTCCTTGAACGTGCCGCCGGTTTCGGCCGCCCACTTCTTGGCCCCGTTGAAGGCCGCTTCGTTGAAGGATTTGTCAAATTTGCCGCCAAGGTCAAAGATGATCGCGGGGTCGGCCAGGGATATGCCGGCCGTCAGGGCCAGCGTTGCCGCTGCGCCAAGCAGTGATTTCATGTAGGTCATCGAACCCTCCCGGTTGCTGTGTTTGGCTGCCGCCGGGCGACCCCGGCGGATTGCCCGCGATTTAGGGCCGGAACGTGAAGGCCGGTCAAGTCCGATTCTGCGCGGCCCCGCCACGTGCCGGTCGGGCAGGGGCCGCCCGGTCACCTTTATCAGGGTGCTGAAAAGCGCCGGCCGCATGGGCTGCCTGACCGGAAAGCGGGACCCTCTTGCGCCTGCGCGCGCCTTGCAAATCCTGGCAGGGGCCATCGCCCCTGCCACGGCACCGCGCTGATCCTTGACCAGCCGGGGGCCAAAGCCCCCGGCCAGCGCCCGACCCGCCCCCGGCGGGCGCTTCTCGCCCGCCGGGTCGGGCGC
>JADCEL010000078.1 GCA_020250125.1 Rhodobacter sp.
CAGGGCAATCGCGTTTGACCTATGCGCTTGCTAACTGATTGAGAAGGCTGAGAAGAAACGCATCGTTCCAACCGGCGCGCTTCAGTTTGATCGAGAGCGACCCCTTGGAGGTGTCGCGTCGGGCGAGGTCGAGGGCGCGGCGGCGCAGGATGGCGATGTTGGCGGGGCCGTGATCCTTGCGGTTGCGCGCGGCGTCCTCGCGAAACGACACGTCAAGCTGCCAGTGCAGGGCATTCTCGATCCCCCAATGGGCGCGGGATGTCGCGATGAAGACCTCGGGTCCAGGCACCCATGACAGGGCGTAATAGCGGGTCTGGGTTTGCACCTTGCCGTCGGTTTCCCGGCGCGCCTCGATGCGGCCGAAGGCCTGCAGGCCGGGGAATTCATGGTGTTCTGCCAGTCCCTTGGCGGAAACGACCATTCCGGTGCGGGTCTCGTTGCGACCATGCCCGGCCTCCTGCTGACGGGCGACCGGATGGTCTGGAAGAACCTTGCCGAAACAGGACCGGGCATCGGACAGGAGCGAGTCCTGATTGGCCTTCAGCGCCAGACAATAGTCACCGCCGCCTTCGGTGATGGCTGCAACCGTGCGGCGATTGCAGTGCAGGGCATCGGCGGTCACGACCTTGCCTTTCAGCGCGATCAGGCCCAGCACTTCGAGTGCCGCCTCCAGTTCGCCGCCAGGATCGGCTGCCACCGTGGCCAGCGTCAGGCGCAGACGCGCGGCATAGGCCGAGACCATCATCCTGGTCCGCGCACCCTGGCCCGCACTCTGGCCCGCACTCTGGCCCTTGTCGCGCGCGCCCCGCAGCGCCTTGCCGTCAATGGCGATCACATCACCGTCGCCGAGCAGCACCGCAATCTGCGCCAGAACCCGTCCGAAGGCCGCATCCAGCGCCTTCGGGTCGATCATCCGGAACACGGTGGAGAAGGTATCATGCGAGGGGATGGAATGCTTGAGCTTCAGGAAGCCCCTGAAAACATGCTCTTTTGCCCGACCGAAGTCTGCCATCTCAGCACAGCTGGTTGCCCCGCAGAGCACCGCGACGAAACCCACGACCAGTAGTTCACAAAGGTCGTGACGCGCGTTGTCGGCACGCGGATCGGGGATGTCATCGAAGGCGGAAAGGAAGATGTCCATGCGGGGAACGGGCTCCAGAAGGGCGATCCCCGCCCAAGAATCCATCCTCCCGAAAACTGCAAGACCCATCGGATCAGGTCAAATCCCAAACGCGATTCCCCTGGGGATAGGAGGCGGGCAGGACCCCGATCTCGCGAAAACCGCAGAAGGGTGCGTTCGAACATCTGTGCTCCCGCTAAGCGCTGCCATCCTTCAGAAACTGCTACTTTCGCAGCGCCTCAAGCGCCATTATGATGTCGAACTTACATCCTTCTTCCCGCGCTTGTACTATTGCCTTCTCCAAGGCGAGCGCCCGCTCTGAGGCGGATGATCTATACGAAAAGTTGAGTTTCTTGGGAACTGAGCCTGCCAGCTGTGCAGCTGACGACGCTTTTCCGTGATCCGTAAGAATTGGGTTTGGAACACCGCTCGGGTCAAACTTAGAGTCCAGATCTCGAATCCGTTGCTGCCAGTTGGAAAACTGTCCATTCTGTCGAAGCCAGTTAAACTGGCTTAGTTGGTTCATGACCCAAACAGGGTAGCTGAACTTCCGAGCAAACCTCGGGTTTGACGGATTAAGGGTCGTTGTAAAGATTGCTCTCCCACTTAAAGACAGCTCAAAGTTTGTGTCGTTGATCACTGGAGAGACGGTATTGTCCCACTCAAAGGTTTGACAATCCAGATCGTGGAGCAGCTGCACGAACTTCCAATATTGCTCTGCGAACTGCTCCTGTGATCCGATTGGCTCCGCGTAGAACGCTACGGCCAGAGTCTTCTCTGTCGCTCCGAGTGAGTCTGAGACGCCAAAGTACTCCCGGAGATCATTCAGCACGTTGAACGCGCTCTCTACCGATGTCATGTCACTCACGATCGATAGAAATACACCGCCTTTCACGATTGAAAGGCGCGCTCCCTGGCATGGATGACCTCTCAGAAAGCCAGCAAAGGTGCGGGCAATCAGTTTTTCGCGATGGCCCAGTTTGGTCCCATCGATGTACTTAGCGTCCTGCTTCTCATCGATCTTGATCAGTGGCATCTATCCATTCCAATTTGCCCGCACGATTGTTCATCAACTGCGCCTTTTCACTTCGTTCGATAGTTCAGCCTCTCGGTCTGCTATTTTTTGAGAAGTAGCAGATGCAATAGCTGCTAGCACCCCAGACCTTGCATAGATGCTGGGTACACTTGATCCTTGTTTCCAACGCCCAACGGTTGACGTAGTAGTCTGTAGAATACCCGCAAGTTCACCTTGGCCGACTCCATAGTCATCGATAGCCAATTTGACAATGTCGGCGAAAACATCGTCATCTTCCGCTTGCGTCTGCAAGAAAGGGGTTCTCAGCGCAATGTAGAAGGCCTTGAGCTCAGATAGTCTTGCGGTCTGTAGAGAGCGGAGACCGGCTTCGGGCACTTCCGCCTCGTGTTGTTCGGTTTCACCTGTTCCGTTTACTGCGTGCATCATTGATCTCTCCGATCGCTTGTATAAATCTTGTTATCTGCACTATCGTGCAGCGATGGCGGGTCTCACCGTGGGTTCATCCTACGGCTTTCCGCTGCATGATGCAAGTTAGTTGCACGGTGTGGCAAAAAAAGGGTTTATGTGGGGCGCGCAGATGTCAAATTTTGTTGAAGGACCGCCCGAGCCCGACACTCCTCGACCTTCACTGGTCACACCTACTGACGATTTCCTACGCAGAATCAACAGGATGAAGTCAGAAAGTAAGTTTACCTATGACAAAGTGCGCAAGGCTTGGCAGGCATACGAGCGGGCACCTGACAGCTTCCACGATAGTGCACTGGAGCTTACGAGCCATGTCGATCAGCTTCAAGTATGGGTGACAGTCAAAGGGGTAAGGCTGTTGATTCGAGTACAAGAGGGCAAGCGTCTTGTGGATAACTTCGTTGTTCGGGACCATCTGGCTTAAATAACACCGTCTAAGCGGTCTCGTGAATGATGTCCTTACATGCGCAAACGCCCAAGTTTATGCGCGTGCCCTAAGCTATTCTTGTCGGTCACGAACCACATACCCTGCTACAAAGTTCTAAACGCCTTGCGCCAGAGCGAGCCCGCCTGCCACAAGGGACGCCCCCAACTCTCCACCACAGGCGTCGGACAACCCTGGCAGCCAGGGCGCGATGATCGCTGCCACGATCACGCCGAGCAGGCTTGTCCAGCCGACGGGCATCCGCACAGACCGCCGCCGGCGGCGGGCGGCGCAGGGGCGCGTCTGCGCGGGCAGGCGGCGGACCGCGCGCCTTACCCTTTCAGCAGCAGGCCCGCCGCAATCGCCCACATCGTGCAGCCCACGACCACCTCCAGCACCACCCAGGCCCGTGGCCGTGCAAAGACCGGGGCCAGCAGACGCGCGCCATAGCCAAGCGCGGTAAAGAAGGTGAACGAGGCCACCACGGCCCCCAGCCCGAAGTACCCGGCATAGGGCGCATATTGCGCCGAAAGCGCCCCCACCAGCACCAGCGTATCCAGATAGACATGCGGATTGGCCCAGGTCAGCAGCAGGCAGGTTGCCAGCACCTGGCCCAGCGGGGCCGCCAAGGCGGCGCTGGGCAAAAGCGCCTCGCCCCCGCGCAGCGCCGCGCGAAAGCGCAGCGCACCATAGACGATCAGGAACGCCGCCCCGCCAAAGCGCATCGCGCCCCCCAGCCAGGGCAGCGCTTCGGACAGCGCATCAAAGCCCAGAACCCCCGCGGTCATCAGCAGGGCATCCGACAGGCCGCAGGCCAGCACCACCGCCCCCACATGCTCGCGCCGCAGCCCCTGGCGCAGCACGAAGGCATTCTGCGCGCCAATCGCCAGGATCAGGCTGAGCCCGACCACAAACCCCGATACCGCCGCCGATCCCACCGGATGCTCCCCGCCTGCGCCGCGCCTTGCTGTCAGTCCGGCGCGGCGCGGTCAAGCCCGCCTTTGGGCGGGACCGGATGACAGAAGCCTGTGACATGCCGCCCGGCTCAGCGCGGGCCGACCGCGCGCATCCGGCCAAGGTCATAGCCATTCCACGCCAGCACCTCGCGCGCCGCTGCCAGGCGGTCGGGCGGCAGATCGCGCGTGCGGTTCAGGATCATCCCGAAGGACCCCGATGGCGTACCCACCACCAGCGTCCGGTAATCGGCATCCACCCAAAGCACCCACCATTCCGCGCCGATGCCCGCCGGATCGGCGGCGGCCAGGCGGATCCGGCCCGGCCCGGTCACCGCCGCCGGACCCGCAAAGCGCCGCGTCTCGCCGTCAAGGCACAGGTCCGCCTCCACCGTCAGTTGCCCCGCACCGCCCGGCGTCACCGTCAGGCCGCGCGCGGCGCAGGCCCCGGCACCGGCGGGGGCAAAATCCGCCACCTGCATCCAGCGCCCCGCAAGCCGGTCGGGCAGAAACACCGCGTTGGAATAGATCGGCGTCCCCGCCGCCCGGTATCCTGCCTGCGGGGCCGGGGCGCGCGCGCATCCCGCCAGCAGCGCCAGCAGGGCCAGTCCCGTTACGGCGCGCATTGTGTCATTCCGGGGCCGTCCCGCATCAGGATTGCCTTGCACCCCGGCACCGGCCTGATCCGCCAGAAGCCGCGCGACCGGGCCTGGCACAGCACGGGGCAACCGGTTTGTCTGCGGCAGGTCGTGCCGCCGCCGCCGCGCGTCGCGGGCGGACAGGTGAAGGGGGTGGAACCGCCCGCCCTGGCACAGCGCCCGCCCGATCTGCTGCGGGCGATCCGGCCGGGCGATGTCACCGGTCCGGGCGGGGGCGGGGCCACCGCCTGATGCGGCAGGGTGCCGGTTTCCGGCGGGGCAGCCTGCGGTTCTGCGGCCGCTGCCCCGGCTGACATTTGCGGGGCGCGGGCAGGCGCGGCAGCCTGCGGCTTTGCCGCAGCCGCAGCCGGGGTGCCCGGTGGCCGGATCCGGACAGCCCCGGTTACCGCCGGCGCAGCGCCCGCCCCGCCGCCGGGGCGGGCGGCCAGGTGCCCGGCCCGCAGGACAGGGGCCATCAGGACAGGGGCCATCAGGACAGGGGGCGGAAACGGGCGCATCGGCAGGTCAGGCCTTCGGGATCAGGCGAACGGTGGCATCACAAGGCCCCATCGCCCCGCCGGGCGCAAGCCGTTTCCGCGCCCCGCCCGGCCGTCCTCGGCAAGGGGCCGGAAAGGCGCGGCGCGCCCTGCCCCGCGCCGGCAACCCTGGTGGCCAGAACCACCCGGTCACGCGGCCCGCCCTTGGCAATCCGGCGGCCGATGATCTCTTCGGGGCGGCCGGCCGTTTCGGCAGGAACCGGGTTCGCCGGATGCATCGCGGCGGTGTCCCGGAAGGTCACGCCATGCTCCAGCGCCGGATTGATCTGGTCATGCACCCCCGCCGCGTCGGCCTGTGTGCCCCGGGTCATCGTGCCGAGGCAGAATCCGGAACCGCGCAGGCCGGTCTGGCCAAGCGGTCTCTGTTGCATGGGTATCCCTTGCCCCCTGCGACAAAGCCTGGCGGTCAGGGCGGGTTTGGCAAGATCAAGGCTGCGGCGTGATTGAGAACGAAAAAAGAACACTGTAAACTGCATCCATGCCGATTCCGCTGCTTATCCCCACTGGCGGCAAGACCCGCCCGGCCCAGACGCTGCTTGGTCCGCTGCGGCTGGACCGGGGACGGGTGCATGAATTCTGCGGACCGGCGCGGCACATGCTGGCCCTGATCCTGCTGCACGCCACCTCGGGGCCGGTGGTCTGGGCGCATCCCGGCTGGCAGACGGAACGGCTGATGTGTGACGGGATCGCGCCGCTGGCTGATCCGGGGCGGCTGATCCTGGCCCAGGCGCACCGGAGCGATGACGTGCTCTGGACCATCGAAGAGACCCTGCGTTCGGGGGCCGTGGCGCTGGTTGTGGCCGAACTGCCGGTGCTGCCCGGCCTGACGGCGGTGCGACGCCTGCACCTGGCCGCCGAAGCCGGGGCAGAGGCGGCGGGTGCGCTGGGCCTTCTGCCGCCGCTGGGCCTTTTGCTGACCCCCGGTCAGGGCGGGGCACCCGCTGTGGAAAGCCGCTGGCAGATGACGCCGCGCCACACCCCCGATCTGGCGCGCTGGCAGCTTGCACGGCTGCGCGCCCGCAACGCCCCGCCCGCAGACTGGTGGGTCGGGCAGGACAGCCGGGGCCACCCCCTGCTGCTGCAGCCCGATCCGCAGCCCGCAGGCAGATCCGTGCTGAACTCCGCGTGAATTGACCTGACGGCGCGCGCCAATGTGCTATCTGCGCCGCAGGAGGATTGTCCATGTATCGCCTTGCCGCTGCCCTGCTGCTGGCCATCGCCGGCCCCGCCCTGTCCGCCCCTATCCGCTATGTGCTGGAACCCGCCGCATCAAGCGTTGGATTCGAGACCGATTTCGGCCCCGACCGCATCACCGGGCGCATGCCCGTCACCCGCGCCGACCTGACGCTTGACTTTGATCAGCTGTCCAACAGCACCGTCGCGGTCACGATCGATGTGCAGAATGCCGAAGCCAGCTTTCCCTTCGCCGCCCAGGCGATGAAAGGCCCCAAGGTGCTGGATGCCCAGACCTGGCCTGAAATCACCTTCGCCTCCACCTCGGTCCGCCCGGCGGCCGATGGTGCCACGGTCGAAGGCAACGTCACGATGCGCGGCGTCACCCGGCCCATGACGCTGGCCGCCCAGATCTGGCGGCAGACGGGCAGCGAGCCGGGCGATCTCAGCCAGCTGACGGTGCGCCTGGTGGGCCAGGTCAAGCGCAGCGACTTCGGCGCCGTCGGCTGGGCCGACCTGGTGGGCGACGAGGTGCGGCTGGACATCCTTGCGCGCATCGCGCGGCAGGACTGACGCCGATGGTCTGGCGCAACACCCCCACCCGGTTCGGCCTGGTCACCCGCCTGCTGCACTGGGGCATGGCCCTGGCCCTTGTCGGGATGCTGGCCTTCGGGACGCGGATTGCCACGATGGAGCCGGGTCTGGCCAACCTCTGGATGTACGGGCTGCACAAAAGCGTCGGATTGATCCTGCTTGGCCTGGTGATTGTGCGGCTGGTCTGGCACCGCCTCAGCCCGCCCCCCGCCCCGCAGGGCGCGACCGATGACTGGACACAGCGGATGGCCCGCGCGGCCCATGGGCTGATGTACGTTCTGCTTCTGGCCATCCCGCTGTCGGGCTGGGTCGCAAGCTCGGCGTCCGGTCTTGACGTGATGCTGTTCGACCGCTGGGTGATCCCGCCGATCGCCCCGGTGTCCGAAGCCTGGGAAAATGCAGGCTGGGCCGCGCATGGCCTGCTGACCAAGCTGCTGATGGGCGTGCTGGCACTGCACGTCGCCGGGGCGGTGAAGCGGCAGATCGGCGGCGACGGCACCCTGACACGGATGTGGCGCGGACGGCGCTGAACCCCGGCCCGGTCCTGTTCGCAGACCTGTGCGCATGTGGGTTGAAGCGCCCGCAGGGCAACAGGGGGGCGGCGCAGACAGCCCCCTTCGCGCGGCGCTGCACCGGCCTTCTGGCCCTTGGCCGGGGCTTGCGCTAAAGCAGGCGCGGACTGTCACAGGAAGGCGCGCGCATGGCCCGGATTCTGATCACCTCTGCCATCCCCTATATCAACGGAATCAAGCACCTGGGCAACCTGGTGGGATCGCAGCTTCCCGCCGACCTTTATGCGCGTTTCATGCGCGGGCGCGGGCACGAGGTGCTGTTTCTCTGCGCCACCGATGAACACGGCACCCCGGCCGAACTGGCCGCCGCCAAGGCCGGCAAACCGGTGGAAGAATTCTGCGCCGGAATGCACGCGGTGCAAAAGGGCATCGCCGACGGTTTCCGCCTGTCCTTCGATCATTTCGGCCGCTCGTCCAGCCAGCGCAACCACCGTCTGACCCAGCATTTCGCCGGAAAGCTTGCCGAAAACGGCCTGATCGAAGAGGTCAGCGAAAAGCAGGTCTTCTCGGTCGCCGACAACCGGTTCCTGCCCGACCGCTATATCGAAGGCACCTGCCCGAACTGCGGTTATGACAGGGCGCGGGGCGACCAGTGCGAAAACTGCACCAAGCAGCTGGACCCGACCGATCTGATCACCCCCCGTTCGGCCATATCCGGCTCGACCGATCTTGAGGTGCGTGAAACCAGGCACCTTTACCTGCGCCAGCGCGCCTTGCGCGACAGGCTGGAAGCCTGGATCGACAGCAAGACCGACTGGCCGATCCTGACCACATCCATCGCCCGGAAATGGCTGAAGGACGGCGAAGGGCTGCAGGACAGGGGCATCACCCGCGACCTGCACTGGGGCGTGCCGGTCAGGAAGGGTGATCAGCCCTGGCCCGGCATGGAAGGCAAGGTCTTCTACGTCTGGTTTGACGCACCCATCGAATACATTGCCTGCGCCGCCGAATGGGCCGATGCCAACGGCCTGGCGGAAGCCGACTGGGAACGCTGGTGGCGCACCGACAAGGGGGCTGCGGATGTGCGCTATGTCCAGTTCATGGGCAAGGACAACGTGCCTTTCCACACGCTCAGCTTTCCCGCCACGATCATGGGGTCGGGCGAGCCGTGGAAGCTGGTGGATTACATCAAGTCCTTCAACTACCTGAATTATGACGGCGGCCAGTTTTCCACCAGCCAGGGGCGCGGCGTGTTCATGGATCAGGCGCTGTCGATCCTGCCCGCGGATTACTGGCGCTGGTGGCTGCTGTCGCATGCGCCGGAAAATGCCGACAGCGAATTCACCTGGGAAAACTTCCAGGCCTCGGTCAACAAGGATCTGGCCGATGTACTGGGCAATCTGGTGTCGCGCGTCACCAAATTCGCCGCCTCGAAGCTGGGCGCTGCGGTGCCGGCGGGCGGTGCCTTTGGCCCGCAGGAAACCGCACTGATTGCCGATCTGGGTGCGCGGCTGCGCGACTATGAGGCGCTGATGGCGGCGATGGACATCCGCAAGGCCGCGGCAGAGCTGCGCGGCATCTGGGTGGCGGGCAACGAATATCTGCAAGCCGCCGCGCCCTGGTCTGCGCTGAAGACCGATCCGGCCCGGGCCGAGGTGATCGTGCGTCTGTCGCTGAACCTGATCCGCGTCTATGCCATTCTGTCGCGACCCTTCATCCCCGATGCCGCCGCCACGATGATGACCGCCATGGGCAGTGCCGACTGGACCTGGCCCGACCATATCGGCGAGGCGCTGCGCGCCCTGCCGCCGGGACATGCCTTCACCGTGCCCGAGAACCTGTTCCGCAAGATCACGGACGAAGAACGGGCAGACTGGCAGCAGCGGTTTTCCGGGGTGCGCGGGTAAAACCTTCGGTCAGCGCGGTCAAGCCGTGGCAAAGACCCTGCCCCGAGCCTGATCTGGCGGATCTGGCCGGGCGGGCGCGCTCTGGACCGGCGGAACCGGAAGGGACAGAGGCCAGCGCCCCCTGGGGGCGGGTCGGGCGCTGGCCGGGGGCTGTGGCCCCCGGCTGGCAACGGGGCAACGTAGCGCTGGGGCAAGGGCGATGGCCCCTGACAAAGAGACCGGGCATCCCGGAATGCAAAGGACCGCCCCTCCGGGCGGGATCAGGAAACGCGACCCGCGTTTCCCCCGCCCGCGCGGCACGGTGCCCTGCAGACCGGAAGGTCCGGGAATACCGCAGGCCAGCTCCCGACCCGGCGGGCGAGAAGCGCCCGCCACGGGCGGGTCGGGCGCTGGCCGGGGGCTTTGGCCCC
>JADCEL010000079.1 GCA_020250125.1 Rhodobacter sp.
CGCTGCCCGAACCTACGACCAGCTCTGGAAGGCGGTCGGCCAGGTCTGCGACCTCTTCACCGAAGAAGAATGCTACAACTTCTTCAAAGCCGCAGGATATGAAACCGAATGAGCGCAACACGCTCTAAGATCGCCGCCACACTAGTTCCATTCGTGCTGACCGACAAGGCCGTGAAAAGCCAAGAGCGCCTCCGGGAGGCTCTTGATTGCGTGACGGAGTTTGTCGCGGCGGGTGGTTGCCGTCAGTCGATCAGCACATCTTCGATGCCCATGTTCTTCGGCAAGGTGACGAAGTAGCGGTCACCGTCGATCCGCGCCCCGTAGACCATCTGCTCGCGCCAGAACACGCAATGTGCCGCTTCGGTGGTGCCTTTCCACGCATTGGTGCCGTTCATGCTCGACGCTGCGAATGATCGCTCTCCGCCCAAACCGGACCCCCCCCGCCCCCTGATCCGCCCAAACCTCGAACCGCACCAGCAAATGCGCCCCGAAGAAGGGGATCAGCGGCACATCCGCCGCGTCGCGCCCCCGGGCCACGCCGATCTGCCCGACACGGGGTTTGATGTTCCCCGGGTCGGAGACTGTGCCAGATGCCGTCGTAGCGGCGGTCAAGCGGGTGCCGGATGTGCTGGAATGCCACCTGATGGCCGGCACGGCGGATTACCTGCTGAAGGTCGTGGCGCAGGACACAGACGACTTTGCCCGCATCCACCGCCAGCACCTTGCCCGCCTGCCGGGGGTGGCGCAGATGCATTCCTCATTCGCGCTGAGGACAGTGTTCAAGACGACCGCGCTGCCGGTGTGAGGGGGGCCATCACGGCGGTGTCATACCGGTCGGATGGGGAATGGGCGGTCTTGTGGGGCCGCGGGCATGGATCGGCGGACAGGGCAGAATACAGTCACCCAGACCTCGGGGGCGGCCTGACAGCGGCGCGCCAGGGGCTGCATTGCCTATGTTCCGGACAGCCCGCTTTTCGGCACTTCCCGGACGTTTGCGGCATCGGTTCATGCTGGCGGTAAACCCGAAGGACGATCATGTCCGACGGCGCGGTGCAGCTTTTATCGCCCACCTTGATCCGGGGCCTGTCCGGGCTGGTCATGCGCCGGGGGCCGCCGACAGCCCGGCAACGGGATCATCGCGGACGGGTGCGATGGTTTCAGGGGTCATGCGGCGGGCGCGCCGGACGGCCCATTCCCCGGAGTGTTCCATGGGGTGGCACCGACACGGCGGGTCACGGCCTGCCTATTGAAGATCAAGGGCATGACTGCCAAAGGTCCAAGGGAATGCCCAAGGGCCGACGACCCCGGTGCGGTGCCTGATTTCGCCGTTGAGGCGTTCGATGGGGTTTATCAGGTGCAGTTGGCTGCGGTGGGCGGCAGGACAGCCCAGATGATGCCAGCGGCCCCGTCAACGGACCTTTGCCCCTGCGCGTGAGGGGATGGAGGCGATGGCCTTCGGCACCCTGGCGAAGAAGGTTCACGCGGTGCGGCGGGTGTCAAGAACGGCAATGGCAGGCGTGCTGGCACAGAGGCGGGCCCGGACGTTCCCGACGGGGGTCCAACCCGGCGCGGCAGGTGCAGAAGGCGGATGTCGCCAGGTAACGTGAGGGCTTTGGCCCCGTGCCATCCTGCCCCGTCAAGGACCGGGACGGCATCCGCCCCGGATGCGATCCCCTCCGCCACCCTGCCGTCCCCGCCCCCTGGCCCAAATCTCAACCCTGCCGCGCCAGCATGCCGCGAAAACGGGCAAGCGCCACCATGAACGCGACCATGCCGAAAGCCGCGAGCGCCAGGAATTGCGGCCAGACCACACCGATCCCGGCACCGCGAAACAGGACGGCGTTCGTGATATCGACGAAATGCACGGTGGGCGAGCCCTGCAACAGCAATCGCAGCGGGGGCGGCATCGACTCGATCGGCGAGTTCGCACCGGAAAGCATGATCAGCACCAGGAACACCGGCGTCGCGAGGAGTCCGAATTGCGGCATCGAATTGGCGATCGTCGCAAGCAGGATACCAAGCGAATTCATGGCGAAGAGATAAAGCAGCACGCCAGACAGGAACAGCGGCACGGACCCGGCAATCGGCACTGTCAGGACGCCGCGCACAACAAGCATGAGCGACATCGCGGTGGCGACAAGCACCACAAGCCCGTTCGCCGCGACCTTGGCCATGGCGATTTCAGAGGCGCGCACCGGCATCACCAGAAGATGCTCGATCGTGCCGTGCTCGCGCTCGCGGATCACGGCGGCCCCGACGAGCAGAATCGACAGGAGCGTGATCTGCTCGACCACCGACATCAACGAATTCTGCCAGATGCTGTCGAGATTCGGGTTGAACCAGGCGCGGACGACGATCCCGATCGGCAGATCGGCCTCGATGCCGCGGCTCTTCAGAAAGGCGAGGACCTCGTCAAGAACGATGCGCTGGATGTAGGAATCGCCGATCCCGGCCTGCGACATGGCGGTCGCGTCGACGTCAAGCCGCAATTCCGGCTGAAGGCCGCGCAGCAGGTCGGCCTCAAAGCCGGGGGGAATCTCAAGCGCAAAGCTGAAACGGCCCGAATCCATCGCCGGGTCGAGATCGGCGCGGTCGATCAACACCGGCGGGCGAAACCAGGGTGGCCGCAGCGCCGCGCTGATCGAGCGTGAAAGCGTCGAATGGTCACCGTCGACGATGGCGATACTGGCGTCGCGCACCTCGATGTCGATGCCCGTCGCTTCGGAATACACGGTGAAGGTGAAAGAATAGACAAGGAACAGGAACAGCACGGTATCGCGCCCCAGGCTGGCGATCTCCTTGCGGCCAAGATGCCAGACATTGCGCAGCCAGCGCATCCTCACCGCTCCTGCTTTTTCAGGACAAGGCTTGCGACGGCAAGAAAGACAAAGCCGAACAGCGACAGGATGGCGAGATCCTGCGCCAGCGCCGCAAGGCTTCTGCCCTTGGCGAAGACGCCAAGGCTGATGTTCTGAAACCACAGCGAGGGAAACAGATGCCCCATCCAGTAGCCTGTGCCATCAAGCGCGGCTGCCGGGGAAAGGTAGCCCGAAAACTGCAGCGCGGGCACAACGACGATCACCGCGGTCGCGACCAGCGCGGCAACCTGGGTGCGCGCGAAGCTTGAGACGAGAAGGCCAAGCCCGGACGTGGCGAAGACATAGAGAAGACCGCCAAGCAGCAGCGCCGGCATCGACCCCTTCACCGTCAGGCCGAATTGCAGCACCGCCAGCGCGATCAGTGACAGAAAGCTCAGAAAGCAAACCGCGACATAGGGAATCTGCTTGCCGATCAGGAATTCGGCAACACTGGCCGGCGAGACCCGGAAATTGCTGATCGAACCGATCTCGCGTTCGCGCACGACGGCAAGCGCCGTCAGCATCGCCGGAATCAGGGCAAGAATCACCATGATGCTGCCGGGCACGATGGCGAAGACGCTGCGGAAATCCTGATTGTAGCGATAGCGCGACTCGATCCGGAACGGCAGGACCTCGGCGGGGCGGGCCGGCGTTTCGGCCATCGAGCGCGCCATCAGGCCCAGCATCACATTCTCGAAATAGCTGCGCGCGGTCTCGGCCTGGAAGGGTTTCGCACCGTCCTGCAGAAAGGCGACCTCCGGCCTGTGGCCGCGCGCAAGGTCACGCCCGAAGCCCGGCGGGATGTCGATGACAAGCGCGACCCTGCCCGAAGCCAGAGCCAGCCCGACATCGGCCTCGCCGGTAAGCGGCGGGTGCGCCTCGAACCAGGGCGAGCTGCGGAATTCCTCGATCAGCTCGCGGCTCGCGGCGGTCCGGTCGCGGTCAAGCACGGCGAAGGCGACACGGTCGACGTCGAAGACGATGCCATAGCCGAAGACGAACAGAAGCAGCATCGGGCTTGCAAGGGCAAAGACAAGCCGGATCGGATCGCGCAGCAATTCAACCGTCTCGCGCCGCGCGAAGGCCGCAATCCGGACAAGCGGCGCGACAAGGCCGGGCTGCGGCGGCGGGCCGGGCAACGGGAGTCCGGCGGTTTCGGCCAACACTCCGGCAGGTTCTTCGCCGGCCTCAAGCGCGGCCTTCTCCAGATAGCCCGTGAAGACATCTTCGAGCGAGGCCGCGCCGGACCGTTCGATCAGTTCGGCCGGCGCGCCGATGGCGATCACCTTGCCGGCATGCATCAGCGAGATGCGGTCGCAGCGTTCGGCCTCGTTCATGAAATGTGTCGAGACAAAGATCGTCACGCCGCCGTCGCGTGACAATTCGACCATTCTGCGCCAGAACAGGTCGCGCGCCGCAGGATCGACGCCCGACGTCGGCTCGTCAAGGATCAGCACTTCGGGCTCATGCAGGCAGGCGGCCGCAAGTTGCAGGCGCTGGCGGATGCCGAGCGGCAGCGATTTCGGCAGGACATCGGCGAAGTCCGCAAGGTCGAACCGGGCAAGCGCCGCCTCGACCCGCGGGCCGATCCCGTCGGCCGGTATCTGGTAGAGTTTGCCGTGCAATTCGAGATTGGCGCGCACGCTCAGTTCCTCGTACAGCGAGAAACCTTGCGACATGTAGCCGATGCGCAGCCTTTGTTCGAGACGGGGTTGCGTGATCGGCTCGCCAAGAAGTTCGGCCCGCCCCCCGGTCGCCGGCAAGAGGCCGGTAAGCATCTTCATCGTCGTCGTCTTGCCGCAGCCGTTCGAGCCGAGAAAGCCGAAGATCTCGCCCCGCGCGATGGTGAAGCTGACATGGTCCACCGCGACGAAATCGCCGAAGCTCCGCGTCAGCCCTTCTGCGACGATCGCCGGCCCGTCGTGCCGTTCGATCCGTGGCGGTATGACAAGGGCGTCACCACGCCACTGCGGATCGGACAGCATGCGGAACGCCGCCTCAAGGCTTGCCTGGCCGGTCCCTGCGATGACCTCGCGCGTCGGCCCGGCGGCGAGGATCCGGCCACGATCCATCACGACGAGTCGTTCGAAGCGCTCCGCCTCTTCCATATAGGCGGTCGAGACAAGCACGGTCATCGATGGCCGGCTGGCGTGAAGCGCGCTGATCAGCGCCCAGAACCGGCGGCGCGACAGCGGATCGACGCCGGTGGTCGGCTCGTCAAGGATCAGCAGATCAGGATCATGGATCAGCGCGGCGCAGAGCGACAGTTTCTGCTTCATGCCGCCCGAAAGCTTTCCGGCCGGCCGGTCAAGAAAGGGCGAAAGGCCGGTCGCCTGCGTCAGACGTGTGATGCGCGCCGCGCGATCCGCGTCGTCAAGCCCGTGCAGCCGCCCGATGAAGTCGATATTCTCCATAACGGACAACGTCGGGTACAGGTTCCGGCCCAGCCCCTGGGGCATGAAGGCGATGCGTCCGAACACGGCCTCGCGCTCGCGCTTGTCGCCCATGCGCGCGCCAAGCACCGTGAGTTCGCCCGACTGAAGGGCGCGCGCGCCCGCGATCAGGCCAAGCATCGTCGACTTGCCGACGCCGTCCGGGCCGACGACGGCGGTGAAAGATGCGGTCGGGATCGTCAGCGAGGCCTGGTCGAGCGCAGTCGTTGCGCCGTAGCGATGCGAAAGCGATGAGGCGACGACACATGTCGATGCGTCAAGGGGCATCCGGCAGCCTCACGGCAAGCTTCTCCGGCCAGGCTGCGGCGGGATCAATCTGGACCCATGCGTCGCCCGTCAATCCGGCCTTGATCTGGTCGCGATAGGTCGCGAGAAGCTTCGGATCGGCGGAAAGCTTGACACGGTAGACAAGCTTCTGACGCTCGTCGCCCGTCTCGACCGTCTTCGGTGTGAACTGGGCTTCCGACGCGACGAAGGCGACGCGGGCGGGAAAGACATAGCCCGGCGCGGCGTCAAGCACGATGCGCGCCTCCGCGCCGATCACGAGCGGCCCGGCCTCGCCGGTCGGCAGGAACACGGTCATGTGCACGTCCGACAGGTCGAGCACGGTCGCGATCCTATCGCCCGCGCCGATCACCGTACCCGGCTGGCCAAGGCGGTATTCGACCCGGCCCGACACCGGCGAGACGAGAGTCATTTCGGCAATCGTCACCTCAAGCGCGGCGACGCGCGCCTCGGCCGCCTCCTTCGCCGCCTCGGCGTCGCCGACGGCGGCTTTCGCCGAATCGACTGCGGCGACCGCGACGTCGCGCTCTGCGGTGCGCCGGTCAACATCGGCGGCTGTGCCGGCGTCGCGGCTTTCAAGCGCGCGCGCGCGCTTCAGTTCAACCTCGGCGAGGCGGGCGTCGGCCACGCGCTGCGCGACTTCTGCCCCGGCGCGGCGAACAGCCTGCGCCGCCTGCCGGGCCAGCGCCCTGGCCTCTGCAAGCCGGGCTTCGATCTCGTTCGTGTCCATTTGTGCAATGACCATGCCCGCCGTCACGGGGTCGCCTTCGTGGACACGGATTGTGGCGATGCGGCCATCATATTTCGACGCGATGTCGACGCGCTCGACCTCGATGCGACCGTTCGACCGGGCAAAGCCCGCCAGCGTCTCGCCACCGAACCAGCCGGAAAACCACGCCCAGGCACCAAGCGCGGCGACCAGCGCGGCGGCGGCGAGGATCGCAAGAATTCGGGGTTTCACGCTATCGCCTCCGTCCGCACTGCACCGGTGCGGACCCGCTTTCCGGCGATATGCGGCGATCATGCCATCGCCCGACCCCTCCGGTCAAGACAATGTCCGGCTCCCTCAGGGCAGGATCAGGCCCGCAGCGGCCCCGCGCGACGGGCAAACGGCACCGAAGAGGCACGCCCATGGACATCGGGCAGTGCGCGGCGCGGACGGGGCCTTGTGCCCCGCCGGGCCCGGATGCGGGTGAGCCTGCCCTGTTGGCCAGAACGCGCGTCCGCCACGGGCCCCGGACCCGTTGCGGCGGCATGGCGAACGTCTGCAACCGGATGCAAAGCCGCCTGGCAAGGTCACCGGGCAAGATGTCGCGGTCAGGCGGCGGTTGGGGAAGGATGCGGCCAGCATCGCGTGGCCGGATGACGCCGCGGGTCAAATCGGCATGCAGATGACAGCGCCTGGCACATCACACGGATCTGTCGGCTGGCAGAAAACCCCGATGCACGTCGTGCCTTTGCGCCGCCACCGATAACCTTTCCCGCCCCTTGCGGCAACAAGGGCCGCCTTTGCCGCAAGAGCCTGCGGGTGGCCGTGGAGCCAACCCTGCTTATGCGGCTTTGCGCAGTGCGCGCCACAGGAACAGAACGCCAAGCGCCAAGAACCAAAGCTGGATACCGGTCGTGGAGAGCACGATGGAAACCGGCGGCGCGATGCCGAAGAGTTCCAGGCCAGGAAACGCGACCAACACACCCGCAACCAGCCCGCTCCAACCTGCCCAGGCCGGAAGCTGCCGGTCGCGCAGGATCAGCACACTGGCCGAAATCGCCCAGATCGCCGCGAAAGCCGCAACGCCCAATGCCTCGCCAATCGCCCCACCCCAGGCATTGATGGCCGCCTGCATCGCCTCGATGGCCATGCGCGCATCCGGTGACAGACCCGGGGCCGAGTAGGCCTCTGCCAGGGAGGTGCTGCCGGTAAGCCAGCGAATGATCCCTATGGCCCGTGCCAGGGCCGAAACCGCTGCGGCTCCTATGGCGATCAGGCCCAGGATGCCCAGAGGCCCCGGCCGGCCCGCCAGACGGACGACAAGGACACCGGTCACCAGGAACAGCAATGAATAGCCAAGATACAGCCCGTAACCCAGCCGCACCGCAGCAAGCTGCTCCAATAGCAAGGGCAGCATCTGCGAGGGGGGGTAATCAAGGCTGTCAGGCCAATTGATCGCCCCGCCGAGTATCACCATGGGTGCGAAAATGCTTAACCCCTGAAGAAGCAGGACGATCCCGGCAACAAGGTAAACGGGACGCGTGGGTGCGAGGACATGGTAAGACGGGTGGTCGGGGGTCATGGTGCGGGTCCTATCAGTGACAATCGATGGTTACAGGTCGGCGAGCCAGCCCTGACGCCGGCTTTCGGTCGAGATGCGCATGGAGCCGAAACGCCGGACCCGCGTAACCTTCACGCCGCAAAAATCAAGAATGTTGCGGCGCAGTTCGCTGATCCCGGCATCGCGGTAGATGGTGCGGTAGAACCATGGCGGCGTGTCCATGGTGACCAGCAGCTCTGCCGTCTTGCCAGTCAGAAGACGCTTCCAACGGATTGAATCCGGGATGTATTGAAACGCAAAACCCGGTGTCAGCGCCAGTTCGAGCAGCAATTTGAAACGACCCGGCATCCCTCCCCACCAGATCGGAAAGACGAAGACCAGATGGTCGGCTGCGCGGATCGCCTCCTGGAAGCGGGCAACATCCGGTTCAAGCCTGCGCTCATCCTCCGCCCGCCGCGGCACCGGATTCGAGAAATGAAGATCGGCGAGCCTGAGAAGGTCCACATCGTCGCCCTTGGCAAGGGCCTGCTCAACCGCGCGTTCAGCCATTGCGCCGCAATAGCTGTGCTGATCCGGATGCCCCAGAAAGACAAGCGTCCTGCGGCTCATGGCCTTGCCAGCCCTTTGTGCCTTTCGCCAGCGGTCATCGCAGCGCCTCCTTTTCAAGTTCGATATCGTATTATATGGTGGAACTGAGGGCGCTGCAAGCCTGCTCTTTCGCTGTCCGGGAACCGCGACTGCCGTGGTCCTTGTGGGGGCCCTGCGCAGTTGGCTGATGGCGACCGCAAGACTGTTTGCCGGGGAACACACAGGAGGGAACGATCAATGACACTTTCAAAGCGAAAGGTTCTGCTGCTGGTCGGCGGGGGCGCAATTCTGGCGGCCGGCGCTGGCGCGATGGTGGCAAGCCGCACCCCGTCCAAAGCGGCAGAACCCTGGTCACTTGCAGGCAGCTATGGCGACATCCGCCGCAACGCGCTTTCCTGGGCGCTTCTTGCCCCGAACCCACATAATCTTCAGCCCTGGAAGGCGCAATTGATCGGGGATGACAGCGTTGTTCTGTTTGCGGATCCTGCACGCTCGTTGCCGCACGCGGATCCGTCCGGTCGCCAGATCACGATCGGTCTTGGCTGCTTCATCGAGCTGATGCGGCTGGCCGCCGCCGGGTCAGGATACGGCGTCGATCTGGATTTCTATCCCGAGGGCGAGACCGACCAGGCGCCAGTGGTCCGCGCACGGTTTCGCCCGGACGCGGCGCAGCCTGACCCGCTGTTCGGCGCGGCACCGAACCGGCGGACCAACGCGTCGGTCTATGATGTGCGGCCCTTGCCGCCAGAGGCGGTGGCAATCCTTTCTGAATACGGTGTCGTTGTCAGCGAGCCCGGCGCGGTGGCAAGCCTGCGCGCGCTTGCGAAAGAGGCCTGGGACATCGAACTGATGACCCCGCGCGTCTGGAAGGAAAGTGTCGACGTGCTGCGCTTCGGGGCGCGGCAGATTGATGCCTCACCGGACGGTCTTGCCGTTCGGGGCGGGGTCGTCAATCTTCTTGCCGCGCTGGGCCTGATCACGCCTGAGGCGCAACTGCCGCAGGGCAGCTTGGGTTGGCAGACGGCGATGGACGCGTTTACCGGCGCAATAACCTCGACCCCGGCCTTTGTCGTCCAGGTCTCGGAGGGAAACAGCCGGCGCGATCAACTCGACGCAGGCGCCCGCTGGCTGAGGCTGAGTCTGGCGGCGACCCAACTGGGCCTGTCAATGCAGCCGGTCAGCCAGGCATTGCAGGAATATCCTGAAATGGCGGCTCCCCATGCCCGGATCCATGCGCTTTACGCACCACCTGGCCATACTGTGCAGATGCTTGCCCGTGTCGGATTTGCCCGCCCCGTGCCGGCTGCACCACGCTGGCGCCTTGAGGATAAGCTTGTCGGTTGAATCCGCGGCGTTCTGCGCGGACTTTGGTAACGCCAGATCGGGCGGCGCTTCGAAGTTGTCGTCTCCCGTCGCGGAACCCGCTGCCCTGCAGGGTCCCGGCCAGGCGGTTCTGGCCGCCGGGTCTTCGGCATGTCTTCTGCGCCATGTCTTCTGCGCCGTGTCGTCTGCGCCATGTCTTCTGCGGCGGCATCATCAGCCTGGACGGCATGGCAAGGCCGGTCTCGCGGCTGAGCGACCCCTTGGTGCCTCTCATGCGGTGGCGGACCGTCGCGAAGGTGCTTTTGTTCGGGCCGGACGTGCGGATGTGTTTGCAATGCCCGGCCGGGTAACCGTGGAAGGTCGGCACCGCATCGCTGTCCGTGACCAGCCGGGCGACAGCCTTGTCCCATATCACGCCACAGGTTTCGGCGAAGACGTTGAAAGCGACGTCTGTTGTAACCAGCCTCCCGGCCTGCCGGATGTGATGCAGATGGCCGTGACCTTGACCTCGCGGGATTTCGGCATCGCGTTCAGCACGTCCGTGGTCTTGGGGGCCCGGCAGCCATGCTTACGCGTCGCGGCGAAGACCTTGCGCAGCGCCGTCCGGACCCCCAGGGTATCAGCGCCGATGGCAAGGTCCGGCTACTGTTGCAGACCCTCCGACCGGCGGGGCGGTGAAGGCGCAGCCGGGCAGCCCGCGCCGGCTGCGCACGATCCATGACGCCAACCTGCGCAGCGCCCGCGCGGCCGGCCAGCGGGAGCGGATCGAGCGGACCAAGGGGGCCTTCCCCGATCTGGAATACACGCCGGGGACCAGCAAGACGCACCGCCCGCACCACGCGGACAAGGAAGGATTGATCCTGCCGGTGGACAGCCCGTTCCGGGATGAATGGATGCCGCCGAACGGCCGGGGCTGCAAATGCAGGGTGCGCCCGGTGACGCGGGCCGGGGTGGAACGGCGCGGGATCAGCGCCACGCCGGACAGGCGATTGCAGGCACAACAGGCACCAGCGCGCCTGCTGCGCCGGGTTTCAGCATTGCCGGTGGCCCAAGGTTGACCAGCAATGTTCTTGGCACTGCGGGGTTCTTGGCACCGCGGGGTTTGGCAGCAACGTCAATGCCATTGCGCTGGACGGAGGGGCATTCACCACGCCGGGTGGATGCACCGGCCCCCTAAGCACCAACGGAACAACAATCGGTGCCCCGGCGGGAGGGTTTTCCTGGCGCGGCACCGTGTCAGAGCTGGTGCAGTTTTCCAGCGACCTTTCCGTGCGGGACCGCCAGACGATCAAAGGCTGGTTCCGCGTCACCTGGCGCTTCGGCACCAAACGCTTCCCCACCCCCGGCAGCAATCGTGACCGGATGCAGGGCCTGACCCCGAATCCCCCGCCTGGGGGCGGGGGCAGGCGTACCCCGGAAGGTCTGAAGGGCATGGCGCGGGCGGTTGCGATCAGGGCAGAAGCGGGGTTGAAGCCCGCTTTAACCCGCCTGCAAACCACCCGCGCCAGCCTGCTTCTGAAACCCCGGACCCAGCCCGCCACCCCCGCCGGACTCCTGCGCACCGGCGCGCCCTGCGAGAACCGGGTTGTTGCAGCTTCCCGCGTCAGACTGTGCAGGGTCTGATGTCAAGCAACATCCGGCCACACACACAACATACAACGCCACAAGCACCAAGTCACCGAAGAATCCGCTTTACACCCCCTCGCTTATGACCCACCATATCTGGTATAGGTCAGGTCGGGATTATGCTGATCCTTGCCGGACGCCCAGCTTCTTGTGGGTCATGGCCCGCAGGCAGCTTCATGAAGAGGCCGGGCCATGTCGCTTTGCGAAGACCATCTGTCAGACGATCTGCATCCGATCGACATCGTCGAGACGATTGCCGCAGACCGGGCCTGGGAATTTGACCGGGTGACCGATGACCAGATCGCCATGGCGGTGGAGGGGCAGTGGCGCACCTATTCCCTGACGCTGGCCTGGTCGCCCCGGGACGAGACGCTGCGCCTGATCTGCACCTTCGAGATGGACCCGCCCGCGCACCGCATGGGCGAGCTTTACGATCTGCTCAACCGCACCAATGACATGGTCTGGACCGGTGCCTTCACCTATTGGGCCGAACAGAAGCTGATGGTCTGGCGCTATGGCCTGCCGCTGTCGGGTGGCCATATCGCAGGCCCCGGGCAGATCGACACGCTGATCGCCAATGCCGTGATGGCGGCCGAGCGGTTCTACCCGGCGTTTCAGTTGGTCGCCTGGGCCGCACATACGCCCGCAGAGGCGGTCAAGGTCGCCATTGCCGAGGCCTACGGGCGCGCCTAACCTGCCGGTGATCCGATCGGGGGCAGAGATATGATGGTCACACAGGTGAACCGCCGGGGTCTTGTGCTGCTGGGCTGCGGCAAGATGGGATCGGCGATGCTGGAAGGCTGGCTGAAGCAGGGATTGGCGCTGAGCGCGGTCTGGGTGGCTGACCCGCACCCATCGGACTGGGTCAGGGGCCTTGCCGCCAAAGGGCTGCACCTGAACGCGGGTTTTCCCCCGGACCCGGCCATTGTGCTGGTGGCGGTAAAGCCGCAGATGATGGCCGAAGCCTTGCCGCAGCTGGCACCGATGGGCGGGGGCGGCACGCTGTTTGTCTCGATCGCGGCGGGCACGCCGCTTGCCCGCTATGAGACGGTGCTGGGGGCGGGGACGCCGGTGATCCGGGCCATGCCGAACACGCCTGCCGCCGTGGGGCGGGGAATCACGGCCATTGTCGGCAATGCGGTTGTCGGCGAAGACGACCTGGCGCTCGCCGAGGCCTTTCTGGGTGCTGTCGGGCAGGTGGTCCGGCTGGAGGACGAGCATCAGATGAATGCGGTCACCGCCCTGTCCGGATCCGGCCCGGCTTACGTCTTTCACCTGATCGAGGCGCTGGCGGCGGCAGGCGAGGCCGAAGGCTTGCCTGCCGGCCTGTCGATGCAGCTGGCCCGCGCCACGGTGTCAGGGGCGGGAGAGCTGGCGCAGCGGTCGCCCGAGACGGCGACGCAGCTCAGGGTCAATGTCACCTCGCCGGGCGGCACCACGGCGGCGGCGCTGGCCGTGCTGATGGACCCGGTTTCAGGATTTCCGCCCCTGTTGCGCCGGGCGGTCAAGGCAGCGGCAGACCGGGGAAAGGAACTGGGCAAGTGACGATCACCTACGACGATTTTCAGAAGGTCGATATCCGCGTGGGGCGGATCATGCGCGCCGAACCCTTTCCCGAGGCGCGCAAGCCCGCGATCAGGCTTTGGGTCGATTTCGGCAGGGAGATCGGCGAAAAGCGGTCTTCGGCGCAGATCACGGCCCATTACGCCCCCGATATGCTTGTCGGACGGCAGGTTCTGGCCGTGGTGAATTTCCCGCCCCGCCAGATCGGCAAGGTGCTGTCCGAGGTTCTGGTGCTTGGCGTGCCCGACGCCGCCGGAGAGGTGGTGCTGATCGGGCCGGGTCACGATGTTCCGCCGGGGGGGCGTTTGTTCTGATGGCCCGTTTGCTGATCACCCGCCGTCTGCCGCCGCGCGTGCTGGACGCGGCCCGCGCCCGCTTCGACGTCACGCTGCGCGAAGAGGAAAACCGGGTGCTGACCCCGGACGAGCTTCGCGCGGCCCTGCGCGACTATGACTATGTGCTGCCGACCCTGGGCGACAGGTTCGATGCCGGTGTCTTTGCCGATGTGCCCAATCCCCGCTGCCGGATGCTGGCCAATTTCGGCGTGGGCTACAACCATATCGACGTGGCGGCGGCACGGGCGGCGGGCGTGACCGTCAGCAACACGCCCGGTGCGGTCACCGATGCCACGGCGGATATCGCGCTGCTGCTGATTCTGGCCACCGCGCGGCGGGCGGGCGAAGGCGAGCGGGTGCTGCGCGCGGGCGGCTGGCACGGCTGGGGTCCGACGCAGATGCTGGGGCTGCCGGTGTCGGGAAAGCGCGTCGGCATCATCGGCATGGGCCGGATCGGCAAGGCAATTGCGAGGCGCTGCCATCATGGTTTCGGGATGGAGGTGGTCTTTCACAACCGCTCACCCGTGGCCGACCCGGGCGTTCCCGCGCGGCAGGTCGGCCTGACCGAGGCCATGGCGGCGGATTTCGTGGTGGTGGCGGTGCCCGGTGGCCCGGCGACGTGGCACATGATCAATGCCGGGGCGCTTGCCGCCATGCGTCCCGGCGGCATCTTCGTCAACATCTCGCGCGGCGATGTGGTGGACGAGGCGGCCCTGATCGCGGCGCTGCAGGAAGGCCGGATCGCCGGGGCGGGCCTGGATGTCTATGAATTCGAGCCGAAGGTGCCCGAGGCGCTGATCGCCATGGAAAACGTCACCCTGCTGCCGCATCTGGGAACGGCGGCGCTGGAAGTGCGCGAGGCGATGGGGATGCTGGCCGTCACCAACCTGATCGCCGCCCTCGACGGGCAGGAGCCGCCAAACCGCGTCTGACACCCCTCCAGAGTTTCTTTTCGGCCCAAATACCCCCGCCGGAGGCTCCCACCCCGGTCCTTGCGCGGATTGCGGGACAGGAGCGCCTTCGGCGAGGGTATTTGGACCGAAAAGAAGCCGGGATCCCGCAGGGATCAGGCGGCCCTGACGGCCGGGGCGAAGCGGCCATAAAAGGTGTCGCCTTTCGCGGCCAGGTCACGCAGCAGGGCGGGCGCGGCAAAGCGCGGGCCGTGCCGGGCTGCCAGCGCATCGCAGATCTCCACCGCGCGGGCGGCCCCGGTGATGTCCAGCCAGCTGAACGGCCCGCCCGACCAGGGCGCAAAGCCCCAGCCCAGGATTGCGCCGACGTCGCCTTCGCGGATGTCGGTCAGCACGCCGTCCTGCAGGGCGCGCACCGCCTCCAGCACCTGGGCGAACAGCAGGCGGTGCTGCACCTCGGTCAGGTCGGGCTGCGGGTCGGTCACGGGGTAGCGGGTGGCAAGGCCGGGCCACAGCCCCTCACGCTTGCCCGCCGCGTCATAGGCGTAGAACCCTGCATTCGCCTTCTTGCCCAGACGGCCCTGATCGGCCATCGCAAACAGCACCTCGTCCACGGCACGATCCGCATAGGCATCACCCATCGCGGCCCTGGTCGCCGTGGCAATCTTCACGCCCAGATCGATCGAGGTTTCATCGACCAGCTGCAACGGCCCCAGCGGCATGCCGACCAGCCTTGCGGCATTTTCGATCAGCGCCGGCCTGACACCTTCGGCCACCATGCGGATGCCTTCGTTGATGTAGGGAATGATGCAGCGGTTGGCGTAGAAGAAACGGGCATCGTTGACCAGGATCGGCGTCTTGCGGATCTGGCGCACGAAATCCAGCGCCTTGGCCACGGCGCGCTCGCCGGTGGCCTTGCCCCGGATGATCTCGACCAGCATCATCCGGTCGACCGGAGAGAAGAAGTGGATGCCGATGAACTGCTCGGGCCGCTGGCTGGCCTGCGCCAGCCCGCTGACCGGCAGGGTCGAGGTGTTGGTGGCAAGGATGCAGTCGGGGCCAACGGCAGCCCCGGCGCGGGCCGTCACTGCGGCCTTCACCTTGGGGTCTTCGAACACCGCCTCGATGACCAGATCGCAGTCCGACAGCGCGGCATGATCGGTGGTGGCGGTGATGCGCCCCAGCACCATTGCCTTTCGGTCGGGCGTCACCTTGCCGCGCCGGATGCCCTTGTCAAGCAGGTCTTCGGAATGGGCGCGGCCCCGGTCGGCAGCCGCTTGCGTGGCGTCAATCAGCACCACGTCAATCCCGGCATTGGCCGCGACATAGGCAATGCCCGCCCCCATCATGCCCGCGCCGATCACACCAAGGCGGCGCACGCTTTGGTCCGGCTGCGCCGGGCGCGCGGCCCCTTTTTCCAGTGCTTCCTTGTTGATGAACAGCGACCGGATCATCGCCCCGGAGGACGGGTTGAGCAGGACATTGGTGAACCAGCGCGCCTCGATCCGCAGGGCGGTATCGAATGGCACCAGCGCGCCTTCATACACGGCGCAAAGCAGCGCCTTCGCCGCCGGGTAAACGCCCATGGTCTTGCCCAGCACCATCGCGCTGGCCCCGACAAAGGTCATGACGCCCGCCGGATGATAGGGGGTGCCGCCCGGCATCCGGTAGCCCTTGGCATCCCAGGGTTTCACCAGATCGGCATCGGTGGCGGCCAGCACCCAGTCCCTGGCCCGCGACAGCAGCGCCTCGGGGGCGACCACCTCATCAATCAGACCGGCGGCTTTGGCCGCCCTGGGGTCGCTCTGCCTGCCTTCCAGCAGGAAGGGGGCAGCCGCCAGCGCCCCCAGCTTGCGGACCAGCCGTGTCGTGCCGCCCGCGCCGGGAAAGATGCCGACCGTGATCTCGGGCAGGCCGATCCTGGCCTTGGGATTGTCCGCCGCAATGATGCGGTGGCAGGCCAGCGGCAGTTCAAGGCCGATGCCAAGGGCAGTTCCCGGCAGGGCCGCGACAATGGGCTTGCCACCCCTCAGGGTCCCGGGGTCCATCCCGGCGCGTTCGATCCGGCGCAGGATGCCGTGGATGCGCATGAGCCCGTCAAAGATGCCCTGGGCACCGCCGTCCTTCATCCGCGCGATGATGTTCAGGTCCATCCCGCCGGAGAAATCCTTTTTCGCCGACGTCAGGATGATGCCCTTCACCGCCGGGTCTGCCAGCGCCTGGCCGATCAGCGTGTCAAGCAGGGAAAAACCTTCGGCCGACATGACGTTCATCGACTTGCCCGCCACGTCCCAGGTCAGGGTGGCCACGCCATCGGCATCGGTCGTCAGGGAAAAATCAGGCATCACATGTGTCCTTTCACTGCGCCTTGGGGGCGGACAGGGGCGGCGTCATGGGTCAGAGGGGGTATCAAGGGGCCACCGCCGTGCCATCGCCGCGCGTCCAGCGGCGCGCGGACCCGTCCTTGTGGCAGATACGGTCGTGATCGGGGTAATGGATGACATCCGCGCGGTTGCGCGTGCCAACCGTCAGGTAGGTGGCATCGGCCCCGGACCGGTTTTCCAGACAATGGCCGTTCGGCACCCCGGCAGGCCAGGCAGCGGCATCGCCCGCAGCAAGCCGGGTCTCGCCACCCTCTTCGCGCAGAATCACCTCGCCCGACAACATCAGGATGAACTCGTCTTCCGTCTCGTGCCAGTGGCGCAGGCTGGAGGTGGAGCGGGGCGGCAGACGTTCGATATGAACGCCAAACTGCGTCAGACCGCCCGGGTCGCCCAGAATGCGGTGGGCATAGGCATGCATCGGCACGCCCAGAACGGGATGACGCGTTTCGGGTTCTTCGACGAAGGGCAGGCTGGCAAGTTTGGGCATCAGATGCCCCCCTTGCCGATCATGGGTGCGCGTGCAACGGGCGTCATCCGCGCGGCCCTGCCCATGGGGTTCCATCCTTGTAGGTAAAGCGCGTATCGCCGCCTTCCACCACGACCATCATGTCAACGTCGCTGTAGGTTGCCACTTCGGACGGGGCCCTGGTGCCCACCACCAGAAAGCGTGACTCGGCCTTGCTGCGGTTGACAAGGCAGTGCCCGTCCGGGTCGCCCGCCGGAAAGGCAGCACAATCGCCCGCGCGCATCACGGTTTCGCCCGCATCCTGGACCAGCACGCATTCACCTTGCGTCACCATGACGAACTCATCCTCGTGCCGGTGCCAGTGGCGCAGTGACGACCGCGCGCCGGGGGCCAGGATGACCAGGTTGGCACCGAACTGCGTCAGCCCGCCGGCCTGCCCCAACCGCAGCGAGGACCGGCCCCGCATCTGCGCGGCATAGGGTTCGGGATAGATCGAGCCGGTCCTGACCGGCACCGTGGCAAGGTCGATCTTCGGCATCACAGCCTCTCGATAATCGTGGCGGCCCCCATGCCGGAGGCGACGCACAGCGTGGCAAGGCCGGTGCCCTTGCCGCTGCGTTCCATCTCGTCCAGCAGCGTGCCGATGATGATGGCCCCGGTTGCGCCCAGCGGGTGGCCCATGGCGATGGCCCCGCCGTTGACGTTGACGCGGTCCGCATCCACACCGAAAGCCTGCATGAAGCGCAGCACGACCGCAGCGAAGGCCTCGTTCACCTCGAACAGGTCAATGTCGGATATCGCCATGCCGGCCTCGGCCAGAATCTTTTCGGTGACCGGCACGGGGCCGGTCAGCATGATCGTGGGGTCGGTGCCGATCTTGGCGGTGGCGCGGATGCGCGCGCGCGGGCGCAGGCCGTGGCGTTCGCCAAACTCCCGGCTGCCGATCAGGATCGCGGCGGCCCCATCGACAATGCCGCTGGAATTGCCCGCGTGGTGGATATGCTCGATCCGCTCCAGCTGCGGGTATTTCATCAGGGCGACCCGGTCAAAGCCGGGCATAACCTCGCCCATATCCCGGAAACTGGCCGTCAGCGCGGCAAGGCTGTGCAGGTCTGTGCCGGGGCGCATGTGTTCGTCACGGCTCAATACCGGCAGGCCGTTCTGATCGGTGATGGTCAGCACCGATCCGGCAAAGCGCCCTTCGGACCAGGCGCGCGCGGCGCGGCGCTGGCTTTCCACGGCCAGGCTGTCGGCCTGCTCCCGGGTAAACCCGTACAGGGTGGCGATGATATCTGCGCTGATGCCCTGGGGCACGAAACAGGTCTTCATCGCCAGGCTGGGGTCAACGGCAATGGCGGCCCCGTCGCTGCCCATGGCGACGCGGCCCATCATCTCGACCCCGCCCGCGATATAGGCGCTGCCTGCCCCGGCGCGCACCTGATTGGCGGCAAGGTTCACCGCCTCCATCCCGCTGGCGCAGAAGCGGTTGATGGACAGGCCGGGGATCGACAGGTCAAGGTCTGACAGCAGCACGGCAGAGCGCGCAAGGCAGCCGCCCTGCTCGCCCACCTGGGTGACATTGCCCCAGATCACATCTTCAACCGCGTGACCCTCCAGCCCGTTGCGCGCCTTCACCGCGTTCAGGACGCGCGCCGACAGCGCCACCGCCGTCAGCTCGTGCAGGCCGCCGTCGGGGCGGCCCCTGCCACGGGGCGAACGGACGGCGTCATAGATGAAGGCTTCTGTCATCACATACTCCTCAGGCCCGGTCGGACGGATTGCCGGGCATCATGTCATAGGGATGTTTCCAGCCGGGCTGCGCCGAAATGCGCGCAAGCCAGGCATCGACATGCGGCCAGTCGGCCCGATTGAACCCGAAGGGTTCGGGGTAATAGAGATACCCGCAGCAGGACAGGTCGGCGACGGTCATCTGCGCGCCTGCCACCCAGGCGCGGGTCGCCAGGTGATCGTTCAGCAGGGTATAGGCCGTCTTGAGCCGCCCCTGAAGGAAGGGGACCACGCCTGCGGGGCGTTTGTCTTCGGGCAGGAAGTTCGACAGAAAGCGCGCGGTCCCGGCCAGGCCCGACAGCTTGTGATTGTCCCAGAACATCCAGCGCAGCACCTCGCGCCGTTCCGCCGCCGATCGGCCACCCAGCTTGCCGGTCTTGGACGAGACATAATCCAGAATCACCGCCGACTGGCTCAGCGTGGTGTCGCCATCGACCAGCACAGGCACCTCTCCCATTTCATTCAGCGCGCGGAAGGCCGGGGTCCGGGTTTCGCCGTTGAAGAAATCGACGAAGACCGGCTCCCATTCCATATCCGCAAATGTCATGGCCAGCGCCGCCTTGTAGGCATTGCCGCTTTCGCCAAAGCAGTAAAGTTGGGCCGTCATGATGATACCGCTTTCCGGTTGCGGGGGCAGACGCGGGGGTTTCACACCCCCGCACCCCCGTGGGGTATTTTCGCCAAGAAGAATAAGACTTTCTTAACCATAAAGCGGCACCCTTGTCAGTGCGGTACAGGCTGGGGAGCCGATGACCGCCCGAGGAGAAGCCGCCCCGGCCCACCTCCGGCCCATGTCACATGCGGTTTGCAAGGTCGGGTCGGGGCGCACTTTGGGTTTCTTTTCGGCACAAATACCCAAATCCCCCGGTGCGGGTGGCGCCCCGCTCATGTCTTGCGCGCCTCCAGGTCCCGGGTGAACTGGCGCAGACGGTGGCCCGGCGTTTCGGCGTCGATCACGGAATCGACATGCCCGAACCGCAAGGACAGGGCCTCGCTTTCATCCAGCCCGGCATCGGCGGCGAACCGCTTCCGCTGCCGGCAGCCGTCTTCGGTCATGGCGACCGGCGGGCGGCGGGTCAGGCGGAAACGTTTGGGCATCGGCAGGACTCCGGCAGGGGACAAGTGAGGGCAAGCCTAGAACGCATCGGCGGAAAGGGCCATCACCGGCCCGGCCCCGGTCCGGATCCGGGCCAGGTGCAGGGCCGTGGCGGGCAGGTGGCGCGCCATGTAGTAGCGGCCCGTTGACAGCTTTGCCCGGTAGAAGGCCGGGTCACCGGTTCCCGCGTCAAGTGCTGCCAGGGCGGCCCGTGCCATCCGCGCCCACATCAGGCCAAGGCAGACCTGCCCTGCCAGATGCAGGAAGTCGCAAGACCCGGCCAGGGCGGCGTCCGGTGCCGTCATCCCCGCTTCGGCAAAGACCGCCACGGCTGCCTGCATGTCTTTCGATGCCGCCTTCAGCGGAGCAAGAAAGTCCTGTGCCAGGCGGGCATCGCCGCTGTTATCCCCGAGGAAGGTCCTGATCATCCCGAGAAAGGCCATCACATGCCGGCCGCCATCATGCCCCAGCTTGCGCCCGACAAGGTCCAGTGCCTGAATGCCGTTGGCACCTTCGTAGATCATGGCGATGCGGGCGTCGCGGACGAATTGCGACATGCCCCAGTCCTCGATATAGCCATGCCCGCCGAACACCTGCTGGGCGGCGACGGCCATCTCAAAGCCCTTGTCGGTCTGAAAGCCCTTGATCACCGGGATCAGCAGCGAAATCAGACCCTCGGCGGCGGCATCGCCTTGGCGCACCGACCGGTCGATCAGATGCGCCCCCCAGAAGGTCAGCGCCCGCGCCCCTTCGACAAAGCTTTTCTGGTCCATCAGGCTGCGGCGGATATCAGGGTGGACGATCAGCGGGTCGGCGGGCCCCGCAGGATTGACCGGCCCGGTCGCCGCGCGGCCCTGCAGGCGGTCCTTCGCATAGGTGCGGGCCATCTGACAGGCGGCTTCGGCCACGGCATAGCCCTGCAGGCCCACGCCAAGGCGCGCCTCGTTCATCATGGTGAACATGGCCCGCATGCCCTT
The DNA here is from genome assembly GCA_020250125.1 of Rhodobacter sp. Classification (GTDB taxonomy): domain Bacteria; phylum Pseudomonadota; class Alphaproteobacteria; order Rhodobacterales; family Rhodobacteraceae; genus Aliitabrizicola. The sequence continues at coordinate 20,924 of JADCEL010000079.1, forward strand.
GTGCAGATCGCCCAGCAGCCAGCCCGTTGCCCCGTCATAGTTCATCACGCAGGTCGCGTTGCCGTGAATCCCCATCTTCCTTTCGACCTTGCCGCAGGACAGCGCATTGCGCGCGCCCAGGCTGCCGTCGGCATTGAGCAGAAATTTCGGCACAATGAACAGCGAGATGCCGCGCGTACCCTCGCCACCGCCCGGTGCCCTGGCAAGGACCAGGTGGATGATGTTTTCGGCCAGGTCATGCTCACCGGCAGAGATGAAAATCTTCTGCCCGGTGATGCGGTAGCTGCCGTCGGCCTGCGGGTCGGCGCGGGTCCGCAGCAGGCCCAGATCGGTGCCGCACTGCGGTTCGGTCAGGTTCATGGTGCCGGTCCAGTCGCCGCTGACCAGTTTCGGCAGCCACATCGCCTTCTGCCCGGGCGTGCCATGGGCGTGGATCGCCGAATAGGCCCCATGGGTCAGGCCCTGGTACATGTTCAGCGCCATATTGGCCGACACGAACATCTCGCCCACTGCCGTGCCCATCAGACAGGGCAGGCCCTGTCCGCCATAGGCCGGATCGCAATCCAGGGCGGTCCATCCCCCGGCCCTGAGGGCCGCGAAGGCATCGGCGAAGCCCGGCGGCGTGCGGACCGCCCCGTTTTCAAGCTGGCAGCCCTCGCGGTCGCCCACCGCGTTCAGGGGGGCCAGCACATCGCTGGCCAGCCTGCCCGCCGCGTCAAGGACCGCCAGGGTGAAAGCAGGGTCCAGACTGTCATATCCGGGCACCCCGCTGGTGGTGACCCCAAGGACATCATGCAGCAGGAACTGCATGTCCCTGACCGGTGCGGCATAGGCTGTCATCGGGTCGTCTCCTGTGCTGTTACCCGGCTGCGTCCCCGCAGAAGGCGGCAAGACCCCGGTCCGCCCGGACAAGCCGGTCTTTCGGTTTGGCGATGGCATCCTCCGGTCCGGCCCGCCACTGCGTCATCACCGCCGGCCGGTGGCAGGCAATGCCGCAGGTGCGGCCGGGCCGCGTTGTCCGGCACCCGTCCCTGTCATGGCGGTGCGGCGGCGGGCGGATGTCTGCCGGGGCAAGGCCAGGGCACCCGCCGCGCAGGATCAGCGTCAGCAGGGCACGGTCGCGCCGGGTGAACAGCCAGGGCCTGCCGTCGCGGATCGGGAACAGAAAGTGCTTCTGTCCGCAAGGGGGCAGGCTGCGGGGCGCAGCGCCACGGGACTTGCCCATCTTCCGGATCGTCAAGGCATCTGTCATCGGTCTGTCGCACACACCTTGGATGTGAACGCCGGCCGGATGGCGGCGTTGATGATCCTTATCCGACAGGATGACGCTGAGGTAAACGTGACGTGGCGTCAGGGCGCGGATGACGTCGTGTCAGCCGGGCTGACGCAACGTCATGCGCAGCAATCCCGGCCGGGGCCATCGCGGCGGACGGCCTGCCGGGCCGGATCAGACCGGATCACCTGAGGCCGCCGCCCTGTCGCGCAGGGATTGAAGCTCGGCGATCGCGGTTTCGATCCCGTCCTTCTGGCGGCGCAGCTGGGCAAGCTGGCGGTCTGCCAGATCGACCAGCGCCCTCATCTGTGCCGAGGTGCCCCTGGTTTCATAGATCAGCAGCCATTGGCGGATTTCTTCCAGGCTGAAGCCAAAGCGGCGGCCACGCAGGATCAGCGTCATGCGGGCAATTTCCCTTGGCCCGTAAAAGCGCGCGCGCCCGTCTTTGCCGGGCTGAAGCAGCTCGATGTATTCGTAATAGCGCAGGGTGCGCGGGGTTGCGTCGAACCGGGCGCACATCTCTTTGAAGCTGAGGCGGGTTTCGGTCATCGCAGGGTCCTCCGTCAGCAAAGCGTAGTGGCAAGCTGCCAGCCGCGCAATCGCTGCGCGGGCTTGCAGCCGGGCGCAGGGCGGGCGACAGTCCGGCTCAGGCGCAAGGAGCTTGTGATGACCGACCGCACCCGCATTGCCCGCCAGTTCATCGAAGCCATTCCGCATTCGCGGGCGCTGGGCATGCGTCTTGACCTGCTGGGCAAAGGGCTGGCGGTGGTGTCGATGCCCTATGACCCGCGATTCGTCGGCGATCCTGCGACCGGTGTGCTGCATGGCGGGGCGGTGTCGGCGCTGATGGACACCGCCGCCGGGGCCGCCGTGATGAGCCATCCCGAAGCCCCGGCCAGCACCGCGACGCTGGACCTGCGGATCGACTACATGCGGCCCGCCACACCCGGCCAGCGGCTTACGGCGCGCGCCGAATGCTATCATGTCACCCGGTCCGTCGCCTTCGTGCGCGCGACGGCGACCGACGGGGATGCCGGACGCCCGGTTGCCACCGCGACGGGGGCCTTCACCGTGGACCGGGCGCAGGGGGCACCGGCATGAGCCCGCGCGCCCGCCCCGAACCGGTTCAGGTGATCAAGACGCGCCGCGATGCCGCGCTGCGCGCGCTGGTTGCCGGGGTGCCCTATATCGGGTTCCTCGGCATCACCTTTGACCGGCGCGGCGACGAGCTGACGGCGATCCTGCCCTTCGATGACAGGCTGATCGGAAATCCCGCGATCCCGGCGCTGCATGGCGGGGTGACGGCGGCCTTCCTGGAAACGGCGGCGATCATCGAACTGAGCTGGACCCTGATGTGGGAGGCGATGGAGGCCGGGCAGACGGGGCCGGGCGCGGCCCTGCCGGACCTGCCCAAAACCATCGACTTCACAGTGGATTACCTGCGTTCCGGCCTGCCGCGCGATGCCTATGCGCGGGCGCGGGTCAACCGTTCGGGGCGGCGTTACGCCAGCGTGCATGTCGAGGCCTGGCAGGACAACCGCGCGCGCCTGTTCGCGCAGGGCACCGGGCATTTCCTGATGCCGCAAACCGATGGCGGCTGACAGGGGCGGCCCCGGCCCGATCAGCCGCCCTGGGGACTGCGGCCCACAAGACGCGTGATGTCACAGCCAGTCGGCCCGCCCCGTTCCGACGGCAGAGGCGACCGAGGCGAAGCCATCCCGTGCCAGCAGCCCGTCCAGCCCCCGCGCAAGGCGGGCCGGCAGCGAAATACCCTCATAAACCATCGCGGTGTAAATCTGTATTGCCGTGGCACCGGCGCGGATCTTGGCATAGGCCTGCTCGGGCGTCGAAACGCCGCCGACACCGATCAGCGGCAGGTGCCCATCCGTCAGCTGGGACAGCCGGGCCAGGACGCGGGTGGAGCGTTCGAACAGGGGCGCACCCGACAGCCCCCCTGCCTCATCGCGATCTGCGCTGCGCAGCCCGTCGCGCGCCAGCGTGGTGTTGGTGGCGATGATCCCGCTCAATCCCGCTGCCACGGCGACCCCGGCGATTTCCGCCAGCGCGTCATCGGCCAGGTCGGGCGCGATCTTGAGGAACACCGGGATCGGGCGCGGCAGGGCGGCGCGCACCTTCATCACCTCTGCCAGCAGGGCGGTCAGGGCGGCCCGCCCCTGCAGGTCGCGCAGGCGTTCGGTGTTGGGGGAGGAGACGTTGACGGTGGCGAAATCCACCTCGGGGCCGCAAAGGGCCAGCACCCGCGCAAAATCCGCGGCCCGGTCAGCGCTGTCCTTGTTGGCCCCCAGGTTCAGGCCCACCGGCACCCCGCGCGGGCGCCGGGCCAGCCGGGCGCAGATCGCCCCGGCCCCGTCATTGTTGAAGCCAAAGCGGTTGATGGCGGCGCGGTCCTGCGTCAGGCGGAACAGGCGCGGGCGCGGATTGCCGGGCTGGGCGCGCGGGGTGGCCGCCCCCACTTCCAGAAACCCGAATCCCGCGCGGGCCAGCGCGGCCAGCGCCACCGCGTTCTTGTCATAGCCCGCCGCCAGCCCCACCGGATTGTCCAGCGCCATCCCCGCCAGCGTCACCGCCAGCCGGGGCGAGGTGACGCGGCCCGGCAGCGGCAGCAGGCCCGACCCCAGGGCGCGCAGCGACAGGCCGTGGGCGGTTTCGGGATCAAGCCGGTGCAGCAGGCTCAGGCCGGCCCGTTCCCAGAGGCTCACCACAGACCCTCGGGGAAGATGTGCCCCGTGGCCCCCAGCGGCAGCGATTTGTCCCAGACCACATCCTGCAGGGTCAGACTGCGGTACAGATGCGGAAACAGCGCCCCGCCGCGCGAGGGTTCCCAGCGCAGGGCGGGTCCCAGCCGGTCAGCGTCAAGCGCGACCAGAACCAGATCGCTTTCGGCGGCGAAATGCCTGGCGGCGGTTTCTGCCACCTGGGCTGCGGTCGAGAAATGGATGTACCCGTCGGCCAGATCAATCGGGGCGCCTTCCGTTTCGCCTGCGCTGCGGAAGGCATCCCATTCAGGGCGGCGGAAGATTTTGAAGATCAGCATGGCGGCGTCATGCACCATGGGGTGCAGGCGGGTCAATGGCACCTTTGCACGAGCGGCCCGTCCCCGGCAACAGGATGCGGAAAAAAAAGGCTGCCCCCCGAGGCTGCCCTGCCAAGACAATTGTCCGCAAGCCCCGCGCGGTCTGGCCGGGGCCATCGCCCCGGCCCCGCTGTGTGCGCGCCACAGGCCCGTCGGGGGCCAAAGCCCCCGGCCAGCGCCCCCCGCCCATTGCGGGCGCTTCGCCCCCGCCGGGCCGGGCGCTGGCCTTTCGTGGTGCCTGAACCTGCCGGTCTACGGGGCACCGTCCCGCGCGGGCGGGGAAACGCGGGTCGCGTTTCCTGTTCCCGCCCGGAGTGGCGCAAGCACTTTCACCGCTTCACTGGCAGGGGCCATCGCCCCTGCCACAGCGCCGCGCTGGCATCTGGACCAGCCGGGGGCCAAAGCCCCCGGCCAGCGCCCGACCCGCCACCGGCGGGCGCTTCGCACCCGCCGGGTCGGGCGCTGGCCTCTGTTTTTCCCGGACCTGCCGGTCTACAGGACACCGTCCCGCGCGGGCGGGGGAAACGCGCTGCGTTTCCTGTTCCCGCCCGTGGATGGGCCAGAAGGTCTTGCCACAATCCGCCTGCCCCCGCTGCCATGGCAAAGGCCATCGCCTTTGCTACAGCGCTACGCTGTGACCACGCCAGCCGGGGGCCAAAGCCCCCGGCCAGCGCCCGACCCGCCCCTGCGGGCGCTTCCCGCCTGCCGGGTCGGGTGCTGGCCTCTGCTTCTCCCGGACCTGCCGGTCTGCAGGGCACCGTTCCGCGCGGTCATGGGAAACGGGAGGCGTTTCCAGCTCCCGCCCGGACATGCACCCTCTTTGCCCGGATCGCAACGCACGTCCCGTCCGGCAAGCGGCAAGATTGCCGTTTCAGTACCCGGTCAGTCCGCGACGGGAAGCAGGGTCGCCCCGGCTGTCGGTTCGGGTGCCGCTTCGGCCATGGCCACGAGTGCGGCCAGATCGGGGTCGACCGACAGATCGGCAAGCTGATAGCTGGCGGTCAGCGCCTCGGGCGACAGTGCGACGTTCTTCACCACCTGCGCCCCGGCGGCGGCCGGACCATAGGTCTGGCCGTTGACGGCGAAATAGACAGAACCGGAATTGCCCGCCCGCAGCACCGCCGGTGCTTCCATCTGCGGCACGACATAGCGTTCACCCGCATCCAGGATTTTCTCGAACAGCACCGTTCCGTCGGCAGACTGCACCCGCACCCAGGACGGGCGCACAGCCAGCAGTTCCACCGTTGGCGCAACGGCCTCGACCACCTGGACAAGACCATCCTGCGGGGCCGGTCCCTGACCGAAATCGGCGGTGATCGCGACATCGGCATCTCTGCCCGGGGCACTGCCGATGCGCGGGTCGATCCCGGCAATCGGGCCGTCGCGGGCCACGATCACCGGCACGTCCAGCGCCTGCGGCCGGTACAGCCGGTCATAGCCCTGCGCCCCGGCCAGAACCGGGTCTTCGCCGGAAGAGGCATCTGCGGCACCGGCGGGTGCCGGCAGGCTCTGCGCTGCCTCGCGGCTGATATCGCCCAGCGGATCAATCTCGGCCACCACCACGGGGGCCTGATCGACCGGGGCAAGCCGCACGCGCTGCACTTCCTGCAACACCGACCAGCCGCCGTAGCCGATTGCCCCGATCAGCGCGACCAGCACCAGCATCGATCCTGCCGCACCCGGCTCGAACCGCGACCACAGGCTTTGGCCGCGCGGAATGAAGGTCGCCTTCGGGTCAGTAAAGGGATCTCTCAGCGTGGACCGGTTCATCGCGCCGGATGGCATTGTGCGCGGTATGCGCGATACCGGGGCAGCGGTTGCCAGGCCATGCGCGGAAACGAAGCCCGTTTCGGCACAGAACCTTGCAAAGGCCCATTCCGCGTCCAGCCCAAGATAGCGCGCGTACCCGCGGACATAACCGGCGATGAAGCCCTGGCATTCGAAAGCCGAAACATCGCAATTCTCGATCGCAGCGATATACGTGGCCTTGATCTTCAGGTCGCGCTGGACATCCAGAAGTGACCGCCCAAGCGTTGCGCGTTCCCCGCGCATGACATCCCCAAGGCGCACCTCGAAGTCGTCAAAGCCTTTCGGCTTGTCGACCACTGCCGCCGAAGGCTGTGACCTGCGCCCGATCATGCGTACCTGCCCCGCCGCACCAACACCGCACGAGTCGGTTTGCCCGACTCGCATCATCGCTATTCCGCAAAGCGTAGCACAGGACAAGGGCCCTTGCATCCGTACAAAGGATCAGGCGGCACGCTCGGCGCGATTCAGCACACATTGTCCCCAAAGTCTGTCCAATGCGTTAACAAGCACCTCGATCCGCCCGGCATCATGCACGGGCGACGGGGTGAAGCGCAGCCTTTCGGTGCCGCGCGGCACGGTGGGAAAGTTGATCGGCTGAACGTAAAGGCCGGATGTTTCCAGCAGCATGTCGGACAGCATCTTGCAATGCACCGGATTGCCCACATGCAGCGGCACGATGTGCGAGCCGTGGTCGATGATCGGCAGGCCCAACCCCTTCAGGCGCATCTTCAGCATCCGGGCGTGCAGTTGCTGCGCCTCGCGCAGCGCGCCGTCGGTCTTCAGATGGCGCACGGATGCGGCGGCACCTGCCGCAATCGCCGGCGGCAACGATGTGGTGAAGATGAACCCCGGCGCATAGCTGCGCACCGCATCCACCAGTCTGGCCCCGGCGGCGATGTAGCCCCCCATCACGCCATAGGCTTTGGCCAGCGTGCCGTTGATGATGTCGATCCGGCCCATCTGGCCGTCCCGTTCGGCCACGCCCGCCCCGCGCGGCCCGTACATGCCCACCGCGTGTACCTCATCGATATAGGTCAGGGCACCGAACTCGGCGGCCAGATTGCAGATCCCGGCAATCGGCCCGAAATCGCCATCCATCGAATAGATCGATTCGAACGCAATCAGCTTGGGCGCCGCCGGATCATCGGCGGCCAGCAGCGCGCGCAGATGCGCCAGATCATTGTGGCGGAAGATGCGCTTGTCGCCCCCGCCGCGCCGCACACCCTCGATCATCGAGGCATGGTTCAGCGCATCGGAATAGATGATCAGCCCCGGAAAGATCGCCCGCAGCGTCGACAGGGTGGCATCATTGGCAACATAGGCCGAGGTAAAGACCAGCGCCGCCTCTTTGCCGTGCAGGTCGGCCAACTCGGCCTCCAGCGCCTTGTGATAGACGGTGGTGCCGGAAATGTTGCGCGTGCCCCCGGACCCGGCCCCGGCCGCGTCCAGCGCCCCGTGCATCGCGGCCAGCACCGCCGGGTGCTGCCCCATGCCAAGATAGTCGTTGCCGCACCAGACGGTGATGGTCCGCTCTGTCCCGTCCGGCCTGCGCCAGACCGCCTCGGGATAGGCCCCGCGCCGCCGTTCGATGTCGATGAAGGTGCGGTAGCGCCCTTCGTCGTGCAGCCGGTTCAGCGCCGCATCAAGTGCCAGGCCATAGTCCATCTCGGTCTCCAGTCCCCTGCCCGCCCCGATGGGCAGGTCCCGCCCCTGACCCGTGTCAGGTCCGCGCCTGCGGATCGCTCTGATATTGACCGAATGTCAGGCTTTGCCAGTGGGCAATTTGCCGCCCTTGCCCCGCCGGTCAGTCCTGCAGGGTCAGAACGCAGTCCGCAGGGGCCACCTCTTTGCCCGCACAATCCGCCACAGCCCTGGCAGCGGCATCGCGGCCCCTGGCCATGCCCCAGGCACCGGTCGATGGTGACACGGCAAAGGCCTTGTCGCGCCGGATTCTGGCATATCCGGCGAACTCCGCCGTCGCACTTGACGACAGCTGGAAGGGCTGCTCTTTCCAGCCTGCGGGCCGGATCAGGGCCACCACGGCACAGGGTGTGGCCCCCTTGCGCCTGGCGTCACAGGCCGCAAGGGCCGCCACCGATGCGGCTTCGGTCGAATGATGATTGGCGGCGGCCACGGTCGCCTCAACCATGATCCCTTCGTCGGGGGATACCGCAATGGCCCCGTAATAGGGCTGCGACACGCCCACGGTCTTCAGAATCTCTGCCTGATCCGGCGCAAGGAAGGGGGCGGGCAGCAATTCCACCTCGGCACCCGTCGCGGCGAACAGCAGCGGGGCCACCGCCGCGCCCGTCATCGGCTGGGCCAGGGCGGCAAAAGGCAACCCCGCACAGACCAGACACTGCAAACCCGACCGGATCATGGCATTCTCCTGATGTGCGACTCGGGCGCTGTCCTAGCGCATGGCGCGCGCGCTGGACAGGGGCGCGGTGCCTGTCAGGCCCGGCCCCGCGACACATTCCCGAGATCGCCATGACCCGTGCCAGCGGCCCGCCTGGCGATGCAACCCCTGCCATCGTGACGCGGCTGCGCGGCCTCGCCGGGCCGGTTTCACCATCCGCGCCGCCGACACGGGCCTGTGTCAACCGGCTGGCGAAAACGTGCCAACCGCCCGGGCTGCCGGCCGGACGGCAGGAAACGCCTGCGCGCGCGCCGCGCGGTCTGGCCGGGGCCACCGCCCCGGCCCTGCGCTGCGCGGCCCAATGGTCCGCCGGGGGCCAAGGCCCCAGGCCAGCGCATGACCTGGCGGGTGGCGGCCTGCGTGACACTTGGTGGACCGATCCTTTTGCGACTCCGGTCTCTCACCGGGCGCGGAAACGCGGCGCGTTCCGGGGTGCGAACGGAACAACAGGCCACCCTTCCGGCGGATCAGGATGATCTTCCCGTCTGGCAGGCGGCGGGGAAGATTCCTTTGGCACCCTGTCACGGCATGTCTGGCGGCCTTGCCGCCAACGCGGTCCACGGGCCGAGCGGGGTTCTGACCGGGCGGCACGATCAGGGCCGCATCATCCTGCCCGGCCTTTGTGACGGGGTTCCCGAATTGCCCGATGCCATGGGCGCGCACTGGCCGGGGCCGGGCTTTGACCCTGCGGCGGTCCGGGGCGACCTTGACCTGTCCGTCCCGGTCAGCCGGACGGGGCCGCGCGGGGGCCGCCGGAACGGTGGCCTTCTGGCCCCTCCGCGACATCACGCTGCGGGTTGGCGGCACAGTGGGTCTTTTGGCCGTCCCCGCAGAACGGCCAGCCTCATTATTGACCGGTCAATGAACTGGCGCGGTGGACGGGGCTCGAACCCGCGACCCCCGGCGTGACAGGCCGGTACTCTAACCGACTGAGCTACCACCGCGCGTGACAGGGCGGATACAAGCCTGCATCGGGGGCGTCAAGCGGGAAACGGCAGAAGCACGCGATGGGGCGGGGCCGCAAGACGACCGGCCGCAGATACCGCCGGCCGTTGCCGGGCGGTTACAGCGAAACAGGTCCGCCGCCTGCGCCGTGACCCTGTTTTCGCCAGTTCGGTAAAGTGGCGCGGTGGACGGGGCTCGAACCCGCGACCCCCGGCGTGACAGGCCGGTACTCTAACCGACTGAGCTACCACCGCGCGTGAGGGGCGGGATAGTCGCTTGGCCCCTGGGCGTCAAGCCGGAAACGCCGGGGTTGATCGCGGCCCGCAGGCAGGTCAGTCTGAAGGAAGGCAGGCAGGAGCGACCCCTTGGCGAAAAGCGCGGCGGACCAGGCCTATGAGGCGGCGGTCAAGGAAATCCGGCGGGTGAAACAGGCCGGGGAAACCACCCTTGACCTTAGCGATGAGCGCTACCGCGCGCTGAACCGGATCCCGCAGGACATCGCCACCCTTTCAGCGCTGGAAAAGCTGCGGCTCGACCAGACCGCCGTCAGCGACCTTGCCCCCCTTGCCGCCCTCACCGCGCTGCAAAGGCTCGACCTTGACCGGACCGCCGTCAGCGACCTTGCCCCCCTCGCCGCCCTCACCGCGCTGCGAACGCTCGGCCTCACCCAGACCGCCGTCCGCGACCTTGCCCCCCTCGCCGCCCTCACCGCGCTGCAAAGGCTCGACCTCGACCGGACCGCCGTCAGCGACCTTGCCCCCCTCGCCGCCCTCACCGCGCTGCAAGAGCTCCGCCTCATCGGGACCGCCGTCAGCGACCTTGCCCCTCTCGCCGCCCTCACCGCGCTGCAATGGCTCGGCCTCAGCCAGACCGCCGTCAACGACCTTGCCCCCCTCGCCGCCCTCACCGCGCTGCAAATGCTCACCCTCAACCAGACCGCCGTCAGCGACCTTGCCCCCCTCGCCGCCCTCACCGCGCTGCAAAGGCTCGACCTCGACCAGACCGCCATCAGCGACCTTGCCCCCCTCGCCGCCCTCACCGCGCTGCAAAGGCTCGACCTCGACCAGAC
>JADCEL010000008.1 GCA_020250125.1 Rhodobacter sp.
ACGAAATCAACGACGCGCTGACGAAGTTCCATAGGAAGTGGCTTGCCCATACATGACCCCCAACATCTGCCATAGGCAGAGGGAATCACAAATCAAACCTCATGGGAATCCCGAATCGGAATGGTCGCAACACGCTCTAGCCACATCCCGCAAACTCCGCTACTCTGCCCCGCAGACCCGGAAAACGGGCGGATCGGGGCAGAAAGCCGGGCGGGCAGGCCCGGCGCAAGAAACAGGCGTTATCCATGACTGAGATGGTCTATGGCTCCATGCCCGCACGGGTGGGCGAGCCGGTCTTGCCGCGCTGGTGGCGCACGATCGACAAATGGTCGCTGACCTGCATCCTGATGCTGTTCGGCATCGGCCTGCTTCTGGGTCTGGCGGCCAGTGTGCCGCTGGCCACGCGCAACGGGCTGGAGCCGTTCCATTATGTGCAGCGGCAGGTGGCCTTTGGCGGGCTGGCCATTCTGGCAATGCTGGGCACCTCGATGATGTCGCCCCATCTGGTGCGAAGGCTGGCTGTGCTGGGCTTTGTACCGGCCTTCGCCGCGCTGGCGCTGCTGCCGCTGTTCGGCACCGATTACGGCAAGGGTGCGGTGCGCTGGTTCTCGTTGGGTTTCGGTTCGGTCCAGCCTTCGGAATTCCTCAAGCCGTTCTTCGTGATCCTTTGCGCCTGGCTGATCTCGGCCAGCGCCCATCCGAACGGGCCGCCGGGCAAGACGGTTTCCTTTGTGCTGGCCGCGGTGATCATGGGCTTTCTGGTGATGCAGCCGGATTACGGGCAGGCCGCGCTGGTGCTGTTCGCCTGGGGGGTGATGTATTTCGTGGCCGGTGCGCCCATCGTGCTGATCGCGACGATCCTGGCGCTGACCGGTGCCGGGGCGATGTTTGCCTATTCCGCATCCGATCACTTCGCGCGGCGCATCGACGGGTTCCTGACGCCGGATATCGATCCGCGCACGCAGCTGGGCTATGCCGCCAACGCCATCCAGGAGGGCGGCTTTTTCGGCGTCGGTGTCGGCGAGGGGCAGGTGAAATGGTCGCTGCCCGATGCCCATACCGATTTCATCATCGCGGTCGCGGCCGAAGAATACGGGCTGATCCTGGTGCTGGCGATCATCGCCCTTTACGCTACGGTCACCTCACGCTCGCTGTTCCGGCTGATGAAGGAACGTGATCCCTTCATCCGGCTGGCGGGCGCGGGCCTGGCCTGCATCTTCGGCGTGCAGGCGATGATCAACATGGGCGTCGCCGTGCGGCTGCTGCCGGCCAAGGGCATGACGCTGCCCTTCATCAGCTATGGCGGGTCTTCGGTGATTGCCGCCGGCATCACGGTGGGCATGTTGCTGGCCTTTACGCGGGCGCGGCCGCAGGGGCAGATCGGCGATATCCTGTTCAAGCGGGGGCAATAGGGCGTGGCCGCGCCGCTGCTGCTGATCGCCGCCGGGGGGACCGGCGGGCATATGTTTCCCGCGCAGGCGCTGGCCGAGGCGATGATCGCAAGGGGCTGGCGGGTCAGGCTTTCGACCGATGCGCGCGGCGCGCGCTATGCCGGGGGGTTTCCCCGGGCGGTGGCGGTGGATCAGGTGGCATCGGCCACCTTCGCGCGCGGCGGCCTTGTGGCAAAGGCGCTGGTGCCGTTTCGCATCGCGGCGGGGGTGGGCGCGGCCGTTCTGGCGCAGCTGCGCGACCCGCCCGACGTGGTGGTGGGGTTCGGCGGCTATCCGTCGATCCCGGCGCTGGCGGCGGCGCTGATCCTGCGGCGGCGGCGGATGATCCATGAACAGAACGGCGTTCCGGGGCGCGTCAACCAGGTCTTTGCCCGCCGTGTCGATGCCGTCGCCTGCGGCATCTGGCCCACCGCCCTGCCTGCGGGGGTCGAGGGGATCCATACCGGCAATCCGGTGCGGGCGGCGGTGCTGGAGCGTGCCGGGGCAGGCTACATGCCGCCGGGCGACTATCCGATGGGCATTGTGGTGATCGGCGGCAGCCAGGGCGCGAAGGTGCTGTCGGATGTGGTGCCTGCGGCCGTTGCCCTGTTGCCGGGGGAGATCCGCCGTCACCTTCGCCTGTCGCATCAGGCACGGACCGAGGATATCGCCCGCGTCGAGAGCGCCTATCAGGCGGCGGGCGTCATGGCCGACGTGGTGCCGTTCATCACCGATGTTCCGCGCCGTCTTTGCGAAGCGCAGCTGGTGATCTCGCGGGCGGGTGCGTCGTCGATCGCGGATATCTCCGTCATCGGGCGGCCATCAATCCTGGTGCCGCTTGCGGCAGCCATCCGTGACGAGCAAACGGCGAACGCAAAAGGCCTGGTTGAGGCGGGCGCGGCCATTGTGGTGCCCGAGGCGCAGCTTGACGCGGCGACACTGGCGGGCCACATCGCGGCGGTTCTGACCCGGCCTGCGGTGGCGATGCAGATGTCGCTGGCCGCCCTGAGACAGGGGCGGCCCGATGCGACCGCCCGTCTGGTGGCCGTGGTGGAACGTCTGGCCGGAAAAGAGGCGGCATGAGTGCGGCAACAAAACTTCCCCTGGGGCTTGGCCCGATCCATTTCGTCGGGATCGGCGGCATCGGCATGTCGGGCATTGCCGAGGTGCTGATGACGCTGGGCTACCGCGTGCAGGGGTCGGATACCAAAGCGTCCGGCATCACCGACCGGCTGGCGGGGCTGGGGGCCACGGTCTTTGAAGGGCAGCGGGCGGAAAATCTGGGCGCGGCCGCCGTGGTGGTGGTGTCATCGGCGATCAGGCCGGGCAACCCGGAACTGGAAGAGGCGCGTCGCCGCAAGCTTCCCGTCGTGCGCCGGGCGGAAATGCTGGCAGAGCTGATGCGGCTGAAATCCAACATCGCCATCGCCGGCACCCATGGCAAGACCACGACGACGACGATGGTTGCAACCCTGCTGGACAAGGGCGGGTTTGACCCCACGGTGATCAACGGCGGGGTGATCCATGCCTATGGGTCGAACGCGCGGGCCGGGGCCGGGGAATGGATGGTGGTCGAGGCGGATGAAAGCGACGGCAGCTTCAACCGCCTGCCCGCGACCATTGCGATTGTCACCAATATCGACCCCGAGCATATGGACCACTGGGGAACCTTTGAGGCGCTGCGCAAGGGGTTCTTCGACTTTGTCTCCAACGTGCCCTTCTACGGGCTGGCGGTGTGCTGCACCGACCACCCCGAGGTGCAGGTGCTGGTGGGCCGTGTGACCGACCGCCGCATCGTGACCTTTGGCTTCAACGCACAGGCCGATGTGCGGGCAACGGGGCTGAGGTTCGAAAACGGCAAGGCTTTCTTTGACATCCAGCTTCAGAACGAGGGTGAGGGTTCGAAGATTGAAAGCTGCACCTTGCCGATGCCGGGGGACCATAATGTGTCGAACGCGCTGGCGGCGGTGGCGGTGGCGCGCGAGCTGGGCATGACGGCGACCGACATCCGCGCGGCGCTGGCGGCCTTTGGCGGGGTCAACCGGCGCTTTACCAGGGTGGGCGAGGTGCTGGGCGGGGTGACCATCATCGATGATTACGGGCACCACCCGGTGGAGATTGCCGCCGTGCTGAAGGCGGCGCGGCAGGCGACGGCAGGCCGGGTGATCGCCGTACACCAGCCGCACCGCTATACCCGCCTGTCCAGCCTGTTCGAGGAGTTCTGCACCTGCTTCAATGAGGCGGATGTGGTGGCGATTGCCGATGTCTATCCCGCCGGAGAAGACCCCATTGCCGGGGCCAGCCGCGATGATCTGGTGGCAGGCCTGATCGCCCATGGCCACCGCCATGCCCGCGCGGTGGTGGATGAGGCTGATCTGGCGCGGCTGGTGCGCGAACAGGCGCGGCCGGGGGATATGGTGGTGTGCCTCGGGGCGGGTACCATCAGCGCCTGGGCCAATGCGCTGCCCGCGCGGCTGGAAGCACAGGGTTGACCGGGCGGCCCTGTCCAGAAAGACCGGTCGCCAGCCCGGTGCCCTGTCGGCCAGCCTGCCCTGCGGGGGGGCTGATGGCATGACCGCATCGCTGACGCTGGCCTGTCTTTGGGCGATCATCGCCAGCATCGTGGCGATGGTGCCGCGCCGGTTCCATTGGCCGGGTATTGTGGCCCTGATCGCCGCCGGGATACCGCTGCTGGGCTGGGTGACCTGGCAGAACGGCCCGCTGTGGGGGATGCTGGTGCTGGCCGGGGGGGCGTTGCTGCTGCGCTGGCCTGTGGTGCCCCTTGCGCGCCGCCTGTGGCGGCGGGACGGGGCGCAGGAACCGGCGGAATAGCGCGCGTTTGCGCTTGCCTTGGGCGCGGGCTGCGGTGATCCTGGCGGCATGGGTAAGGTGGCGGGTATCAAGGACAAGGAAACGCTTGAGGCCTGGCTGCTGGATCGCAGCCATGAGGATGCCGTGTGCATCGCGCACCGGGCTTCGATGCGGTTGGCACCGCTGTTCTGGAGCGGGCTGGGACAGACCTGGGCGCGGAAAAGCGGCGTGACAGCGCTGATGAGCTTGTGGCCTTTGCTAACCTCGGGCCTTGCGCGCAAGAGTTTAACCCCCGAGGTCAAGCTCGCCGCCGCCTACGCCGACGCCACCTTTGCCGCTCACGCCGCCGCCGACGCCGCTCACGCCGCCGCCGACGCCCCCGCCTACTTCACCGTCGCCGCCACCGCCGCCGCCGCCTTCATCGCCACCTCCTTCACCAACGCCACCGCTTACGCCGCTGCCGACGCCGCCACCGCCGCCGCCACCGCCGCCGACGCCGCCGCCACCGCCGCCGACGCCTACGGCACCACCACGTTGTGGGCGAGTGTCAGAATGGACTGTGCGGCGCTGGAGGCGGGCGGCGATCCGTTCACCCTTCCGCTGTGGGATGGCCCCGTGCCGGAACGGATTGCGGTTGCCTGGGCGCGGACCCGTCAGGAGTGGGCGAACGCAGGTGGCCCCGTCTGGGCCTTCTGGACGCAGTTCTATGAAAACGCCCTTGCAGGCCGCCCGCAGGACTGGCCCCTGCTGCGCGACATTGCCCTGATCCCGGCAGAGGATTGGCAGGGCGGGCCGGAGCGGGTGCATCCGATTATTGAGGGGATGCTGAAAAGGCGCGCTGATCAAGAGATAGGGAAGGGAGAGGTTGCCCAGGACCTTGCCGGTCTTCCGGCCGCGCCACGGCCGACAATTCAACAGGTTCAAGCCGCCCTGTCGCTGAACCGGGTTGCCCTGCCCCCGACCTTCGATGCGATCGAAGGATTCATCGCGCTTGAAATCGCGCGTCTGCAATCCCGCAACCATCAGACGGATGACGAAGCCGCGGAAGCCCGGCGCATGATCCGGACGCTTTCCTTTCTGGCCGAGGCTGTCTTGCAAATGCGCGCTGCCGTTCCGGCAGAAGGCCTGGCAAAGGAAAGTCAGGCGAGGGACGTTGAGGGGCTTGCAAGAGTTTATATGAAGAAACTCGGCGATTTGCCCCGCATCAAGGCGGATGAGGTTGTTGAAGGGATGTGGAGCGCCGGAAAGGGAGCATGCCAGGTTGGACTTATCGGTTGCAGCGCCACCTTGATGGTGGCATTCGGCCTTCCGGCACTGGCCAGCGTCGCCGCCGCAACCCTGGTGTTTGCGCCGAAACTTGGGTCTGACGCCATCAAGGGGGCAGTCGAACTTGCCAAAAGCCAAGCCAAACCCTGATCAAATTACCCCGTCACCAAATGGCGCACCCTTCCTTCTTGCCGGATTTGACCCGCGTCAAATCCGGCCGCGCCTGCCTGCCCGTGGCAGGCGCGTTACCGCGCCAGCCCAGGCAGGCGCGGCCGGATTACTGGCGTCAGGCCTGGGGAGGGCCCCTTGCCTGCGGGCTTGCGCCCTTCGGCAACCGGACCGTGAAAACGCTCCGCCGGAGCGTTTTCAGGCGGTCCTCCGGGCGCGCAAGGATGGGGGGCGTTGCGGGGTCGTCAGCGGGGGGTTTGCATGGGACCGCGCCTCAACGTCCTTCAGCGGCATCGCGTTCGAACATGCTGAAGTGCTCCCCTTGCCCCCCCTACGCCCCCCGGGAGCAATCCCTGCTCCCGACCGTCCGCTTGCTGACCTGAGGTGGCGGCGTTTCGGAAGGTCAGCAGATGAAGTCCACTCATGTATCATTCTGGACATGATGTTGCTTCATCGTCTCTGCTGGCACAGGGCGCACCCTTTCCTTCCTGCCGGATTTGTCCGTCGACAAATCCGGCCGCGCCTGCCTGCCCGTGGCAGGCGCGTTACCGCGCCCGCCCAGGCAGGCGCGACCGAATTACCGCTGTCAGGCTTGTGGAGGGCCCCTTGCCTGCGGGCTTGCGCCCTGCGGCAATCGGACCGTGAAAACGCTCCCCCGGAGCGTTTTCAGGCGGTCCTCTGGGGGCGCGGTTGGCGCGCGCCTGCGGGGCCGGTCACATGACGCCCCTTCCCACCCCGCGCGGCACGCTGACCGCCGGCCGCCCCCTGGCTGACCTGACCTGGCTGCGCGTCGGCGGCCCGGCGGACTGGCTGTTCCAGCCGGCGGATGAGGCAGATCTTGCCGGGTTCCTGCGCGATCTCGACCCGGTGGTCCCCGTCTTTCCCATCGGCGTGGGCAGCAATCTGATCGTGCGCGATGGCGGTATCCGGGGGGTGGTGATCCGGCTGGGGCGGGGCTTCAACGGCATCACCGTCGAAGGCGACCATATACTGGCCGGGGCGGCGGCGCTCGATGCGCATGTGGCGCGGGCGGCGGCAGAGGCGGGGCGGGACCTGACCTTTCTGCGCACCATCCCCGGCAGTATCGGCGGTGCGGTGCGGATGAATGCCGGGTGCTATGGTTCCTATGTCGCCGATCACCTGACGGAAGTGCGCCTTGTCACGCGGGCGGGCGAAACCCTGACCCTGGCGGCACAGGACCTGCACCTGGGCTACCGCCGCAGTACCCTGCCGCAGGGCGCGGTTCTGGTCCAGGCCACCTTCCGCGCCCCCCCCGGCGACCCGGCGGCACTTCAGGCGCGGATGGCAGACCAGGTTGCCCGGCGCGATGCCAGCCAGCCCACCAAAGACCGCAGCGCGGGGTCCACCTTCCGCAATCCGGCGGGGTTTTCCAGCACCGGTCAGCCCGGTGACAGCCATGACCGCAAGGCCTGGACGCTGATCGATGCCGCCGGGATGCGCGGCGCGCGGCTGGGCGGGGCGCAGATCAGCGAACAACATGCCAATTTCCTGATCAACGCCGGGGGGGCCACCGCCGCCGATCTGGAAGAATTGGGCGAAAGGGTCAGAAAAAGGGTTTTCGATCACAGCGGTTTCACATTAGAGTGGGAGATCATGCGCGTCGGTGATCCGGCGACGCAAAAACAAGAATAACGGGCCAAAGGCCCGGGCGGAGGCGGTGGGCATGTCGGGCAGGGCAGCCCCCACAGTGGCGGTGTTGATGGGTGGGCTTTCCGCAGAGCGGGAGGTGTCGCTGGTCTCGGGGCGCGCATGCGCCGCCGCCCTGCGGGAGGCAGGATATCACAGGGTAACCGAGCTGGACGCAGGTCCTGACCTGCCCGCGCGTCTTGACGCGCTGAAACCCGATGTCTGCTTCAACGCCCTGCATGGCCGCTGGGGCGAGGATGGCTGTGTGCAGGGCATACTGGAATGGCTGCGCATCCCCTATACCCATTCGGGTGTTCTGGCCTCGGCCCTTGCCATGGACAAGACGCGGGCGAAAGACGCCTATCTGGCCGCCGGTCTGCCGATCGTGGCCAGCTGTCTGGCCCGCACGGCAGAGGTGCGCGCGCACCACGTGTTGCCGCCGCCCTATGTGGTGAAACCGAACAACGAGGGGTCCTCGGTCGGGGTCTATATCGTGCAGCAGGCGGCCAATGCGCCGCCGCAGCTGTCTGCCGACATGCCCGATGTGGTGATGGTCGAGGCCTATGCGCCGGGGCGCGAGCTGACCGTTACGGTGATGGGGGACCGCGCGCTGTGCGTGACCGACATCGTGACCAGCGGCTGGTATGACTATGACGCCAAATACACGCCCGGCGGGTCGCGCCATATCCTGCCCGCAGCACTGCCTGCCCCCGTCACCGAGGCCTGTCTGGACTATGCGCTGCGCGCCCATGCCGCGCTGGGCTGCCGGGGGCTGAGCCGCACCGACCTGCGCTGGGACGAGACGCGCGGGCTGGATGGGCTGATCCTGCTGGAAACCAACACCCAGCCCGGAATGACGCCGACATCGCTGTCGCCCGAACAGGCGGGGTTCGCCGGCATCGCCTTTGCCGACCTGTGCCGCTGGATCGTGGAGGATGCGTCATGCAACCGCTGAAGCCCGATGCGGCGCTGCCGCGCGATCCGGCCCCAAGCCGCGCCGCCTACCGGATGCACCGGCTGTGGCTGACCCCGCTGTTCCGGTCGATGCTGCGCATCGGCCTTCCCGTCTTCACGGTGACTTTCAGCGCCGGGCTGTACCTGTCGGACGATACCCGGCGGGCCGGACTTGCCGGGATCTGGGAAGGCGCCTGGACGGCGGTGGAGGAACGGCCCGAGTTTCTGGTGAACCTCATGGCGATTGATGGCGCCTCGCCCGCGCTGGCCGAAGCGATCCGGTCCAAACTGGCGCTGAGGTTTCCGCTGTCGTCCTTTGACATCGACATGGCGGCGACGGCGGCAAGGATTGAAGAGCTGGACGCCGTGGCAGACGCCGACCTGCGGGTGCGGTCCGGCAACGTGCTGCAGGTGACAGTCACCGAACGCTTGCCCGTGGTCATCTGGCGGACGCAGGCAGAGCTTTCGCTGCTGGACATCGAGGGCCGCCGCGTGGCGCGGGTCTTTTCCCGCATGGACCGGCCCGACCTGCCGCTGATCGCCGGGGAAGGGGCCAACGCGGCTGTCCCCGAGGCGCTGGCGCTGCTGGCCGCCGCCGGGCCGATCCAGCCGCGCCTGCGCGGCATGGTGCGCATGGGCGAGCGGCGCTGGGACATCGTTCTGGACCGCGACCAGCGCATCCTGCTGCCCGAAACCGATCCGGTTCCGGCGCTGGAGCGGGTGATTGCGCTTGACAAGGCAGAGGCGCTGCTGGCGCGCGATGTGATCACTGTCGATCTGCGCAACAAGGACCGTCCCGTGCTGCGTCTGGCGCCGGATGCGATGACCATTCTGCGCGCCTCGCAAGGCGTTGAAACCGGAGCAAGTTCCCTATGACCGACCTTTACCAGTCACAGCGCGCCATGCGGAACATGCGCCGTGCCGCCATGCAGCGCGGCGTGATTGCCGTTCTGGATGTGGGCACATCGAAGATCGCCTGCCTGATCCTGCGCTTTGACGGGCCGGACCGTCTGCGCGAGGCGGATGGCGTGGGACCGATGGCGGGCCAGTCGGGCTTTCGGGTGATCGGCGCGGCCACCACGCGGTCGCGCGGTGTGCGTTTTGGCGAAATCAGCGTGATGAACGAGACCGAACGCGCGATCCGCACCGCAGTTCAGGCGGCGCAGAAGATGGCGAATGTGCGGGTCGATCATGTGATTGTCTGTTTTTCGGGTGCCGAACCGCGCAGCTACGGTCTGGCCGGAGAGTGGGCGTTGCAGGATTCCGTCGTGACCGAACAGGACGTGGCGCGCGTTCTGTCCGCCTGTGACGTGCCCGATATCGGGGAGGGCCGCGAGGTGCTGCACGCGCAGCCGGTGAACTTTGCCCTCGATCACCGGTCCGGCCTGGGCGACCCGCGCGGGCAGATCGGCAACCGCCTGGCCTGCGACATGCACCTTCTGTCGGTCGAAGCTTCGGTCATCCGCAACCTGCTGTACTGCATCAAGCGCTGCGACCTGGAATTGGCCGGCATCGCCTCGTCAGCCTATGTCGCGGGGGTTTCCTCGCTGGTCGAGGACGAGCAGGAACTGGGGGCGGCCTGCATCGACATGGGGGGCGGGTCCACGGGCCTGTCGATCTTCATCAAGAAGCACATGATCTATGCCGATGCGGTGCGCATGGGCGGCGACCATGTGACATCGGACATTTCCAAGGGGCTGGAGGTGCCGGTCGCGGTGGCAGAACGCATCAAGACCCGGCACGGCGGCGTCCAGGCGACGGGCATGGATGACCGCGAGATGATCGAAACAGGCGGCGAGTCCGGCGATTGGGAAAAGGACCGCCGGTCCGTAAGCCGCACCGAACTGATCGGCATCATGCGCCCGCGCGTCGAGGAAATCCTGGAAGAGGTGCGCGTGCGGCTGGATGCGGCGGGCTTTGATTGCCTGCCAAGCCAGCAGATCGTGCTGACGGGCGGCGCAAGCCAGATTCCGGGGCTTGACGGCCTTGCCGCGCGGATTCTGGGCCAGCGCGTCCGGCTGGGGCGGCCGCTGCGGGTGCAGGGGCTGCCCCAGGCAACGACGGGTCCGGCCTTTGCCGCCGCAGTCGGCCTGTGCCTGTTTGCGGCCCATCCGCAGGACGAATGGTGGGACTTTGACATTCCCAGCGAACGCATCCCCGCACGGTCGCTGAAGCGCGCAATCCGCTGGTTCCGCGACAACTGGTGACACCCCGACCGCAGGCACCCGGAAAAAGCCGATGAAGACCCTGAACTTCGGCCCATATTTTATGGACATTGCGCGTTTTTCTCGTGACCTCACGCCCATCTGTGGGTAGAATCGGCCAATTTCGGGGAAAACCCGTGAAGGGCACTGGCAGAAGCGCCCGAAAGTCGCGACCGGGGCAACAGGAACAGGCGGATTTGCAATGCCACTGAACTTTGTGATGAATGCGGAAAGGGAAGAGCTGAAGCCCCGGATCACGGTCTTCGGCGTCGGCGGTGCGGGCGGGAATGCCGTCAACAACATGATCGACAAGAACCTTGAAGGCGTCGAATTCGTCGTTGCCAACACGGACGCGCAGGCGCTGACGCAAAGCCGCGCCAATGCGACGATCCAGATGGGGCTGCGGGTCACCGAAGGTCTGGGTGCCGGGGCGCGCCCGACCGTGGGGGCCGCCGCCGCCGAAGAATCCATCGAACAGATCGTCGACCATCTGGCGGGGGCGCATATGTGCTTCATCACGGCCGGAATGGGCGGCGGCACCGGCACCGGGGCTGCGCCGATCATCGCGCAGGCGGCGCGCGAATTGGGCGTGCTGACCGTGGGCGTTGTGACCAAGCCCTTCCAGTTCGAGGGTGCCAAGCGGATGCGGCAGGCCGAAGAGGGCGTAGAGGCGCTTCAGAGGGTTGTCGATACGCTGATCATCATTCCAAACCAGAACCTGTTCCGTCTGGCCAACGAAAAAACCACCTTCACCGAAGCCTTCGCGATGGCTGACGATGTGCTGTATCAGGGCGTCAAGGGTGTGACCGACCTGATGGTGCGCCCCGGCCTGATCAACCTTGATTTCGCCGATGTGCGCGCGGTGATGGACGAGATGGGCAAGGCGATGATGGGGACCGGCGAGGCGCGCGGCGAAGACCGGGCCGTGCAGGCCGCCGAAAAGGCCATTGCGAACCCGCTGCTGGACGAGATCAGCCTGCATGGTGCCAAGGGCGTTCTGATCAACATCACCGGCGGCTATGACCTGACCCTGTTCGAACTGGACGAGGCCGCGAACATCATCCGCGAAAAGGTCGATCCGGATGCGAACATCATCGTCGGATCGACACTGGACACCACCATGGAAGGGGCGATCCGCGTGTCGGTGGTGGCAACCGGCATCGATGTCGCTGCGGCGGGCCGCGCCGATGCGCCCGTGCCGCGCCGGTCGATGGCGGCCCCGCTGCCCCCGGCGCAGCCGGTGCAGCCGCCGGTTGCGGCCCATGCGCCAGACGCGCGCCGGGAGCCGCGCATGAGCCTGCGGCAGGATCAGCGCCTGGCACCGCCTGCCGACCCTGGGCCGTCGCTGTTTGACGCCGGAGGCGATGATCGGGCAGAGGAATACTTCGACGGGGCAAGTGGCGAAGATCTGCCGCCGCCCGCCTACCGCCCGCAAGCGGCACAGGCGGCACCCAAAGCCCGTGCATCTGCCCCGGCCGGACCCGAAAGTGACCCGACCTCCTTTGTCGCCCCCCGCGCGCGCGGTATCGGACAGCCTTCGCCCGAGGCTCTTGCGCGTTTGCAGGCGGCGGCCAGCAGATCTGCCGTGCGTCCTGCGGCTGCTGGCGGTGCCGCGCCCCAGGCCCGTGCGGCGGCCGCCCCGAAAGCGGCCGAGAAGCCGCGTTTCGGGATCGGATCGCTGATCAACCGCATGTCCGGCAATTCCGAAGCCGCAGCACCCGCCCGCCAGAAGCCGCCCGTCAGCGGATATGATGACGAGGCAGAGCCAGGCGCGGATGACGAGCGTATCGAAATTCCCGCGTTCCTGCGGCGCCAAGCCAACTGATCTGCGGTAACAAATCTGAAACAAAGGCCCGGCTTGCCGGGCCTTTTTTCTTTCAGGAACAAATATTTAAAGGTGTGGTGGCGGAAAGGTGCCAAGCACGGCAGCGCATGTTACAGGCCGTCACAAAGAGTGAATTGTGATTGACCGGACCCGTGCTTAGCTGACCGTGGCGAACCTGTGCGGGGCCTTGTCCCGCATCGCTGTAAGGGAACGACGTGCAACACACGCTGAAATCTCCGGTTGTCTTTACCGGTGTCGGGCTTCACTCGGGTGCCGTGGCGCGCATGGTGGTGAATCCGGCTTCGGCTGACTACGGCATCTGGTTCCGGCGGACCGACCTTGTTGGCATTGACCCGCTGGTTCCCGCCCGCTGGGATTGCGTGATTCCGTCACGGCTTTGCACGCTTCTGGGCAATGCGGCCGGGGCGACCGTCTCTACCGTCGAGCATGTCCTGGCGGCGCTGGCGGGATGTGGCATCCACAATGCGCTGATCGAGATTGATGCCGGCGAAGTCCCCATTCTGGACGGCAGCGCCGAGCCGTTCGTGAAGGGGTTTCTGGCGCGCGGTCTGCGGGAACAGACCGCCCCGGTCCGCGCCGTGCGGATTGTGGAATCTGTCGAAGTGCGCGACGGCGATGCGGTGGCCAGGCTTGATCCCTCGGATATGATGGAGATTGATTTCCGTATCGACTTTGCGGATTCCGTGATCGGGACCCAGGCCAAATCACTGCGCATGGCGAACGGGGCCTTCGTGCGCGAACTGTGCAACAGCCGCACCTTCTGCCGCCAGCAGGATGTTGACGCGATGCGTGCGCGCGGCCTGGCTCTGGGCGGCACGCTGGACAATGCCGTGGTGATCGAAGGCGACCGGGTTCTGACACCGGGCGGTCTGCGCCATGAAGATGAGCCGGTCCGACACAAGATGCTGGATGCGCTGGGGGACCTTTCCCTGGCGGGGGGGCCGATTCTGGGCCGTTACACCGGCATCCGTGCGGGACATGCGCTGACCAACCGCCTGTTGCGGGCGCTGTTTGCGCGCCCCGAGGCATTCCGGGTGGTGGATTGCGGTGCCCAGGCCGGACGGAAGCTGCCGGGGGCCGGGGTGGCCTGGCTTGATCTTCCGACACGGGCCTGAGCGGGCAGCCACGGCTGTAACACTGCGGCACATGGCATTTTGCGCACCCCGAACAACTGTGCTAGGACACGGCAAAGAAAGCCGGGACGCGCGCCGTTCCGGACAGAACGGATCGGTTGAGGTGAGCGCAGATGACAGGCGGTACTTCCGGGGCGCGCTGGATAGGTGCGGTTCTGCTTGCCGGTTCGCTTTCCGCCTGCGCAGGCGGCCTTGGTGGCAACAGGGAACCGCCGCTGGAGAATTTCACCCCCGAGGAAATCTACAAGCGTGGCGAGTTCGAGCTTGAGAATGACCGCAGGCCCGACCAGGCCATCAGGTATTTCTCGGAAGTGGAGCGGCTTTATCCCTATTCGGAATGGGCCAAGCGCGCCCTGATCATGCAGGCCTTCGCCAACCACCAGAGCGGGGCCTATGAAGAGGCGCGCGCAGCCGCGCAGCGCTATCTGGACAGCTATCCAACCGATGAGGATGCGCCTTATGCCCAGTATCTGCTGGCGCTGTCCTATTACGACCAGATCGACGAGGTCGGACGCGATCAGGGGCTGACCTTTCAGGCGCTGCAGGGCATGCGCGAGGTGATCGAACTGTATCCCGACAGCGATTATGCGCGTTCGGCGATGCTCAAGTTCGATCTGGCCTATGATCATCTTGCCGGCAAGGAAATGGAGATCGGCCGCTATTACCTGAAGGGGCAGCATTACGCGGCGGCGATCAACCGGTTCCGCGTGGTGGTGGAGCAGTATCAGACCACGACCCATACGCCCGAGGCGCTGATGCGGCTGGTGGAAAGCTATCTGGCCCTGGGTCTGACGGACGAGGCACAGACGGCCGGCGCAATTCTTGGCTACAACTTCCGTTCCAGCCCGTTCTACGACGATGCCTATCTGCTTCTGACCGGCAAGGGCCTCAGTCCGCAGGCACAGGGCAACAGCTGGCTCAATTCCGTCTACCGCCAGGTTATCCGCGGCGAGTGGCTTTAGCGCGGCGGGGCGCAGGGAATGCTCCGCGGGCTTCACATCCGCGACATGCTGATCATCGACCGGCTGGACCTTGGGTTCGAGCCGGGGCTGAATGTGCTGACCGGCGAGACCGGGGCGGGCAAATCGATTCTGCTGGATGCGCTGGGCTTCGTGCTGGGCTGGCGGGGCCGGGCCGAGCTGGTGCGCGCAGGTGCGGCACAGGGCGAAGTGACCGCCGTCTTCGATCTTTGGCCCGGTCATCCGGCGCGGGCCGTGCTGGACGATGCCGGGATCAAGGCGCAAGACGAGCTGATCCTGCGCCGGATCACCATGGCCGATGGCCGCAAGACCGCCTTCATCAATGACCGCCGTGCCACGGCAGAGGTGCTGCGCGCCCTGTCCGATACGCTGGTGGAGCTGCACGGCCAGCAGGATGACCGGGGTCTTCTGAACCCGCGCGGGCACCGCCAGCTGCTGGACAGTTACGCCGGACTGGATCCTGGGCCGCTGCGCGCGGCCTGGGCGGCGGCGGGGCAGGCGCGGCGGCGGCTGGCCGAAGCCGAAGCGGTCATCGCGGCAGTGCGCGCCGAGGAAGACTATATGCGCCACGCCGTGGCCGAGTTGGACAGGCTCGATCCGCAACCGGGCGAGGACGCCGCGCTTGATGCGCGCCGCCGCCTGATGCAGGGGGCGGAAAAAATCCGCCAGGATATCACGCGCGCGCACGCGGCACTGTCAGACGAAGGGGCCGAACGGCTGATGATTGATGCGCAGCGCTGGCTGGATGCGGCGGCCGGCCGCGCGGGCGGCGCACTGGACAGGCCGCTGGCGGCGCTTGGCCGGGCGCTGACCGAACTGGGCGAGGCACAGGCAGGTGTCGAACGCGCGCTGCGCGGGCTGGATTTCAACCCCGCCGACCTGGAGGCGGTGGAAGAGCGGCTGTTCGCAATCCGCGCGCTGGCGCGCAAGCACGGCGTGCCTGCCGATGATCTGGGCGGCTTCGCCGACGGGCTGCGCGCGCGGCTGGCCGCCCTGGACGGGGGGGCCAGGAACCTGGCGGTGATGGGCCGCGCCGTGGCCGAGGCTGACGCAAGCTACGCCGCCGCAGCCGCTGCGGCAAGTGCCGCCCGGCGCGAGGCGGCGGTGCGGCTGGATGCGGCGATGGCGGGAGAGCTTGCGCCGCTGAAGATGGAGCGTGCCGTCTTTACCACAGAGGTAACGGCGGGCGAGGCGGGGCCAGAGGGGCAGGATCAGGTGACCTTCGCCGTTGCGACCAATCCGGGCGCGCCCGCCGGGCCGCTGAACCGCATCGCTTCGGGGGGCGAACTGTCGCGCTTTCTGCTGGCACTGAAGGTGTGCCTGACGCGCGGCAATGCCGGGCTGACACTGATTTTCGACGAGATCGACCGGGGCGTGGGCGGTGCCACCGCCGATGCCGTGGGCCGCCGGTTGCAGGCGCTGGCCAGCGGCGCGCAGGTGCTGGTGGTGACCCATTCCCCGCAGGTGGCTGCCCTTGGGGCGCATCACTGGCGGGTTGAAAAGCGGGTGGCGGATGGCATGACCACGTCCACCGTCACGCCGCTTGGCCCGGCGGACCGGGTGAACGAGATTGCCCGTATGCTGGCGGGCGATACGGTGACAGAGGCCGCGCGTCAGGCGGCACGGGCGCTGCTGGGCGGCTGATCAGCCCGACAGGGCCACGAAATGCAGCGTCGCCGCCTGCCAGCCTTCGGCACGCGCCAGCAGGACGGCGCTGAGCACTGCACCGACACGCCCTGCATCGCGGCCATCGGCATCCACAATACCGCTGAGCACGAAGTGCTGCGTCAGCACGGCCGCGCCGGGGCCAAGCGGGCGCAGCCGCCCCTTGCCGGTCACAAGCCGCGACCGCACAAAGGCCCCGTCAAGTTCAGCCTGCAGGATTTCCTGAATGCGCGGCCGCCCTTCGCACCACAGGCCGGTGATGGTCAGCATTTCGGCATCCTCACTGCAAAGCGCCGCAAGGGCTGCGGCATCGCGCCCGCCCCAGGCCAGCACGAAGCTGCGCGAAAAGCCGTCAGGGGAATTCAGCATCGGTATGGCCCCTGGCCGCTGAAACCCCTGTCTGACGGGTCAAGACCGCCGGATCGGCTCAAAGCTGTTCGACCGTCACTTTGTCGGGGTAAAAGGCCAGGTGGCCCGCGATAGCCTCCATCCCGGCCTTTGGGGCCTCATAGGACCAGGCGGCATCGCGGATGGTTCCGGATTCCGTGACGATGGAATAGTAGCTTGCCTTGCCCTTCCACGGGCAGGTCGATGTGGTTGGGCTGGCATCCATCATCGCCATCGCCAGATCGGCGCGCGGAAAGTAGATGACCGGCGGGCGCGAGCCTTCGGTCAGTTCCACGGCATTGCGGCTTTCGCCCAGAACGGCCCCGCCTGCGCGGACGGTCCAGGTGCCGCCCGGTCTGCGGATGCGGATGTGATCGGCCATGGGGTAAATCCTTTTCCTGCTGCGCGGCCAGACTGCCCCGCGACCGGGGGGATGTCAAAGCGGTGCTGCCGCCTGCTCCAGCCAGGCGCGCGCCCCCGCCGGCAGGCGCGGCGACAGTTTGGCCAGCGTTTCGGCGTGATAGGCGTTCAGCCAGCCCCGCTCGGCAGGGGAAAGGGCTGCTGTCACGATCAGCCGCCGGTCAATCGGGGCGAAGGTCAGCGTTTCAAAGCAGTACTGTGTGCGGTCATCGCCGCCGGGCAGGGCAGGGGCCGCCTGCACCACGATCAGGTTTTCAATGCGGATGCCGAACTGTCCTTCGCGGTAATACCCCGGTTCATTCGACAGGATCATGCCGGGTTCCAGCGGCACCTCGGACATGCGGCTGATCCGCTGCGGCCCCTCATGCACCGAAAGAAAGGCCCCCACGCCATGCCCGGTGCCATGGTCATAATCCTGCCCCGCCAGCCACAGCGCGGCCCGGGCCAGAGGATCCAGATCACGCCCGGCAAGGCCCCTGGGAAAGCGGGCGCGGGAAAGGGCGATCATGCCCTGCAGCACGCGGGTAAAGGCCAGGCGGGCCTGATCCCCCGGATCGCCCAGCGCAATGGTGCGGGTGATGTCGGTGGTGCCATCCACATATTGCCCGCCGCTGTCCACCAGCAAAAGCTCGTCCCTGCCGAGGCGGCGGTTGGTATCTTCGGTCACGCGGTAATGGATAATGGCCCCATGCGGTCCGGCCCCGCAGATGGTGTCAAAACTGATGTCATGCAGCGCATTGGTGGCGCGCCGGAACCCTTCCAGCGCCCGGACCACGTCAATTTCGGTCAGGGTGCCCTTGGGGGCCTCAGTGTCCAGCCAGCACAGGAATTCCACCATCGCCGCCCCGTCGCGCAGATGCGCCTCGCGCGTGGCGGCAATCTCGGCCCCGGTCTTGCAGGCTTTCGGCAGACGGCAGGGGTCATCGCCCCAGGCAATGGCGATGCCCGCCGCCTCCAGCCGCTGGCGCAGGGCGACGGGGGCAAAGCTGCGGTCCAGCCGCACCGGGCCGGTCAGGGCATCCAGTGCGGCAGGAAAGGCATCGGGCGGCGCAAGGGCCACCCCGGCACCAAGATGCGCCATTGTTTCGGCATCGAATTTCGCCGGGTCCGCGAACAGGCTGACACGGGCATCGTCGTGCAGGATGCCGTAACCGTGCAGCACCGGGTTGCGCGGCACATCCGCGCCTCGGATGTTCAAAAGCCAGCACAGGCTGTCGGGCAGGGTCAGCACCGCCGCGCGCTGGCCTTCGGCGCGCAGCGTGGCGGCAAGGCGGGCACGCTTGGCGGCGCTGGTTTGCCCCGCAAGGGCGACCGGATGGGCAAAGGCGCGGCCCTTGGGCGGGGCAGGCTGATCCGGCCAGATGGCATCCACCGGGTTCCGGTCCAGGGGCTTGAGGGTGATGCCGGGTCCGGCCGATTCCGACAGACGGGCGATTTCGTCTTCGCTGTGCAGCCAGGGATCAAAGCCGATGATGCCTTCGGCCAGATGGTCCCTGATCCAATCCCCGGGTTTGGTTTCCGGCCAGTTCACCGGGGTGAAATGTGCCAGATCGACCTGTGACTTGACCTGCGTACGATAGCGCCCGTCGATGAAGACCCCAGCCATATCCGGCAGGACGATGCAGAACCCCGCCGATCCGGTAAATCCGGTCAGCCATTGCAGGCGTTCGTCGCGCGCGGCCACGTATTCGCCCTGATACGCGTCAGCGCGGGGCACAAGGACGCCGTCAATGCCCAGCCGCGCCAATTCTGCGCGCAACATCGCCAGCCGCGCCGCACCGGCGGCGGGGTTGGAGGTGGTCTCGAAGGTCTGGAACATCCCTGCAGCCCCGTTTCGGCGATTGTCTTGACATCTGTCCTTGGGATCACCCCAAACCGCTACCGGCGCCCCACCTTGCGCAGGCCCAGAACTGCGGCGCGCTTGCGCGGATCGCTGTCGAACAGGCCGGCCAGTTGTTCGGTCATCGCCCCGGCCAGCTGTTCGACATCGGTGATGGTCACGGCGCGGTTGTAATAGCGCGTCACGTCATGGCCGATGCCGATGGCGATAAGTTCGACCTGCCTGCGGCGTTCGACCATGGCGATGACATCGCGCAGGTGCTTTTCCAGGTAATTGGCCGGGTTGACCGACAGCGTGGAATCGTCCACCGGCGCACCGTCGGAAATCACCATCAGGATGCGCCGCGCCTCTGGCCGCGCGGCCATGCGGCGATGCGCCCATTCCAGTGCCTCGCCGTCGATATTCTCTTTCAGCAGCCCTTCCTTCATCATCAGCCCAAGGTTGGGCCGGGCGCGCCGCCAGGGCGCATCGGCGGATTTGTAGATGATGTGGCGCAGGTCGTTCAGCCGTCCGGGCTGCTGCGGGCGGCCCTGCGCCAGCCAGCGCTCGCGGCTTTGGCCACCCTTCCAGGCGCGGGTGGTGAAGCCCAGAATTTCCACCTTGACCGCGCAGCGTTCCAGCGTGCGCGCCAGCACATCGGCGCAGATCGCGGCGATGGAAATCGGGCGGCCCCGCATCGAGCCGGAGTTGTCCAGAAGCAGCGTCACACAGGTATCGCGGAATTCGGTATCCTTCTCGACCTTGAAGGACAGTGGCGTGGTCGGGTTGGCCACCACGCGCGCCAGACGGCCCGCATCCAGGATGCCTTCCTCGCGGTCAAACTCCCAGCTGCGGTTCTGCTGGGCCTGAAGACGCCGCTGCAGCTTGTTGGCCAGGCGGCTGACGGCCCCCTTCAACGGCTCCAGCTGCTGGTCCAGATAGGCGCGCAGCCGGTCAAGCTCTGCCGGTTCCGCCAGGTCTTCGGCGCGGACTTCCTCGTCGAATCCGGTGGCATAGACAACGTAGTCCGGGTCGGCATCGGAATGGGGGGCGGGGGGCGGCGGTTCCTGCGGGGCCTCGCCTTCGGGCAGTTCGGCCTCGTCGCCCTGCTCCATCTCGGCCGCATCCTCCATCGCGACCTGGGCCTGTGCGGCGTCCTGCTGTTCGTCCTGGCTTTGTTCCGGGCTGGCCTCGCTGTCCTCTGGCTGCTCCTGCTCGTCCCCGGAAGACTCGGGGCTGTCAGGGTCCTGCTCGGCGTCATCGCCAGCATCGTCCTGATTGTCCATGTCCGGGTCGTCGCCCAGCTGATCGCCATAGCCAAGGTCCGCGATCACCTTGCGGGTCAGCCGGGCAAAGGCAGCCTGATCGGCCAGCACATCGCCGATGGTCTCCAGCCTGGGGCCGGCCTGCTCTTCGATGAAGCCGCGCCACAGCCCCATCACATTGGCGGCCCCCTTGGGCAGATCACGCCCGGTGGCCAGATGGCGCACCAGATAGCCGGCGGCGGTGGCCAGCGGCACGTCGGCGGCTGCGGTGATCTGGGAATAGCCCTTGCGGTCGGCGTCATGGCCGATCCTGGCATCGATATTGCCGGCGGTGCCGGGCATGGCGCGCGCGCCCACCGCCTCGCAGCGCGCGGTTTCCATGGCCTCATAGATGTCGCGCGCCATCTGCCCGGTGGGGGCGTAGCGGGCACTGGTGGCCGCGTCGTGGAATTTGTGGCGCAGCGCAAAGGAATCCGCCGTGCCGCGCGCCAGCAGCACCTCGTCCCGCGTCATGCGGCGGCTGACCTGCGGCAGGCGGACGCCGTCCCTGGTCATGCCCGGCGGATCGACCGAATAGGTCACCGTCAGCTCGGGGTCATCGGCCATGACCCTGGTCGCCTCGGCCAGGGCCTTTTTGAACGGATCGGCAGGGTTGTCTGTTGGCTTGGTCATGGCCCAGATAGATCACCGGCATTGCCCGGCGGCAAGGGGCCGGGCGGCACTTTTGCACAGGTGCAGCGCAGGCCTTTGCCGCCCCGGCCCCGCAGCCACCCCAAAGACTGACCCCGCCCGCATTTTCCGTTCCGAAATATCCCCGGGGGGGACGGCCGCAGGCCGTGGGGGGCAGGCAGCCCCCCCGCAAGGCGGGTCTCAGCGCAGGTCGCGGGTTTCGGGCTGTCTGGCGGCGAAATCGGAACAGTCCTCCATCAGGCTTTCGTACAGGTCACGGCTTTGCCGGTCGCCGCCAAAGAGGAAGGCTTCGACCAGAAAGCGCATCTGCCGCCGCTGTGCGGCGATGAAGGCATCGATCGCGGCAGGCCCCTGTGTGGTCTGGTGCAGCGCCACCTGCCGGAACGCCCTGGCCAGTTCCAGGTCTTCCGGATCACTGTCGAGATAGGGGGACACCACGGCATAGTCAGCCTGCCCGAACCAAAGCGCCGCACATTGCGCCGCCGGAAACAGCGCGGGGTCATCGGCAGCCAACACCTGCCCCGCAAGGCCCGCAGCAAGGGCAAGCCCTGTTGCGAACCGGACCTTCACTTCATCGCCATGCTGGCCGCACTTTCCGGCAGTTCTTCGGCAAAGCAGCGCTGGCAAGATTCTGCCACAGAAGGCCTGCAATTTTATCCGAAGCAGGTTCATCATGGCAATAAACGCGCAGATTGAAATTCGTCACGCCGATACGATAGCGCGAACCGCTTCGTTCCACGCAACCTTTATCTTTGATGGAGTATCTGCCGTATCAAGAAGGTCGATGATTGCTGTTGTGAAGTGAGCGCGGCCATCCTGGCGAACCGTGGTCAGAACTGTTTTCAACCAATCCGAAACAGAAAGAAAGTTTATGTCATGACCCTGCGCAAAGTAAGCCTTTGCCACCGAAACAGCCGACTCACTGGGCGGTGACAGAGTGTAGAAGAATAAGTAGTCCTGCAATGCCTGTGGGGATATCTTGCTTGCAAAGGTTGATCGCACGCGCGCACCATCGATCTCACGCTCCGTGACTTCGACTGCGAAGAGAACCTTTCCATCCCGTAAAACCGTTATGTCGCCGCCTGCGCCACTGGCAGCATCGGCCACATTGATGCCCTGCCAAGCGATTTCCCATCCCGAACCGTAGATGTGATCAATGGAACGCATCCCGGCAACGGAAAGGATGACCGGAATAAGTCCACCACTCCTGACATCAAGCAACCTTCCAACGAGCGCAAGATGCTGTTCGAGGCTCAGGCGATTGATCCGGGCAAGAGAGATGGTTGCCCTGTTGCGAAGATGGACAAACTCCACAAGCAAGTGCCTTAGAATTTCCCGCGCCTCTTCTCTGCTTGATCCGCCAAGAACGTCGAGAACGCGCAGCATGGCAACGAATCCGGACTTGTCCCGCATTCCCCTCGCGGTATCTGGAACAAGGTTGACGCTTCTTCGGAAGACCGCAAGGTATGGACCTTTTGAAGATGGAATCTCATGCTCCTTAAGGAACGGGTTCACCACCTTTTCATCAAGTATTCGCCCGTTAAAGGACCTTTCGCCCTGATTGACGTAGACAAGGCGAACATCGACTTCGCTGTCCAGGATGCGGGCAAGGCAGCATCCAATAAGAACTTCCCGGAACGCCTGCGTATTGCTGGAAAACAGGATTGCAAGGTCTCCTTGGAAAGCAGCTTTTCCGTAGGTGGCACTGCCCGTTTGGAGATCATCTTCAACTTTCCGCAGATTGACGTTCAACTCTTCCTGCGCTTGGGTGTAATCGATCAATCGGCCCATATCTGTATCAATAATTCATCCACAGGCATTCGTTTCGCAACTGCTTTATGGAATGGGCATATTTGGGCGGTGCGTCAAACCGTCGCCAGTCACGGTAGAGATCATCCATCAGATCACACCGGTAACCCGAAACAGCAGCTTTGGCTTTGACCGCTTGCAATGTGGCCGCAAGCTGTTTGTGTTCGCTGTCAGCCATTTCGAAACCATAAGCCTTCGAATCGCCTCGGGTTGAATGGATGTAGGGAGGATCGCAGTAAAACAATGTGCGCTCATCATCGTAGAGTTCGATTAAGTCTACTGCGGGCCGGTTCTCAATCTGGACGCGGGCCAGCCGCTCAAAAATTCCGGGCAACGCGTCGATTCCACCCAACCATCTGGACACAACGCCTGACATACCCGAGCGACTGGTGTTCTTGCAGTTCGCCCATCGGCCAAGAGTTGCGGTCTGGGCCAGACCAGTGCGCGCTTGCCTTGCTCTTATGTAGAAGCGTCTTGCGCGCTCCACATCGTCAGCGTCGGAAATGTCCCCATGTATTGCAAGGAAAAACTCTTCACGGGCGAAGGGTGTCAAGGCAATTGCGCGCTCCAGTCGATCATGATCATCCCGGAGCACACGAAAGAAATTCACCACTTCACCGTCAATGTCATTGTAAGTTTCAACCGGTGCAGGTGGTTGGTTGAGCAATACGGCGGCTGACCCCGAAAAGGGTTCACAATAATGATGCGCAGACGGCAGCAGGGGAAGCAGCCAATCTAGGTGGCTGAACTTTCCCCCATACCAGCCGAAGACTATTTTCTTGCGCCTAACCTTAACCCGGTCCTTGCCCGACGAAAGGCGGTCGTGGTGTTCCGGATCAAGAAAGATCGGTGAAATTTCTCTTGTCATTCTGCGCCAGGACTTTCTTTGGGTGTGTATCAGCTTTCAGGATACCGCATCACTTCATCGCCATGCTTGCCGCACTTTCCGGCAGTTCTTCGGCAAAGCAGCGCTGGTAGAATTCGGCCACCGTCTGGCGTTCCAGCTCGTCGCACTTGTTCAGGAAGGTCAGGCGGAAGGCATAGCCGACATTGCGGAAAATCTCGGCGTTCTGCGCCCAGGTGATCACGGTGCGCGGGCTCATGACGGTGGACAGATCGCCGTTCATGAAGGCGGTCCGCGTCAGGTCGGCGATGGTGACCATCTGGTTGATGGTCTTGCGGCCCTTTTCGGTGTTGTAATGCGGGCATTTCGCCAGAACGATGGCGGCTTCGGCATCATGGCTGAGGTAGTTCAGCGTGGCCACAAGGCTCCAGCGGTCCATCTGCGCCTGGTTGATCTGCTGCGTGCCGTGGTAGAGGCCCGTGGTATCGCCCAGGCCCACCGTGTTCGAGGTGGCGAACAGCCGGAAATACGGGTTGGGCGTGATGATTTCGTTCTGGTCCAGCAGGGTCAGCTTGCCGTCATGTTCCAGCACGCGCTGGATCACGAACATCACATCGGGCCGCCCTGCGTCATATTCATCGAACACGATGGCAACCGGGTTGCGCAGCGCCCAGGGAAGGATGCCCTCGTGAAATTCTGTCACCTGCTTGCCGTCGCGCAGCTTGATCGCATCCTTGCCGATCAGGTCGATCCGGCTGATGTGGCTGTCGAGGTTGACGCGCACGCAGGGCCAGTTCAGCCGGGCGGCGGTCTGTTCGATATGGGTGGATTTCCCGGTGCCGTGATAGCCCTGGATCATGACGCGGCGGTTGTACTGAAACCCTGCCAGAATCGCCAGCGTGGTGTCGGGATCGAATTTGTAGGTCGGGTCGATGTCGGGCACGCGCTCGGACCGTTCTGCGAACCCTTTGACATGCATGTCGCTGTCGATGCCGAAGACATCGCGGACCAGGATGTCCTCGGTCGGTTTCATGTTTCTGTCCAAGACACCGTCTGCCATGTTTCGTCCCGCCCCGCGCTGATCCGCCGTTTGATGGAGCATAACGCGCGGGGGTGCAAGGGGAAGGCGGGACGTCGCGGCACCGGCCGCTTGCGACAGGGCCGGGGTTTGGCGCGACGGCAGGGCACCCTTGCGCCTGTGCTGTGGTGTGACCGGGATCAGGGCAGGCATGACGCGGGCGGTCTTGCGTTCCAGGGGCCGTGTCGCGGCGGCGGGCGCGTGTATCGGGGGGGCATCTGCCCGACAACGGGGCCAAAGCCTTGCCGCCGGACCCATCGCAGAACCGGGGCGCTGATCGCCATGGTCGCTGCGGGCGGCCACAGGGTGCCGGATCAGTCGCGGAAGAAGCGGCTTTCCTTGATCTGGTCCCAGGCCCAGACGACTTCCTGCAGGCGGTCCTCGTCCGCGCGGTTGCCGCCGTTCATGTCGGGGTGAAGGTCTTTGACAAGCGATTTGTACTGGCGGCGGATTTCGGTGCGCGTCCAGGTGTCGCGCGCATCCAGAATCTCCAGCGCCTTGCGTTCGGTCGATGGCAGCCTGCGGGTGGCAGTGCCGCTGGGTTTGCCGGGGTTCTGGGTGGCTTTTTCGCCCAGGATCGACAGCGGATCGCTGACGCCAAGGCGCGACCAGGCCCGGCCTTCGTCCGGGCGCTTGCCGAAGGGCTGGGTTTCCCGCCCCCAAAGCCGGTCCTTGTCCAGAAACTTCTGGAATTCATCATCGGTCGTGCCCTGGAAGAAATTCCATTTCAGATTGTATTCGCGCACATGATCGCGGCAGAACCAGAAGAATTCATCCAGAAGGTCGGGCGATTTCGGGGCACGGTACTGGCCTGCCCTGGTACAGCCTGCATGGTCGCAGCCCCGGTCAGACGTGTCAAAGGCCCCGGACATGCCGCGACGGCCGGTCTTGCGCCGTTTCTTGTCGGACGACACCCGGATGTCGAACTCGAAGGGGGGGCGGTCTGCCATCGGTGTTGCCTTTCTGACTCGGACGCAAGAGTTTAGGGTTTCCGCCGGGGGATAGAAGGGGTGAATGGCTGAAAATGCGGATAACGGATGAAATTCATGCGCGCCTGACGGCGGCCTTTGCGCCGACGGTGCTGCAGGTTGTCGATGAAAGCGACCAGCATCGCGGCCATGGCGGCTGGCGGGAAGAAGGCGAAAGCCATTTCCGCGTGGTCATCGCATCGCCCGCCTTCGCGGCGATGGGCCGGATTGACCGCCACCGCGCGGTTCATGCCGCCCTGGGACCCGGCCTTGTCGGGCGGATTCACGCCCTGGCGCTGGAGATCAGCGCCCCCGCCTCAGCCTGACGCCGTCTCTTCGCTGCGCGCCGGGCCAAGGGGCGGGACCTGCGGCGCAGCCTTGGGGTCCACGACCAGCCTTGGCGCGGCACCCTCGGCTGCGGCTGCGGTCAGGACCGGCGCGGCAAGCTGCTGTGGGGCCGCCGGTTCGGCGGCGCGATCCGCCTGCAGCGGCCGACGGAAGACCAGCATGTGCTGGAATGCGGTGGTCCTGCCGGTCAGGCCGGCCCGTTCCTCGCAAGGCAGGGTGTCGGCGCGCAGGTATTCCCAGCCGTCGCGGCCAAGATCATTCATCAGCCGTGTCAGGGCCACCGCAAACCGGTCTGCCGTGGTTTTGGCATCCCGCGCCTTTTCGCCCCGGCGCGGCGCAGGAACCACATGATACTCGTAGCGCTGCATGTCCGCCCCCTTGCAGATTCAAGGCACAGACTAGCGGGATTCGGGGGCGAGGGCCAAGGGAAGAAAGGCGTTCCGGGCAGGCGGGGGGTTTCCGCCACGGGGGCCATGGGGGGCGGGGACGGCTGCACGCGGCGCAATGCTTAAGCCAGGGGGTCAAAGGGCGGCGAGTTGGGTGAGCAGTCCGTCGCGCAGCCGGGTGGCCTTGGCGTGGTTGTACGGCATATGGTCAGGGTCAAACACCGTCAGCGCCGCCGTCACATGATCCAGGGCGGCGCGCAGATGCGGGGCGGGGTTGGTGCAGGTGTCATGCGCGGCGCGGGCCTGTTCCAGCAGCGCCATGTTTTCCTGCGTCATGGCCCAGTACACCGGATGATCCGCGCGGGTGCGCACCTCCAGCGCCTTGCGACAGGCATCCACTGCCTGCCCCAGCAGCGCCGCCCCCGCCGCCCCCCCGGTGCGGCTGCCCTGGTCTTGCAGGGCCATGGCGAGGTTCTGCGTCGTCTCGGCCCAGCGCACCGGATGATCCGCGCGGGTGCGCACCTCCAGCGCCTCGCGATAGGCATCCACCGCCTGCCCCAGCAGCGCCGCCCCCGCCGCCGCCCCGGTGCGGCTGCCCTGGTCTTTCAGGGCATTGGCGAGGTTCTGCGTCGTCCTGGCCCAGTCCACCGGATGATCCGCGCGGGTGTAAACCTCCAGCGCTGCGCGATAGGCCCTCACCGCCTGCCCCAGCAACACCGCCCCCGCCGCCCCTTCGGTGCGGCTGCCTTGGTTTCGCAGGGCAATGGCGAGGTTCTGCATCGTCCTGGCCCAGGCCACCGGATGATCCGCGCGGGTACGAACCTCCAGCGCCTTGCGATAGGCCTCCACCGCCTGCCGCAGCAGCGCGGCCCCCGCCGCCCCCCCGGTGCGGCTGCCCTGGTCTTGCAGGGCAATGGCGAGGTTCTGCGTCGTCCTGGCCCAGTCCACCGGATGATCCGCGCGGGTGAAAACCTCCAGCGCCGCGCGGAAGGCATCCACCGCCTGCCCCAGCAGCGCCGCCCCCGCCGCCCCTTCGGTGCGGCTGCCCTGCTCCGCCAGGGCATTGGCGAGGTTGTTCTGCAGGTGGGCCCAGAGCGCGGGTTCGGTGGCTTGCGGCAGATCAGCCAGCGCATCGCGGGTCATCCGGGCCGACAGGGCCAGACCGGGGCCGCCATAGCGCAGGCCGTGGGCATAGAGCCTTTCTCCATAGCCATTCCGCCGCCGCGCCGGTTCCAGCGGGTCGATCCCCGCGAAACTGTCGGCGGCGGCAGAGAGCAGGCGGTAGGCCTGTTCGACCTGTCCACGCAGCAGGGCGTTGGCGGCGCGCGCCTCGGCGGTTTTGGCGGCGATGTCGGTTTCCACCTCATGCACCCGGCTGAGCAGCTCCTCGACCTCGTCGAAATCCAGCCGCCCGGCGGCACCCTGCGCCGCCGCCTTCAGGTTGCCCAGCCCCGCGATGCGTTCGTCCAGCGCGTCGATCTGGATGCGGTAGGCGCGGTATTCCTCGGCCTTCTTGGTCAGGAAGTTGACCAAAGCGGGTTTTGTCGCAAGGTCCGGCTCGCCAAAGCGTTCGGCCAGCGTCCGAAGGTCAGGCAAGGACAACGCCTCGGGGTCGGCCATTGCTGTTCCGAAATCGCCAAACCGGCGCAACAGTTCGTCCATCTTGGTATTGAGTTCGGTCACTGTGGCAAGCACCAGACCGTTCTGCCGCCCGGCGTCGATCACCAGTTCCAGCGTCAGGGCTGCGCGAAACTCTGCGTCTTTTTTGGCCGCTGCCAGCCCCGCGCGCAAGGCAACCCGCAGCACAGGGTAAAGCGGATCATCCTTGGCAAGCATCAGCGTTTGCAGCAGGAAATCCGCAACCGCCGTGTCGAAATCCGGCGACGCCGCCAAGCGCGACAGGCTTTTGGGATCGATCCGGGTGGTCGGGGTCTTGCCTGACAGCAAGTCGCGCGCGCGCAGCAGATCGGCCTTGCTGAAGTCAGGCGAGGCTTCCAGGGCCTTGATCACCTGTGCCTCTGCACTGGCGCTGGCCTTGTGCGCGCAACCCGCCTTCAGGGTCAGCCCGATCGCCGCCAACCCGGCAAGAGCGGTCGCCGCCAGTTGCCCTCCGGACGGATCGCCCAAGGCATAGGCCGTGGTCCCGACACACAAGGTGCCCGCTTGCGCCGCCACGTCCCTAATCGTGCTCATGCCCACCCCCGGATATGTGCGGCGAGGCTAGCAGAGCGCGGGATCGGATCAAGACGTCACAGCCTGTACTGCAGGGCCGGTACTTGCATGTTAAAACAGCCCGCCAAGCCATCTGTTCCAACGTGCTTCATGCCGCGCTGGTGATGGCGCGGCACTGACAGCGTGCCGGAAAACTGCCAGCCGCATGGGCCGCTGGCCGGAAGACCGGACCCTCTTTCTCACGCGCACGGCACGGTCTGGCCGGGGCTATCGCCCCGGCCACGCGGTACATGCGCAGCCCGCCCGCCGGGGCTTTGGCCCCCGGCGGGCCACGGGGGCAACGTGGCGCAGCGGCAAAGGCGATGGCCTTTGCCACTGCGGCGGTGGCCGGGGACACGGGCACATTTTCAGCCCCCGTCTCCGGGCGGGGCCAGGAAACGCGACCCGCGTTTCCCCCGCCCGCGCGGGACGGTACCCTGCAGACCGGCTGGTTCAGGCACCACGAAAGGCCAGTGCCCGACCCGGCGGGAACGAAGCGCCCGCCGGGTCGGGTCGGGCGCTGGCCGTGGGCGGGTCGGGCGCTGGCCGGGGGCTTTGGCCCCCGGCCGGTCCTGATCCCGGCGCAGCGCTGTGGCAGGGGCGATGGCCCCTGCCATGGAAGCGGTGAAACTGCTTTCGCCCCTCCGGGCGGGATCAGGAAACGCGACCCGCGTTTCCCCCGCCCGTGCCGGACGGTGCCCTGTAGACCGGCAGGTCAGGCACCACAAAAGGCCAGCGCCCGACCCGGCGGGCGGGAAGCGCCCGCCGGGGGCTGGACAGGCGCTGCCCGGGGGCTGTGGTCCCCGGTGAACCTGCGGCAGGCGCAGCGCCGTGGCCGGGGCGATGGCCCCGGCCAGACCGCCCGAGGCGCGCGCAGGCGGACGCGTTTCCTGCGTTCCGGTCGGGCACCCATGCGA
The DNA here is from genome assembly GCA_020250125.1 of Rhodobacter sp. GTDB lineage: Bacteria > Pseudomonadota > Alphaproteobacteria > Rhodobacterales > Rhodobacteraceae > Aliitabrizicola. Next base: position 29,247 of record JADCEL010000008.1, read on the forward strand.
CCGGCACTTTTGCAGAACCCTGCCACCATCGGCTGCGCGTCCTGCCGCCAAAGCGGCAGGCGCACCGGCCCGGAACCTGCCGGATGCGCACCGGACGGGCGATTGTCCTGCAATCGAACCGGGCAAATGGCGATGCCCGCCGTGGCGCATTCCCCGCACCGCGTCAGAATCATCACCAACAACACCGCCGTCAATTGCCCTGTTCTGCGCCCGGCCCCGCATTTTCTGCTTGAAAAAACCGCCCCGACGGCGCAAAGCGCGCCGGTGCCTGCGCCATGTCGCGGGCGGAACTCTGTTGGAGAGACTATGGCCAAGGAAGACACGCTCGAATTTCCCGGTGTCGTCAAGGAACTCCTGCCGAACGCGACATTCAAGGTCGAGCTGGACAACGGCCACGAGTTGATCGCGACAATGGCGGGCAAGATGCGCAAGAACCGGATCCGCGTCCTGGCAGGCGACAAGGTGCAGGTCGAAATGACGCCCTATGACCTGTCCAAGGGCCGCATCAACTACCGCTTCAAGTAAGTGCGGCTGATCCTTGGCTCTGCCAGCCCGCGCCGGCGTGACCTGCTGGCCCAGCTTGGCCTGACGCCCGACGCCGTGATCCCCCCCGAGATCGACGAAACCCCGCGAAAGGGCGAACTGCCCCGCCCCTATTGCGCGCGTCTTGCGCGGGAAAAGGCGGCGGCGGTGCCGGTCGCCGGCCCGGAGGATGTCGTGCTTTGCGCCGATACGGCCGTGGCGCTGGGCCGCCGCATCCTGGGCAAGCCGGCGGATGCCGGCGAGGCTGCGGCCTTCCTGACCGCGCTGGGCGGGCGGCGCCATCAGGTGATCACCGCCGTTGCCGTCCGCCGCGGCGACCGGGTCTGGTCGCGCGAGTCGGTCAGTGCGGTGAAGATGAAACGCCTGTCAGACGCAGAGCTGAACAGCTACCTCGACAGCGGGGAATGGATGGGCAAGGCTGGCGGCTATGCCATTCAGGGCCGGGCAGGGGCGTTCATTCCCTGGATCAGCGGGTCCTTCACCGGCATCGTCGGCCTGCCGCTGGCCGAGACGGCCGCCCTTCTGGCGGCAGCGGGCTGTCCGCCGTACCGGAGTGCCGCATGAAGGGCCGCGTCATTGCCCTGGATACCTTGCGCGGCCGCCAGGCCGCCGCGCTGATCGTGGACGGGCGGCTGGAAGATGTCCTGATCGATCCGCCCGACGGCGCGCCGGTTCCGGGGGCGATCTATCGCGGCATCGTCGAACGCCCGATGAAGGGGCAGGGCGGCGTCTTCGTGAGGCTTGCCGATGGGGCCACGGGCTTTCTGCGCCAGGTCTCGGGTCTGGCCCCCGGCCGCCCGGTGCTGGTGCAGGTCAGCGGCGCGGCAGAGCCGGGCAAGGCCGTGCCGGTGACGGCGCGGCTTCTGTTCAAAAGCCGCTATGCGATCCTGACCCCCGATGCGCCGGGCCTGAATGTGTCGCGCCAAATCCGCGACGCGGCGGTGCGCGCCGGGCTGGACGATCTTGCGGCCGGGGCGATGGCCGGGGCCGCCCCCGGTCTGGGCCTGATCCTGCGGTCGGCCTGCGCCGGGGCGGACCCCGATGAGGTGACGCGGGATATCGCGCTGATGCGCGGTCTTGCCGAGGCGGTGCTGTCGGACCTGACCGGTGCCCCGGAACTGCTGGTGGACGGTCCCGGCGCGCAGGAAACGGCCTGGCGCGACTGGGCCGACCCGCCGCCGGATGAGGTGGCCGAAGGCGCGGGCACCTTTGCCGCCCTGGGCGTGGACGGGCTTGTGGCTGCCGTCTTGATGCCGCGGGTGCCCCTGCCCGGCGGCGGACATATGATGGTGGAACCCACCCGCGCCCTGATCGCGGTGGATGTGAACACCGGCCCCGATACCTCTCCCGCCGCCGGTCTCAAGGCCAATATCGCCGCCGCGCGGGACCTGCCGCGCCAGCTGCGCCTGCGGGGCCTGGGCGGGCAGGTGGTGGTTGACTTTGCCCCGATGCCGAAAAGGGAACGCGCCCTGGTGGAACAGGTGCTGCGCGCGGCCTTCAAGGCGGATGGCGCGGAAAGCAGCCTGTCGGGCTGGACAACCCTGGGGCTGTACGAACTGGTGCGCAAACGCGACCGTCGGCCGCTGGCCGAGGAATTGGCATGAGCAAGGCCAGCCCCGATGCCCGAGACAGCCCGCCGGGTGGGTCACTCTGCTGCCTGCACCTGCTGATCGGTTTCGGTGCCGTTGCGGCAGACCATGGCAGGGCGGTGTGCGCCACGGGCGGCATGGGGCCGCTGGCGCGTGCGCAAGGCAATCCGGCACCTGACGCCTGCCGGGGCCTGTGACCGGGCGTCCAAACGGGCATCTTCCCACAGCCATGCTTTGGGCATCCCCGATCCGGCAACATGCCTGCACAAGTGCGGCCAGCCGTCATCGGTCTGCCCGATATGGTTGGTGCGACCCGGACCGCTTGCCTGGCACGGGCCGTTCACCCCGCCAGGACAAGGCCCGCATGACGCCCGCAATCCTGCGGGCAAGCGATGTGGCGCGGGTAGCGCATTCAAGAACCTGATGTCGCGGTGGCGGTTGGAGCGGAGTTCAACCTAGTCTCCTGCGGAAGAAGACGGGATGACTTCGGGTCTGACGGTTTGGCGCGCTGCCGCCGCCGCCCCTGACCGCGAACGCGACGCGTCATTCATTTCCCGACGGGGCTGCTGCCCGCTTTCAGGGTGTGCCGAGATCTCCGCCCGGCGGCAGTGGCCTGCCGTCGGCGGTCAGATCCGACAGGCGCTGATGAAAGCGGATGGATTGCACAGGCATTGCCGCGTTTCGGGCGGCACGTGCCGCAAGATGCCGGTGCCCGGTCTTTTCCAGCTGGTCCATCAGCCTGTCCAGATAGGGGCCATGGCTGTGCCGCTTGCGGAACAGCCGGTGAAACAGGCGGGCGTCCAGACTGCCCTCGCAGGCGGCGGTGATCAGCGGCGTCAGAAGCTGCATCCCCTCCAGCGCCTGTTCCACCTGCGGGCCGATCCTTCGGGCGCGCAGCGCGGTGACATGGGGCCGGGCAAACAGCGCCGCATGCATCGCATCCAGCGGCTCGGCCGGATCAAAGACCACAAAGACATCACCCGCGCCTTCGGTCATGTCGGGCGCATAGCCGTAGCGGTCGGTGAAGGTCAGGCGGCGGAGGCGGGCGTGCCGGGTGTCCCAGCCGGTCAGGGCCGGGTCCAGCGTGGCCACCGGGGCAAGGGCCAGCACCGTGGCACCGGGCGCTGCCACGGCAAAGGCGCAGGCGGCATAGGCCCCCATGCCCGCCCCGTAGAACACGACCCGGTCGAAGCCTTCGAAAAAGGCAGTGTCCACCAGCCCGTCGAAAAAGCTGTAGACAGCGGGGTCGCGGTACCAGGTCTGGCCATCGGCGATCAGGCACAGGGCAGACCAGCCGCGGTCATGGGCCAGGGCATAGCCCATCGGCAGGCCACCCGTCCGGTGCCGGATGCCGGCGACGGTTTCAAAGGTTACCAGCAGAATGGGGCCGTTATCGCTGAAAAATGCCCAGTGCCGGTTGCCCAGGGTCCGGAAGAACCCGGCATCCTTGCCAGTCCTTTCGATCGTCGCAAGCAGGCCGGCCCGGTCCGGCTGCGCGCCGTCCTGCAGGGGCCGGTCGTTGCCCTCACCGGCGTTGTCGATCATCTGGGTCATCCGGCACGGCCTTCACCAACTCTGCACGCCATATGCGTCTTGCCCGGGGCATCGCAAGACGCCATGGCGGTTTTGCGCTGGCACTGCGGCATTCCTGCAAAAGGATGACCCGATCACGGACAGAAGGCGAGTCCTCTTTCCCCTGGCCTGTTGCGCGACAGGGGAATGATCCGCGCCGACCTGTCCATCCGGCAGGGCCGGGGTCACCGACCCCGCCCGTCGGTCTGGGCGGCAGACAGCTTTGCCGCGCCGGTGCCCGCCATCCGGGGCAGGGGGCGGTTGCGCGCGAATCACCGGCCCGGCTTTTCGCAATGCGCCGCGCCGCCGATGCCCCCCTTCCTTGGTCGCATTCCCGCGCGCCACGGCTTGACCCTGCGCTGCGGCACCGCCACCATCGGTACGGGGAGTTCCGCATTGAAAACCATCGCATCCATCGACGCCGTGCAACAGCTTCTGGCCGGGGAACGCTATGTCTGCGGCAGGCCGCTGGCCACGGTGGTCTTTCTGGCGCTTCGGCTGGGACGCCCGCTGTTTCTGGAAGGCGAGGCCGGCACCGGCAAGACCGAAATCGCCAAGGCGCTGGCCGCCGCCCTGGGCCGCCGCCTGATCCGGTTGCAGTGCTATGAGGGGCTTGATGCCTCTTCCGCTGTCTACGAATGGAACTTCGCCGAGCAGATGATCGCGATCCGCACCGCCGAGGCGGCAGGCGGGGCGGACCGTCACGCGCTGAAGACAGAGCTGTTCACCGAAGAATACCTCATCGAACGCCCCCTGCTTCAGGCGATGCGCCCACAGGCGGGCGGCGCGCCGGTTCTGCTGATTGACGAGCTGGACCGCACGGATGAACCTTTCGAGGCCTTCCTGCTGGAAGCGCTGTCGGATTTCCAGGTGACGATCCCCGAGCTTGGCACCATCGTCGCCCCCGAACCGCCCATCGTCATCCTGACCTCGAACCGCACGCGCGAGGTGCATGACGCGCTCAAACGCCGCTGCCTGTACCACTGGGTCGATTACCCCAGCTTCCCGCGGGAGATGGAGATCCTGCAGGCCCGCGCGCCGGAGGCCTCGGCCAGGCTCAGCGCCGAGGTTGTGGCCTTTGTGCAGCGCCTGCGCGGTGAAGACCTGTTCAAGAAGCCGGGTGTTGCCGAAACCATCGACTGGGCGAAATGCCTGCTGGCGCTGGATGTGATCGCCCTGTCGCCCGAGGTGATCGCCGACACGCTGGGCGCGATCCTGAAGTATCAGGACGACATCCAGAAAATCCAGGGGTCCGAGGCAAAGCGCCTGCTGGACGAGGTGCGCCAGACGATGACCGTCGCATGACCGGGCTGACAGGGCATGTCCGGGTGCTTCAGCCGCATCCGGGCCTGTTCGCCTTCTACGATGGCCGGATCAAAGGGCAGAGGTTTGCCAAGGGTCCGAACTGGGTCGATGACGGGGCGCTGTCGCTGGGCATCGCCTCTTATGCGCTGGTCGATGATGATGCCGCGCTGGTCTATGACACCCATGTCTCGCTGCCCCATGCCCGGCTGATCCGCCGGACCCTGGAACAGGCGGGGGTGCGGCGGTTCACGGTCGTGCTCAGCCACTGCCATCTGGACCATGTGGCGGGAACCGGGGCGTTTGCCGATTGCGAGATCATCGCCAATCGCCGCACCTTCCAGCATCTGACGCGGGACCGTGCGGCGATCGAGGCGGGAACGCTGGGCGGGATGCCCGCCATCGCGCCGCTGATCCTGCCGACACGGGTGTTCGAGGGCGTGGTGGACCTGCAGATTGGCCGGCGGGCGGTGCGGCTGATCGAGGCCAATATCCACAGCGATGACGCCACTGTCGTCTGGCTTGCCGACAGCGGCATCCTTCTGGCAGGCGATACGGTGGAAGATACTGTCACCTACGTTGGTGATCCGCTGAGCTTTGGCGCGCATCTGTCTGATATCGAAAGATTGTCTGCGTATCTGCCGCAGCATGTTCTGCCAAATCACGGCGCGCCCGAGGTTATCGCGGCGGGCGGCTATGCCGCTTCGCTGCTGCCCGCCACCGCCGCCTATATCCGCTGGCTGATGCGGCTGCGCACCGATCCGGGCCTGGCGGAGACGCCGCTGGATCAGGTGATTGCCCCGCAGCTGGCAGACGGATCGTTGCGCTGGTTCGCGCCCTATGCGGCGATCCACCGCCGGAACGTGGCCCGGACCCTTGCGGCCTATGGCCATGGCTGACGCCCCCGCCCTTGATCTGCCCGCCGACGGCAGGCTGGGCCACAACATCGCCCATTTTGCCCGCGCGCTGCGCAAGGCGGGCCTGCCCATCGGCCCCGGCCGGGTGCTGGACGCAATCCGCGCGGTTGAGGCCGCCGGCTTTTCCGAACGGGTCGATTTCTACTGGACGCTGCACGCCTGCTTTGTCAGCCGCCCCGAACACCGTCCGGTCTTTGCCCAGGTCTTCCGCCTGTTCTGGCGCGACCCGCGATATCTGGAACAGATGATGAGTCTGATGCTGCCTGCGGTGCGCGGCGTGCAGGACGACCGCGCGGCGGCCCCTGCCGAAAAGCGCGCGGCAGAGGCCCTGCTGGACGGGGCGCAGCGCGATCTGCCCGAGGCCGGCGACCGGGACCTTCCCCCGGAAGAGATCGAGATCGATGCGCGCTTTACGCTGTCGCCGGAAGAACGCCTGCGCACGCTGGATTTCGAACAGATGAGCACGGCGGAAATGGCCGGGGCGCGGCGGATGCTGGCCCGCCTGTCGCTGCCCGTGCGCCCCCTGCCCTCGCGCCGGACGGTGGCCGATGCGCTGGGCGCGCGGCCCGACTGGCGCGGCACCTTCCGCGCCTCGCTGCGCCAGGGCGGAGAGATTGCGCGCATCCTGCGCCAATCCCCCCGCCAGCGCTGGCCGAACCTGATCGTGATCTGCGACATCTCCGGCTCCATGGCGCAGTATTCGCGGATGGTGCTGCACTTCGTCCATGCCGTGGCCAACCGCAAGGGGCAGGGCTGGGCACGGGTCCATGCCTTTACCTTTGGCACGCGGCTGACCAATGTCACCCGCCACCTGCGCCAGCGCGATGTCGATGCGGCGCTGGCCGCCGCCGGGGCCGAGGCGCAGGACTGGTCGGGCGGCACCCGGATAGCCGCCTGCCTGCATGTGTTCAACCGCGACTGGGCGCGGCGCGTGCTGGGGCAGGGGGCGGTGGTGCTGCTGATCACCGACGGGCTGGACCGTGACGAGGGCGGCGATCTGGGGCGGGAAATGGAGCGTCTGCACCTGTCTGCCCGCCGCCTGATCTGGATCAACCCCCTGCTGCGCTGGGATGGTTTTGCGCCGAAGGCGGGCGGCATCCGCGCCATGCTGCCCCATGTCGACAGCTTCCGCGCAGGTCACTCCATCGCCTCGCTGGAGGCGCTGGCCGACGCCGTTTCAGCGGCGCGCGACAGCGGCGAAAAGGACCGGCTGATGCGGATGATGGTGGCGTGACGCCCATCAGGCAAGATCGCAGTGCCAGGGATCAGGACCCTGCGCATGGAACGGTCCTGCTGCGGGAAGCGGCATCAGCCCCCGGTCAAGACTTGCCCCCCCGAAACGGTGGCCCGCATGTGCAACTGCATCAAGCCCGGCATGGGCCGTTGCGCCTTCGATGAACAGCCAGCCGGCAGGGTCTTCGGCGACAAGCCCGCAATGCCGCAAGAAGGTACTGCCAGGGGTGCTTCGGATCGGACAGGCGCGCACCCTGCCGGATCGGTCAAGGCGGTGCATCAGTCGTGCCCCCCAAACTGCCAAGGGCACATCCGGCATCCATGACCGCGATCGGGGTGCTGCCGCCATACGCAGGCACCCAAGGATCGCCCCGGCAGGAATACTGCGGCAGCAGGCCTTGCCGTGCAGGTTGGGGATCCGGGGCCTTGGCGGGGTGCAGAAAAATGCCTGTCCCGCTTGCCGGACGGGGACATCATCCTGATCCGCCTGACATGGGCTTGCCATTCCGGGCGGACCCCGAAACGCAGCCCGTTTCCCCGCCCGGTCAGGGGCCACGGTCCCGGCAGGACCGTTCCCGAAGCTACGCAGACCAGCGCCCGCCGGGAAATGGCCGGGGGCTGTGGCCCCTGGCGGGCCAAGGGGCAGCGGAGCGCTGTGGCAGGGGAGATGGCCCCGGTCAGACCGAAGGCGCCTGCGGAAGAGGGTGCTGGTGTCCCGTCGCCGGCCCATGCGGCCGGCATTGTTTCACCCGCGTGTCAGCATCAGGCTGCCATGACAGGCCGCAGGTCAGGGGTTGGCATAACGCCGCAGGCACCCTGGCGGCCGCTTCGGGGGCCGCCTGCCGGGTCCGCAGCAGAAGATTCCGGCATCCCTGCCGGATGTTCCCGGCGAAGAAGGCCCCCGAACCGGGGGCCTTTCCGTTACTCGCCCGAAGATCCGGCCGTTGCAAAGCTTCTGGTCAGAAAGTCCGGCATGTGGTCGCCCATGCCGATCACCGTGCCGTCGTCGCGCCGGTTCGGCTCGCGGCGCTGATCGCGGTCCGGGCGGGAGCGACGATCTGCGCGGCATTCGCGAGCTTGTCTGGGTATGCGGCCAAAAGCCCAATGCGCGAATTCCAAAGCCCGGACAAAAGACGGCACACCTGGCGTTATCTTCAAAGAAGGAACAGTCCCAGGGCTTCGACAACCTGACGCTTGGTGGCTTCTGTACGTTCCCTTGCCTTCGCGGTGCCACAGCGGATCACGTCAAGGACATGGTCAGGATGCTGCGCAATTTCCATGCGGCGCTGGCGGATCGGCGCGATCAGGTTCTGGAGGACAGCTTCGAGTCTGGCCTTGATCGCGCGGTCCGCAAGGCCGCCGCGCCGATAGCGGGCCTTCAACTCTTCAACCGCTTCCAGATCATCATCAAAGGCGTCGAGATAAGAGAACACCACATTGCCTTCGACATGGCCCGGATCATCCGCCCGCAGATGGGCGGAATCCGTATACATCGCCCTTACTGCGGCCCGGATTTCATCGGGTGAGGCGGACAGCGCAATAGCGTTACCGGCTGATTTGGACATCTTCGCCTTGCCATCAATTCCAGGCAGGCGGCCGGATTTCGGAATTACCGCCTTTGCTTCGGGCAGGATACCTGCGCCCGCAGTCGCGTTGATCCGGCGGACGATTTCATTCGTCTGTTCGATCAGAGGTGCCTGATCCTCTCCAACCGGAACAATCGTAGCCTTGAACGCCGTGATGTCGGCTGCCTGGGCAGCCGGATAACACAAGAAACCGGCTGGGATATCGCGGCCAAAACCCCTGGCCCTGATTTCGTCCTTTATCGTCGGGTTGCGCTCCAGCCGTGCCACCGTCACGAAGTTCAGGTAGAGCATGGAAAGTTCTGCCAAGGCGGGCAGATGCGATTGCAGGCAGATCGTCGTCCGATCAGGATCGATGCCGACCGCCAGATAGTCGAGGGCTACCTCCAGCACATTCCTGCGCACCTTGCCCGGGTCATGGGTATTGTCGGTCAACGCCTGACTGTCGGCAAGCAGGAGGTACTGGCCGTGATCTGACTGGAAAGAAAGCCGGTTTCGCAGTGATCCGGCAAAGTGGCCGATATGCAGGGGACCGGTCGTACGATCTCCGGTCAGGATAACGGTTTTGGTCATGTGCTGGTCCTCCAAGGTACAAGAGGGTGCCGCACAGGTGGTCAAGAAAAAGGGCCGCCCATGCGGCGGCCCGGAAATCAAGGAAACGTCCCGGCCACCTTGTCAGGAGACCAGCCACCAGCCTTGGGCAATGTGCGTTGAACGTTCCATGGAGCCTTCGGTATCTTCACCTCAGCGACCGGTCAAGTCTTTCGTAGTGACTGCTACGCCCGCAGTCCTTCGCGCATGGCCATCGAGGCGTTTTCACAGCCCACCCCAAGAACCAAAGGCCCCCTTCACCGGGGACCTTGTGTCATTCAGCCGAGGACGATGTTGCAAAGCTTCTGGTCAGGAAGTCCGGCATATGGTCGCCCATGCCGATCACCGTGCCGTCGTCGCGCCGGTTCGGCTCGCGGCGCTGATCGCGGTCCGGGCGGGCGTCGCGGGGGGCGCGCGGCTCGCGGTCGGGGCGCGGGGCGCGCTCGGGGCGCGGCTCGCGGCGGTCGGCCTGACGGGGGGCGCGGTCGTCGCGGGGCCGGTCGTCGCGCGGTTGCGGCACGGCTTCCGCAGGCGCTGCAACGGCGGGAACCGGGGCTTCGGCCACCACCGGCGGCACGTTGCGGATCGGTTCGCGCGGGGCTTCGCGGCCATGGTCGCGGACGGGGCGGTTGCGGTCGCCGCGCTCGCTGCGCTTCGGGCCACGCTCGCGCGCAGAGGGGCGGCGGGCATCGGGTTCGGCCGTGTCAGAGATTTCGATGGCCGGGGCCTCGGCGCGGGGGATCGGCATTTTCACCAGATTTTCGATGGCCCCCAGATATTTGTCATCCGACGGTGTGGCGATGGTAAAGGCCTTGCCCAGACGGCCCGCGCGCCCCGTGCGGCCGATGCGGTGCACATAGTCTTCGGGGTGCGAGGGCACGTCGAAATTGAACACATGGCTGACCGCCGGAATGTCCAGCCCGCGCGCCGCCACGTCGGATGCCACCAGCAGATGCACCGTTCCGTCGCGGAACCCGTCCAGCGTCCTTGTCCGCACCGACTGGTCCAGATCGCCATGGATGGGGGATGCGTTGAAGCCGTGCTGTTTCAGCGATTTCGCCACCACATCCACATCCATCTTGCGGTTGCAGAAGATGATGGCGTTGGTGCAACGCTCGCCCTCGGCCTGGATCAGGGCGCGCAGGGTGGCGCGCTTTTCGGCAAAGCTGCGGTCCTTGCGTGACGGCGTGAACTGGAACAGCTTCTGCTCGATGGTCAGCGATGCCGTGGCCTGACGCGCAACCTCGATCTTGGCGGGGTTGGTCAGGAAGGTATTGGTGATCCGCTCGATCTCGGGTGCCATGGTGGCGCTGAAGAACAAGGTCTGGCGGGTAAAGGGTGTCAGCTGGAAGATGCGTTCGATATCGGGGATGAAACCCATGTCCAGCATCCGGTCAGCTTCGTCCACCACCATGATCTGCACCCCGGTCAGCAGCAGCTTGCCGCGTTCGAAATGGTCCAGAAGGCGGCCGGGTGTCGCGATCAGCACATCGACGCCGCGGTCGATCAGCTTGTCCTGCTCGCCAAAGGATACGCCGCCGATCAGCAGCGCCTTGGTCAGCTTGGTGTGTCTGGCATAGGTGTCGAAATTCTCGGCCACCTGGGCGGCCAGTTCGCGCGTGGGGGCAAGCACCAGGCTGCGCGGCATCCGGGCGCGGGCGCGGCCCTGACCCAGCAGGGTGATCATCGGCAGGGTGAAGCTGGCGGTCTTGCCGGTGCCGGTCTGGGCAATGCCCAGAACATCGCGGCCCTTCAGCGCCTCGGGAATGGCCTGTTCCTGAATCGGGGTCGGTGTTTCGTATCCGGCTTCTTCAACAGCCTTCAAGACGCGCGGGTCCAGCGCGAGGTCGGAAAATCTTGTCATATTCGTCCCAAAACATGCGGTATCGGACCGCATTCGGAGTGATGGGACGCAATTGATCCGGGCGCCCCGGCGTCGGTGGCCGATTGGCCTGTGGTTGCGTTAGCGGAAAAGCAGCGTCGGGTCAAGACTGGCGGAGCCTTTGGCAGGGTGATCGGGCGAAGACGCTGATGACAGGGCTGGGGCAGGCAGAATCTGTCGTGATCCGCCGGGTGCACAAGCGGAACCCGGCCGCGCCGGATATGGCGAATGATTTTCCGGCGGTTGCCGGGAAGACCTGTTTTCCACATTTTTTCATGGATATGCCGGACAGGTGGCGGGCCGGTGGGGTGGATTGCCCGCCGCCAGGGACGCCGCCTTTGTGTCTGCTGGCGGTTCAGGCCGGGGCGGAGAGGTCTTGCGAAGCCGCCCGTCCCGGCAAGAAGATGAACGCCCTGATGTGGCGCTTGCGGCCCTTGACCAAGGGTATCCCATGGTCCGGGCCGCTTCATATCACTCCAAGCCCGAAGGGCTGGCCAGGCGCACCATCGCGCCGCAGCCATGCCCCTGTGCGCGGTCGCGGCCCGTCAATCATCCGCCGCCACCTGACGGCAAGCGCACCGGCCAGGATTGCCGGCCTGCGGTCCAGACCAAAGCGCAACGGACCGCCCCGATCGATCCGGGGCCCTGTGCGCGCCTTCAATGGCGTCCGGGCGCTTTACAGGTGGCGGGTCCCCTGGGCGATGCCGGCATGGCCCCCGGAAGCGCCATCACGGCACCCAGCGCAAAGGTCATGGCCGGGTCGAGCGTGGCCCGGATCGGACGGGCGGTGACAATCCCGGATTTGCCCGGCCCGTTGCGGGTGCGGCGGTGCGCGGCGGTCACCGGCAGGGCCGCCAATGCGCCGAATCCCGCCTTGCCGCGCGCAGGGCCGCGCAGGATTTCCGCCACCAGCGCCGCCGGAACCGGCACGATGCCCGCGAAGCGGACCCTTCTGCGCAAGGTCGGTGCGGTTGCCAGCGTGCAGCCCCGGCCCGGCCACGATACCCGCAAGGGCGATGGCAGAGCGAAGGGCCTTGATCCGGTCTGTCTGCGCGTGATCCACGGCGCAGTCTCAGGCGGTCGTCGCCGTCGCCGCAGGCTTTCCGGAAAACAGGTGTCCGACAGCGATGGCTTGTACGCCGCCTGCATCATCGCGCGCAAGGAACAGGGCGTCGAGGCCGGTCTTCCGGGCCAGGAGTGCGCCCGCATCGACGCCCGCCACCATCAGCGCCGTTGCCCAGGCATCGGCCATCGCGCAGGTGGGCGCGATCACGCTGACCGATGCGGGACAGGCCAGAAGCGGCGCGCCACGCGCCGGGTCCATCGTGTGCGACAGATGTCGGCCCTGCACCGTGACCCGGTGGCGATAGTCGCCCGAGGTTGCCACCGCCGCATCCTGAAGCGTCAGGATGGACCGGGGCGCGCGGCGGTCAGGGTCCGGCGCCTCGACAGCGATGGTCCATGGGCGGCCGTCGGGGCGCAGACCCAGGGCGCGCATCTCGCCGTCGATGCCGACCAGCGCATCACGCAGTCCGTGGTCCGAAAGGACTTCGGCCAGCCGGTCCACGCCATGGCCCTTGGCGATGCCGTTCAGGTCCAGCATAAGGGGCGCTGTCTTGCGCACCCTGCTGCCGTCAAGGTCCAGCACCTCATGGGCCGGGCGGCGTGACGCCGCCATCGCGGCGCGGATGGCCTGCGGATCGGCCGGGGCGGGGCCAAAGCCCCAGGCGCGCACCGCATCGCCCATCCCGATGTCGAAGGCCCCGTCAGATGCGCGCCCGATGTCCAGCCCCAGTTTCAGCACCCGCGCCAGATCGGGCGGTATGTCCCGCCACGGTCCAACCGGTGCCGCGTTCAGGCGCATCAGGTCGCTGTCCGGCTTCCAGGTGGACATCTGCGCATCCACCTCCTCCACCGCCGCCTGAAGGGCGCTTTGCACAGGGGCGGGGTCGAAGCCCGGAGCGGCAAAGAACAGCGCGGTCCAGCGGGTGCCCATGGTCGGGCCGTTCAGCGCATGGCGGATCAGGTCAGTAGACATCTTCGACATACCGCCCCCCGGCCTTGAGCATCGCGGGCGTCAGACCCATGGGCGCAAGGATATCCTCAAGCGCGCGGCCCACGCCGCGGCCCATGTCGCGCCCGCCGCAGACCATGACCTTCGCGCCTTGTCGGATCGCCCCGGCCACTTGCGCCGCTTCGGCCCGCAGCGCATCCTGCACATGGTGCGGCCGCGCCCCGCGCGAAACGGCGGTCGTCAGGCGGGCAAGCCGCCCCCCGGACTGCCACGCTGCCAGATCATCGCCATAAAGGAAATCGCTGTCCGGATGGCGCATCCCGAAGAACAGATGCACCGGGCGGCGGCGGCGATTGGCGCGGATGATCCCGGCCAGCGGCCCGATCCCCGTGCCTGCCCCGATCAGGATCAGGGGCGCACGGCCCCGCCCGGCATGAAAGCCCGGATTGCGCCGCAGGAAGGCCTGCACAGGGTCGCCCGGTTCCAGCGCCAGAAGCTGACCCGAGCAAAGGCCGCCGGGATGTTTCTTGACCACGATCTCGACAAAGCCATCCCTGCTGCCGGAAGCGAGCGAATAAAAGCGCGGCACGGCCGACCCTTCGGGCAGGATGCCAAGAAGATCGCCCGCCTGAAACCGCGCAAATCCCCGGCCCGCCAGCCGTGCCCGGAGGGATGCCTTCGGCAGGGCAAAGCGCAGGATCGCGGAGGGGGCCTGCACCTCTGCGCCGAAGTCGCGGCGCGAGGTGAGTGTCAGGCTGTCGGCGGCGGGGCGGGCGGGGTGATGGTCAAGCTCGAGGTCCAGCCCAAGGGTGCCCCCCAGCGCCCGGCCCCAGCGCGCGAAATCCTGCGGCGACTGGCGGTCCACCGTATCCATGGGCAACAGGGTGGCCCAGCCCCTGGCGCGGGCGGCATCCTCTACCCCTGCCGCAAAGGCGCAGAAGGCGGGAAAGCTGCGGTCGCCAAAGCCCAGCACCGCCAGCGGGGCGGCGGGTGCCGTGGCCAGCCGCGCAAGCCGGTCGAGGAACCCTTTGGCCGAGGCAGGCGCGTCACCCTTGCCATAGGTCGCGGCCAGGATCAGGAAGCGCTCGGCTTTCGGGTGGCGCGCGGGGTCAAGGGCCGACATCGGCGCGATATGCACCGCCTGCCCGGCATCACGCAGGACGCGCGCCAGCGTCGCGGCAAAGCCCCAGGTGCTGCCCCCTTCGGACCCAACCAGGATCACCGTCTGCGCCCGCGCGGCCGGGGCATTGTCGCGCAGCCGGGGCCGGCCCCGCCGCCCGGCGGCCCAGATCAGCCCGCCCGACACACCCATCATTGGCACGGACAATGCGATCAGGCCAAGGATCAGCCCAAGGGCCGCCGCGCCCTGCCCGGTGTGCAGCCTGTAGATGGTTTCCGACACCCTCTGCCAGGGTGCCGGATCGGTCCAGGAAAGCAATTCGCCCGTGCCCTGGTCGATCAGGCCGGTGCCCGCATCGGTGGTCAGGGTAAAGACATCCTGTGCATCACCGCCGTAGGGAAAGCTGAGCTTGCGCAGATCACTGACCGGCACATCCCGCAACGCGGCCATCCGCGCGGGCGCGAAACCCGTCTGCCCGCTGACGGCCGCAGGATCGGCCGGGCGCCTCGCGCCGTCGGGCAGCAGGCCGAAGGTCGAGGCCGTCATCCACAGCGCGGTGGCCGCCGAAAGGGCAAGGCCCGCGACCGCGATGCGCGCCACCCCGACATGCAGCCGTCCGGCCAGCGGTCCGCGCAGCCGGCTGAACCAGCGCCGCCAGCTGCCCGTGCGCCGTGCGACCAGGGCAGCGCCCGACAGGGTCAGCACCAGCATCGCCGCCGCACCCGTGGCCATGACCAGCCGCCCGGCATCGCCCAGAAACAGCGACCGGTGCAGATTGGTCAGCCAGCGTTCCACAGGGTTCGGATCGGCCGGGCCGATATCCGCCCCGGTCGCGGGATCGATCACCGCCGACCCCGGCGTGCCGCCGTCGACCCACCAGGCGGTGATCCTGCCCGAAGGTGCGCGGCGGATCTCTTCCAGCCCGGGATGGAGGCTGGCCACGCGGGCGGCCAGATCGGCCACGCTCTGCCCCGCCACGGCCTGCGGTGCGGCCAGCTGTTCGGCCATGGGAAAGACCGACAGCGCCGCACCGCTGAGCGCAAGGACGGTCACAAGGACCAGGGCCACCAGCCCCGGCCAGCGGTGAAGCGCGCGGATCATCGGCCCGTCCCCTTACCGGTAGGTGAAGCTGGCGATGTAGCGGCGGCCCTGCACGGGCGTGCCCGCGCCGGCGGCGGTCAGGGGCACCGCGATCTCGTTCGGGCTGTCGCGCATGTCTTCGGCCGCGGCGTCGATGTGCAGGGTGTAGCCTGCATCGAACAGCGCGTCGGCCAGGTCCAGCGTGATTTCCAGCGTCCGCCCCGCACCGACGCTGGCCCCGGTGATGCCGTTGATCTGGGCGGGGTCGCCCCCGGTCGCGGCGTACCAGTCGCTGAGATGTTCGTAGTATTTCGACTTGCCGCCTGCCATCCACAGGCTGCCGGCATAGGCACCCGACGCATCCGTGACATAAAACGCAAGATAGGCACCATCACCGCCATAGCTGTTGAGCGTGGTGGTCAGTGTGACTGGGCGGGCCATTGCCAGCCCCGGCAGGGTCAGCGCAGTGGTCAGCGCAAGTGTGGCGAGAAGGGATTTCATCAGAGGTCCTTTCGGTCAGGCGCGGCACCCCGCAGGATGGGGGCCGAAAGACGGCAGGTGGGGATCAGTTGGTTACGGCGACAGGCGGCGCGCCGGTGCCGAACAGCCCGTTCGCGGGCGGGGCCACGGTGCCTGCGGGCGCAGGGTTGCCGCTGGCACCGGTGCAGTCATCATCGTCATCGTCATCGTCATCGTCATCGTCATCGTCATCGTCATCATCGTCGCAGTCCCCGCCGTCATCATCGCCGTACCCGCGACGGACCCGGCCGCTGTCATCACTGTCGTCATCGTCATCCCCGCTTACACGGATCAGCGGCGCGGACAGGCCGTTGGCACCGGACGGGGCGGCGCAAGTGCCGCTGCACGGGTCCGACGGGTTGCCCTGGGTCTGCATGGCGGCAAAGGCCGGCAGGCCAAGCGCCACGGTCAGGGCCGTCGAGGCGAAGAGAAGAGAGTTCCGGAATGTCATGGCTTGGTCTCCTTGGATCTGATGCCACCAAGGTTTGCCCCGGACCTGAGCGGTTCCTGACGCATGCCTTCTTTCTGCTTCAGCCTGGCGTCAGGAAGACAGCAGCCCCACCGGGACAGGGCGGGGCCGGCCGGACCACAGGGACAGGTGGTCGGGGAACAGGGTCAGGCGGCGTCGCCGGGCAGAGGTGCGCGCTTGCGGCCGGTGATCATGGCGCGGACGGGGGCTTCACGCCGCCGGACCGAGGCCGGACCGACACCGCCGACAGGGGCCGCGACCGCCAGAAGCATCAGGGCGGCAAGGGTTGCGTTCACCTGTTGCAACAGGCCTTCGGTTTCGCGCCCCTTCTCACAGTGATGGCCGGCGTTTCCCGCTCATGCGGGGGCCACGATCTGCGGCGGGGCGGGCAACCTTGCCGCAGGGGCCGGGTCGGCCATCCGCCAGCCGGGAAGGGCCGTGCCCGGTGCGTCAGCAGAAGGGCCACGATCCTCGCGGCATCTGCCGGGTTTGGGCCCGGACAGCGGCCTTCGCCCCCGCGCGGCATGGTGCCAAGACAGGCAAGCGCCGCCCACGGCCCCGTCACGACCCGCGCAGATCGTGCCAAGCCGCTGCCCGCAAACCCCCCGGATCAGCCGGAGCGCCACAAGGCCCGCGGCGGTGCAGCCTGCAAATTCGACGAAGGGTTGCCCTTCGTCGGCCATCAGCCATACGGTCGCGAAAGCGGTCGCGGGACGCTGACAGGCTGCTGAAGAAGTGCCACCCGCATGGACCGCAGGCTGGAAGACAGGAACCTCTTCCGCCTGCGCCTCTCGCGGTCTGGCCGGGGCCATCGCCCCGACCCTGCGCTGCACGTGCCACAGGCCCGCCGGGGGTCAAAGCCCTTGGCCCGCGCCCGCCCCGCCCCTGGGGGCGCATTGCACCCGCCGGGTCGGACGCTCGCCTGCGCTGTTCCCGGACCTGCCGGGCCACAGGGCACCATCCTGCGCGGGCGGGGGAAACGCGGGTCGCGTTTCCCCCGCCCGCACTGACGAAAGCACTGCCCCCGCTTCAATGGCAGGGGCCATCGCCCCTGCCACAGCGCCGCGCCGCCCCTTGTCCAGCCGGGGGCCACAGCCCCCGGCCAGCGCCCGACCCGCCCATGGCGGGCGCTTCGCACCCGTCGGGTCGGGCGCTGGC